>DASPVR010000101.1:0-17086 GCA_035622255.1 Solirubrobacteraceae bacterium | reverse complement strand
CGACGAGGCGTCGGGCTCGCCCTGGATCAGCTCCTTGCCCGAGAACTCGGCGATCGCTGTTCCTTCGCCGGTGGGCGCGTAGAAGGAGTCGTGCTTCTCGGCCGTGGACCCGGTGAGCGGCTGGAACCAGTGCGTGTAGTGCGTCGCCCCCCGCTCCATCGCCCATTCCTTCATCGCCTGCGCGACGGCGTCGGCGAGCGAGGTGTCGAGCGCCTCACCGTGGGCGAGCGTCTGTTGCAGAGCCCGGTAGACGTGCTTGGGCAGGCGATGACGCTGGACCGCCGGAGAGAACACGTTCGACGCGAACACCTGGTTGTCGGGCAGCGTCAGATCGAGCGCGCCGAGCGCGGCTCCGTTGGGGCTCCATTGCGCGGCGGTCACGTTTGGATGGCGGGTCCTCGGCATGGGCTTGGTCTATCCCTCCTGTCGAATGCGGGGGCGAAGCGCTTGGCAGCGCTCAGCCGTCATAGGACTGCACGAACTCCCACGGATGCGGACGCAGGGACAGCTCCTTGGCCTCGGCCCGCTTGTAGGAAATCCACTCCTCGATCAGGTCGGCGGTGAACACCCCGCCGTCCAGCAGGAACTCATGGTCGGCCTCGAGCGCATCCATCGCGTCCTCGAGCGATGCCGGCACATGCTCTATCTGCGCGAGGCGCTCCTCGGGAAGGTCGAACAGGTCGGCGTCGACCGGCTCGCCGGGCTCCAGCCCACGTTTGATGCCGTCGAGGCCGGCCATCAGCAGCGCTGGGAAGCCGAGGTATGGGTTCGTCAGCGGGTCAGGGGGGCGGAACTCGACGCGCTTGGCCTTCGGCGAGGCGAGGTACATCGGGATGCGCACGGCAGCCGAGCGGTTGCGCTGGGAGTGGACGAGGTTGACGGGCGCCTCATAGCCCGGCACGAGGCGCCGGTAGCTGTTGCACGTGGGCGCGCAGAACGCCATCAGGGCGCGGCCGTGCTCGAGCACGCCGGCGACATAGCTGAGCGCGAGCTTCGACAGCAGCGCATAGCCGTTCTCGTCGAACATCAGCGTCGCGCCGTCCTTCCACAGTGACTGGTGCACGTGCATCCCGGAGCCGTTCTCCTCGAAGATCGGCTTGGGCAGGAAGGTCGCGCTCTTGCCGGCCGCACGGGCGACGTTCTTGACGATGTACTTGTGCATCATCAGCGTGTCGGCCATCTGCAGCAGCGGCTGGAAGCGCAGGTCGATCTCGCCCTGGCCGGGACCGCCGACCTCGTGGTGGTGGAACTCGCACGGCACGCCGAGTGCCTCGAGCGTCAAGACCATCAGCGCTCGCAGGTCGCCCATCGTGTCCAGCGGAGGCGCGGGGAAGTAGCCCTCCTGTGAGCGTGGATGGTGGCCGATGTTGGGCTTGGCGTCCGGGTCGCCGAAGCCCGCGCCGCGGTTCCAATAGGCCTCGACGGTGTCCACCTCGTAGAAGGCCAGCTGCGTTTTCTGGTCGAAGGCGACACGGTCGAACACGTAGAACTCCGCCTCCGGCCCGAAGAACGCCGTGTCGGCGATGCCGCTGTCGATCAGGTGCCGCTCGGCCTTCTGCGCGACATAGCGTGGGTCGCGCGAGTAGGCCTCGCGCGTGATCGGGTCGATCACGTTGCAGATCAGCGACAGCGTCCGCTCGGCGTAGAACGGGTCGATCTTCGCCGTGCTCGCGTCGGGCATCAGCAGCATGTCCGACTCGGAGATCTGCTGAAAGCCGCGGATCGAGGAGCCGTCGAAGCCGAGCCCGTCGCTGAAAGCGTCCTCCTCAAGGGCGCTGACCGAGAGCGTCATGTGCTGCCAGGTGCCGGGGACGTCGGTGAACTTGAGATCGACCATCCGCACGCCGAGCTCGTCTGCCATCGCCAGCACGTCGGCCGCCGTCGGGTCGCTCTTGCCGGCGGACTTCTCGATCGTCAGCGGCTCATCGCCGACGACGAGGTCGCGGATTGCGGTCTGCTGGGCTGTCGCGGACATCGCTAGGTCGAATCCTCCTTGCCGTGGTGAGGCCGCGCGGGGCACGCGCTTCGCCGAACGCGAGGGCCGACGCGCAATCGTAATGACAAGGCGACGGAAGGACATCACCGCCTGGCGAAAGCGCGGGTTCGATCTTTCGACAGACGGCCAAACGCCAGCGCGCTCAGGGCGCCGAGCCGGGCACCTTCGGGTATTCCCCCGGCTGTACGCGGCCGGTGTTCGGGTTGACGTGGCGTGGTGGCGGCGCGGGCGTGATGTAGCTCACGAACCGCCCTGCGACCGGCGCTCCCGAGGGCAGGACAGCCTTTGCGTTGCCGCCCAGACCGGCGGCGACCCTGTAGTGGACCACGTGCAGGCCCGACTTGACCGGCGTCACGATCCAGCGGAAGGTTTCGACCCCGCCTGGCCTTAGCGGGCCGAGCGCCCACGTGTTGACGTAGGCGGTTTCGCCGCCGCCCGGCGAGGCTACTTCCTGGGTCTGCACCGGCGGCTTGGCGACCGCCCCCGGTCCTCGTTCGACGACCCACACCGGGCGCTTGCTGGCCGACAGTTCGGGATAGTTTTCGGTGTACTGCAGCGAGTCGAGCGTGACCGCGATGTTGGGCACCGTCTTGGCGCTCGCGTTGCGCAGGGTCAACACGAGTGCGGTCGTGCGCGCGATCGACTGCTTGGCCGGAAAGCTCGCGCGCAGCACCTGGATCGTGAAGTTCGCCTTGGGTTCGCCCTTGGTCTGTTCGGGGCCGCTGCCGCATCCGCTTACGACGAGCGTGGCGCACATGCCACCGAGCACGAGCGCAGCGACTTGCCTCTCCCTCACGATTCGCGCAACATACCAGCGCCGGCCGCGAGCAGCGCCCGCTGCGCGGGCGCCCCGGCGGGGGCCGCCTTGCCCGGCGCGGATCGCCGGCGGCGCCCGGCGCGCTCTGTGCGAGCCCGGGCGGCAGGGGCTGGCGTGCCGGAGACCCATGTCGTAGAGTTTGTCGCAGCCGCCCACCGCGACAAGGGAAGGGGAGCGATGGCAAGCAGCGCCGCTGAACGGGCCCTTCATCCGTTTAGACACCTGCTCGAAGAATTCGGGGACATGATGATCCTCACGGGCAAAACGATCTGGTCTGCCCTGAGGCCGCCCTACCCCTACGGGGGCGAGTTCGTCTCGCAGTTTTTGTTCGTGCTGCGGCTGTGCTGGTTTCCGCTGCTGATCTCCACGGTCGCGATCTGCTACGGGGCCCCGGGCCTGCAGGCAGCGGACTTCCTGGTCCTGATCGGGGCGCTGGACCGCCTCGGCGCCTTCTTCGTGATCATCGTCGTCCGCGAACTGGGCCCGCTGGTCACCTCGATCGTGATCGCTGGCGTCGGCGGCACGGCGATCACCGCGGACCTCGGCGCGCGCAAGGTCAGGGAGGAGCTCGACGCGCTGCAGGTGCTGGGCGTCGACCCGGTCAAGAACCTCGTGGTGCCGCGCTTCCTGGCGCTGATGCTCGTGACCGGCCTGTTCAACATCTACGCGATCCTGTTCGGGCTGTTCGGCGGGATCCTCGCCACGCTGCAGAACGGCGGCTCGCTGGGCCCCTTCTGGACGACGCTGTTCGCGAACTCCGACATCCCGGACATGTGGGGCTCGACGCTGAAGACGACGATCTACGGCGCGTTGATCGCGATCGTGTGCTGCTACAAGGGCATGTCGGCCTCCGGCGGCGCCGAGGGCGTCGGGCGAGCGGTCAACGAAGCCGTCGTGATCGCCTTCCTGGGGATCGGGGCGTTCAACTACGTCTTCACCCAGACGCTGCTCGCGACCCATCCCCAGATCCTGGTGGTCAAGTGAACGAACTGTTCGCGCTGCCGCGTGAATGGCTCGCCGGCACCGGCGAGATCGCCGGCTTCATGGGCGACGTCGTGCGCGACGTCTACGGGCTGCGCGTGTTTCGCTTCTTCGGCGAGACGCTGCGCCAGGCGGGCATCCTGATCATCTACTCGACGATCGTGATCTGGAGCCTGGTGTTCATCACCGGCCTGGGCCCGTGCGGGATCGCCGCGGCCTACTTCAACCAGTCGTTCAGCGCGCCGACCTACGCCGGCGTGTACGCGGCCTGGTGCAACCTGCGTGAGGCTGTCCCCTATGCCTTCGGCTACATGATGTCGGCGAAGGTCGGCACCGGCATCGTGGCCGAGCTCGGCGCGATGCGGATCTCCGAGGAGATCGACGCGCTGGAGGTGATGGGGATCAACTCGATGACGTTTTTGTGCGCGACGCGCCTGCTCGCGGCCTGGCTCGTGTTGCCGTTCATGTACATAGGTGCGATCGGCGTCGCCTACCTGGCCTCCTATCTGGCGATCGTCGATCAGCTGGGCTTCGTCTCCTCGGGTGGCTACCTGCTCGTGTTCTGGTTATTCCAGAACCCCACCGACCTCCTGTTCAGCCTGATCAAGGGGATGACGATGTGCACGGCGATCGTGCTCGTCGGGTGCTACTACGGCTATACCGCCAGCGGCGGGCCCGTGGGCGTGGGCCGCGCGACGGCCAAGTCGATGGTGCTAAACATCATCCTCGTGCACCTGATCGGCATGTTCGGCACACAGCTGTTCTGGGGCGGCAACGCCCGCGCCCCGATTGGAGGCTGAGATGGCCGCCGACGAGCAGAGCGCGGCGCCGAGCGCCGCGGATGCGGGCGCGGCCAACGGCCCGACCGGCGCCGAGGAAGAGTTCCGCTACCACACCGGCACGATCCGCCCGGCGCGCGAGCCCGACGCCATCCGCTTCATCGAGGTGCACAAGTCCTTCGGCTCAAACCACGTCCTGCGGGGGCTGAACATGGGCCTGCCCGAGAACCAGATCTCGATGATCATCGGCCCCTCGGGTACGGGCAAGTCGGTGTGCATCAAGCACATCGTCGGGCTGCTCTACCCTGACGAGGGCGACGTGCTCGTCCACGGTCAGTCGATCCCCGCGCTCAGCGACGCCGAGCTGTTCGAGATCCGCAGAAAGTTCGGCGTGCTGTTCCAGGACGGCGCTCTGTTCGGCTCGCTCAACCTGTATGACAACGTCGCCTTTCCGCTGCGCCAGCACACCGAGAAGGGGGACGACGAGATCGCCGAGATCGTCAACCGGCGGCTGCGCGAGGTCGGTCTCAGCGGAGAGGGCGAGAAGATGCCAAACGAGCTCTCGGGCGGCATGCGAAAGCGCGCGGGCTTCGCGCGCGCGCTCGTGCTCGACCCCGACATCGTGCTCTTCGACGAGCCCGACTCGGGCCTCGACCCCGTGCGCACCGCGCTGCTGTGCGAGCTGATCAAGGAAGTGCACGCCGAGAACGGAGGCTGCTACGTGGTCATCACCCACGACATCATGAGCGCGCGGCGCGTGGCCGAACACATCGCCGTCCTATGGAAGGGACGGATCGTCGAGTCCGGCCCGGCGGCGGAGCTGTTCGCGTCCGAAAACCCCTTCGTGCGCCAGTTCCTGTCCGGTGAGTCCGCCGGCCCCCTGGGCATGGACTAGGCTCCTCGCCGGCGCCGCCCGGCCTGGCTAGCCTTCGCCTGTGAGGCCCTCCCGACTTCTGGTGGCGCTGGCGCGCGGCGCCACGCGCAGGCCCCGCCTGGTCGTCGCGCTCGCGCTGGCGCTCGGCGCTGGCGGTGCGCTGGCGGCGCTGAGCCTCCACCCGACCGCTGCCACGGACACGTTCGTGTCGCGCTCGAGCGGCGAATATCGCGCCACTCAGAGCTTCTATCGCAGCTTCGGTGAAGAGCCCGTGCAGGTCGTGGTCAAGGGTAATCTCCAGCAGCTTCTCTTCAGCGCGGACATCGGTCGCATGACGGGGCTCGAAGGCTGCCTGTCGGGCAACGTGCCCACCGCTGCGCTCGCGCAGGAGGGGGGCGTCAACGGGCCCTGCGGGCAGCTCGCGCGCGCGCGCACGGTGAAGGTTGTGCTCGGGCCGGGCACCTTCATCAACGAAGCGGCCAGCCAGATCAACGAACAGCTGGACCGCGAAACCAGGCTCGCCCAGACGCAGGCCGCGCAGGCTGAACGCGCGATCACGCAGGCGGCGCTCGCACACGGCCTGTCGGCCGGCGAAGCCCACACGCTCGGCGCCCAGGCGCGCGCGGTCACGACAACCCGCTTTCAGGAGTCGATCGCCACGCTCGCGCTCCAGTACGGGCTGTCGGCACGCCCCAGCCTCGGCGATCCGAACTTCGTCTCGGCGCTCGTGTTCGACTCCGACAAGCCGGCGGGCACGCCCAAGCAGCGCTTCGCCTACCTGTTCCCCAGCCCGGAAACGGCGCTGGTGTCCGTGCGCATGCGGGCCGGGCTGTCGGAGGCGCAGCGCACGCGCACGATCGCGCTCGTCCGCCAGGCGGTGGCGATGCCCCAGTGGCAGCTCACACACGGCGAGACCTACCTCGTCACGGGCGAGCCGGTGATCGTCTCAGACCTCGCCGGCTCCATCACGCGCTCGATCGAGGTGCTGCTCGTGGCCGTGCTCGCGGCGATGGCGCTCTCGCTCGGGCTCGTGTTCAACGGCCGGCCACGACTGCTGCCGCTCGCCGTCGCGCTGCTCGCGGCGGCGCTCACGTTTGGCGGGCTGTCGCTCGTCGGGGCATCGCTGACCGTCGCGCAGGTGGCGGTCCTGCCGGTGCTCGTCGGGCTGGCCGTCGACTACGCGATCCAGTTCCAGTCACGCGTTGGCGAGGCGCTGGCGCAGGGGGCCGGCGATGCGCGCGCAGCCGTGCTGCTCGCGGCGCGCACTGGCGCGCCGACGATCGCCACGGCCGCCGCGGCCAGCGCCGCTGCGACCCTCGTCGTGATGCTCTCGCCCGTTCCGATGGTGCGTGGCTTCGGCATCCTGCTCGCGATCGGCGTCGGGCTCGCGTTCGTGTGTGCGCTCACGCTCGGCTCGGCGGCGATCGTGCTCGCGGGGAAGGGTGGGGGGGCCGCGCGTGCGCCAGGCGCACGCGTGCCCGCATCGCGGGCTCAGGCGATCGGCCCGGCCTGGCGTGGAGCGCGTGAGCTGCTTGCCGACAACTGGCTGACGCACGCGGTGGAGCGCGCGGCGCTCGTACATGCCGTGCGCCGGCCGGGGCGCGTGCTCGCGGCTGGGCTCGCGCTCGCGGCGCTCGGCTGGGGCCTCGAGGGCCAGACGCGTGTGGAGACGGACATCTCAAAGCTCGTCCCCCAGAGCCTCAGCTCGCTGCGCGCCCTGGACACGCTCGAGCACGCGTCGGGGGTCGGCGGGGAGATCGATCTGATGGTTAGCGGCAAGGATCTCGCCAAGCCGGCCACGATCGAATGGATGAGCGCCTATGAGAGCGCCGTGCTCGCCCACTTCGGCTACAGCCCATCGAGCGGCTGCGGCGCCGCCCGGCTGTGCCCGGCCTTTTCGCTGCCCGACCTGTTCCAGTCCAGCGCGGCGCCGAGCGCCGTCGCCCCGCCCGGCGGCGCGCAGGCCGGCGAGCACAAGCTCACGCAGGGGCAGGTCAATGCGCTGCTCGCGGCGATACCGGCCTACTTCTCCCAGGATGTGATCACGGCCGATCGCAACACCGCGACGCTCGCGTTCGGGATCAGGCTGATGGGGCTCGACCAGCAGCAGCGTCTGATCGAACAGATGCGCGCCAGGCTGCACCCGCCGCCGGGGGTGAGCGCGCAGCTCGTCGGGCTGCCCGTGCTGGCGGCGAAGTCGGGCGCCGAGGTTGCGTCTCCGTGGCGGCGCATCGAGGCGCTGATCGCTGGGCTCGTCGTCGTCGCGCTCGTGCTCCTCGGAGCCTTTCGCGGCGATGCCCGCCGGGCGCTGGTCCCGCTCGTGCCGATCGTGCTCGCCACGGGCTGGTCGGCGCTGGTGCTGTTCGCGGTGCGCGTGCCGCTCAACCCGATGTCGGTCACGCTGGGAGCGCTCGTTATCGCCATCTCCACCGAGTTCAGCGTGCTGCTGTCAGAGCGCCATCGCCAGGAGCGTCTGGCCGGCCACGACACGGTCGCGGCGCTGCGCCGCACCTACCGGCACACGGGCGCCGCGGTCGCCGCGTCCGGGGTCACAGCGATCGTCGGCTTCGGCGTGCTCGCGCTGTCGGACATCGAGATGCTGCGCGACTTCGGCCTGGTCACGATGATCGACCTGAGCGTGTCGCTGCTCGGCGTGCTCGTGGCGCTGCCGGCGGCGCTCGTGCTCGCCGCGCGCGCCGCCGAAAGCGGGGGCCGCGAGACGACGCTGCGGCTGCGCCTGCGCGCGCTGCTCGGGCGAAGCGGCGCAGGCTCACCCTGGGGCCGGCTTCCCGGGCGCCGCCACAAGGCCCGCCATGAGGCGGCCTGAGGGCACGCCGCCGCCGGACGCGGGTCCGACGAGCGCCCAGCCACGCCCGCCCCGCTACGGGCGCTATCTGTGGCTGCTGGCGGTCGTGATCATCGTGCTGCTGACGATCAACAGGTCGCTGAGCAGCTCAGGGCAGACGGGCGTGCGCCCGGGGCGGGTGATCCCGGCGTTCGCGCTGCCGCTGGCCAGCGGCAACGTCAACGGCGACGCGAACGTCGCCACGCACGCAAACGACGGCTCGGCGGGCAGCAGGCCGGCCTGCCAGGTCAGGGGGTCCGGCATTCTCAACGTCTGCGAGCTCTATGAAGGGGCGCCGCTCGTGCTCGCGCTGTTCGTCGACGCGAGCTCCTGCCCGGCGGTGGTCGGCGAGATGCAGGCGCTGTCGGCCTCCTACCCGGAGGTGCGCTTCGCGGCGGTGGCGATCAAAGGCCAGCGCCAGCGGCTGCGCATGCTGATCGCCGCACGCGGGCTCACCGGCGTGCAGGTCGGCTTCGACCGCGATGGGGTGCTCGCGAGCCTCTACGAGGTCGTGAGCTGCCCGCAGGTCACGTTCGTGCTCCCCGGCGGCGCCGCCGAGAGCAGGCCGCTGCTATCGACGCCGACGCTCGCTGCGCTGCGCGCGCGCGTGAACGAGCTAGTGGCGGCGGCGAAGGCGCGCGGGTGGAGGGCCCCGGCGCGTTGAGCTGGCGCTCGCGTCGCGCGCGCCGTCCTGGCGCCGGGGCCGGCCCTCCCGCCGGCGCGCCGGCGGGAGGCCAGGCGGCACTGCCCCCCGGCGCGGGTGCGGGCGAGCGCTTCGAGCCAGAGCGCGGATGGCGCGCGCCCGAGGTGAGCGAGGAGCTGCCGCAGCTGCAGCTGCTGTTCGCCGGCGTCGAGGTGCGCCACGGAGGCTCCCTCGGTGGACGCTCGCCGCGCGAGCTCCAGGCGCGCCTGCGCGCGCTCTCCAACGGCTTTCGCGGCGCGCGCGCGGTCGCGATTCGCCGCGAGCCCGTTCCCGCCGCCTACCGCGCCTTCTACCGACAGATCGGCCTGGACCCCGACGTCGTGCGCACCCCGCTGGAGGGCGTCGTACTCGAGCGCATGCTCCACGGCGGCTTCGTCAGCGAAGGCCTGCTCGCCGACGTCCTGCTGATCGCGCTCCTTGACACCGGCGTCGCCGTGTGGGCGCTCGACGCCCGCCTGGTGCGGGGAACGATCGGGATTCGCGCCAGCCGTGAGGGCGAGCCGCTCGGGCGCTGCGCGGACGCTCCACCGCTGGCCGCCGGGCGGCTCGTGATCGCCGACGACACGGCCGCGCTCGCGACGCTGTTCGGCGAGCTCGCGCCCGGGCACGCCCCGAATGCCTCCACCCGTGAGCTGCTGCTGTTCGCGATCCAGGTCCCGGGTGTACCGACGCTGTATGTCGAAGAGACCCTCTGGACATGCCGCTGCGCGCTCGGCCCCGTCTGACGGCCGCCGGCCACAGCGCGGCGTCGCCTCGGTGCCGGGCCACCAGGCCCTGGCGCGGCGTCAGGGGCGTTGGTAGACTCGTTGTCCGCCTACAAGGAGGAGGCCGGGTGAGCCAGCAACAGCAGCCAGTCGTCGAGCGCCGCCATGTCGCTGCGAGCCCCGAGGTCGATGAGCTCGCCGCCAGGCGCTCGCTGCGCGCCCAGGTGGCACGGCTGGAGCACGAGCTGGCTGCGATCGTGGCCGACGGCTTCCCTCACATCCCCGCCCCCTCCCGTGCGCTCGCGAGCGACGGCGGACGGCCGGCCCCAGGCGGCGGCCGCCGCGACGGCGGCTGCGCTGGCGCGCGTCTGCTGGATCTCGAGGAGCTGGAGCGGCTGCGCGACGGGCTCGCGGGCCGGCTTCAGGAGATGCGCGCGCGCGTCGCCGCGCGTGCAGAGCACGAGCGGCGGGCGCAGGAGCTGCTCGAGGAGATGCGCCTGGAACCGGGTCGCCACAAGTTCAAACGGCTGCCCGTCCGTGATCTCGGCCAGGGCAGCTGCGGAGTCTGGGAAGTGCGCCCGCGGCTCGGCCTGATCGGCATGCTCGCGGGCTGGTGGCAGCTCAAGCTCTCGTCAGGCTGTCCGTTAGCCAGGGGTCGCGCTGCGGCGCGACCCGCTCCAAGTCGACACCGTCGCCCTGCCCCCGGTGCGCCTCGGCGCCGAGCGCGCTCGGCTGCAGCAGCGACGCGAGCGTGTGCCGCTGGCGCTCGGTCATGGATCCGAGCGTCTTCTTCTCCGACATCTGGATCTGACCGAGGAACCTGCGGCAGCGCGTCTGGCCCCAGCGGCGCTGGCTCATCAGCAGGTCGGCGACGGCCATGCTGTGTGTCTCCCACGGGCATCGCAGGATCACCTCGCCCACGTCGAGCTCGCCGACGGCCACCTTGCGCTTGAGCTCCGCGCGGGCCAGGCGGACCTTGTTGGCGCGCTCGAGCGCGCGCATGTACTGGGGACCGAGGGGTGCTCTTGTCGCTGTCGCGTTCATGTCGGTGGCATCCTCCGGTTGCCATCGCGAAAGTTCGCTGCCGGCAACATCCTTGCTTGACATTGACGATCGCGTCCGCGATGGCCGTCTCGAGCTCGCCCACGCCTGTCTTGGGCGATGCCGATACCGCTGTACGTCCCCGGCGGCCTCACTGGCACATTCCCGGGAGGGTCATGCAGAGCGCTCCATGAAGCTAGGCTCAACCGCTCGTCCGGTCAACCGTGCGCCGGACCCTTCCTGCGCTAGAAGCGACCTTTTTCTTTTAGCACCCGACTCGTGAGAGATCGGACAAGAAGGCGGCGCCGCGGACGCGCCCGCGTAGGCTCGCGGCGGGGTCGCTCAAGCCGGCTCGGGGCCGCCGATCAGGCCGTGCTCGGCCTCGACATCGCGCTTGACGGCGGCGAACACGTCGAGCGCGCGGTCGAGCGTGGGAACGTCGTGCGTGGCCATCAGGCTCGTGCGCAGCAGCGCCCCACCGTGGGGCACCGCGGGGTACAGCGCGCAGTTGGTGAACACGCCGGCGTCGTACAGCGCGCGCCACAGCAGCGCGGCCTTCCAGTCATCGCCGACGAGCACCGGCACGATTGGCGTCTGGATCGCCTCGACGGGGGCCTGCTCGTTGGGACCAGTGCGCACCGGCGCGCCGCTCAGCACGCGGTAGCCGAGCGACCGCAGCCCGGTCGCGAAGTAGTCGGCGCGCTCGAGCACGCGCGCCAGCAGCGCCGGCCCCTCCTCGGAGCGCACGATCCGCAGTGCCGCCAGGGCGGCGCCGAGCGCCGCCGGGACGGCGGAGGCGGTGAACAGGAACGCGCGCGAGGAGATCCGCAGGTAGTCGATCACGTCGGCCGGCCCGGCCACGAAGCCCCCACAGGCCGCCAGCGACTTGGAGAACGTGCCCATGCGCAGGTCGACGCTGTCCTCCACGCCGAGCAGCTCGCTCGCGCCCGCGCCACGGGTGCCGAGCACGCCGGCGCCATGCGCCTCGTCGACCATCAGGCGCGCGCCGTGACGCGCGCACAGCTCGCAGATGTCGACCAGCGGCGCTACGTCGCCCTCCATCGAGAACACGCCGTCGACGACGACCAGCGCACCGCCGCCGTCCTCGTGCGCGCGCTGCAGCGCGCGCTCCAGCTTGTCCAGGCGCCCGTGGCGAAACGGGCGCATCTTGGCGCGCGACTGGAGCACGCCGTCGAGGATCGAGGCGTGGTCGGCTGCGTCCACGATCACCGTGTCGCCCGGCCCCAGCAGCGTGCCGAGCGTGCCGACGTTGGCCTGGTGTCCGGTCGTGAACACGAGCGCGTCCTCGGACTGCATCCACTCGGCGATCTCCTGCTCGAGCTCGAGGTGCAGCGGCGTCGTCCCGTTCATCAGGCGCGAGCCCGTGAGGCCGGTGCCGTAGCGATGCAGGGCCTGCTCGGCTCCGAGCATCACGCGCTCGTCGCCCGTCAGCCCGAGGTAGTTGTTGGAGGCGAGCATGATCCGTGGGCTGCCTTCCATCTCGACGACCGGCATCGCCGGCGACTCGACCGTGCGGAAGTAGGGGATCAGCCCGGCCTCGCGCGCCGCGCTGAGGATCTCCTCGCGCTCGTGGCCGTGAACCTTGGCGAAGACGTCTACCGACGTGGACATCTAGGGTGTCTGGGCATGGGTGTCGAGGTGAGGGCGGTCGCGGGCCGCAGAGACCTGAAAGCCTTCATCCAGCTGCCGTTTCGCCTGCATGCTAACCACCCGCTGTGGGTGCCCCCGCTGAAGCTCGAGCGCTGGATCTTTTTGACCAGGCGCCTGAACGCCTACTTCGACCACGGCGAGGGCGAGTACTTCCTTGCGCGGCGAGACGGGCGGGTCGTCGGGCGCGTCACCGCCCAGATCGATCATGCCTACAACGACTATCACGCCAGCAAATGGGGGTGGTTCGGGTTCCTGGAGTTCGAGGACGACCAAGAGGTCCTCGATGCGCTGGTGGGCGCCGCGGGCGAGTGGCTGTCGGCGCGCGGCTGCGATCACATGGTCGGCCCGGCCGACTTCGCGATGAACGAGGAGAGCGGCATCCTGATCGAGGGCTTCGAGCTGCGCCCGATGGTGCTCCAGCCCTGGCATCCGCCCTACTACCAGCAGCGCGCCGAGCAGGCGGGACTGACCAAGGCGATGGACCTCAACATGTGGAACCTCGAGATCTCTGACCGCGAGCGCGTCAAGCCGCTGATCTTCGACCTCGCCGAGCAGCTTCAGAGCAAGCACCACATCCGCGTGCGCAAGATGAGCCGGCTGCACCTGCGCAAGGAGATGGACCGCTTCGCCGAGGTCTACAACTCGGCCTGGTCGCGCAACTGGGGCTTCGTGCCCTACGACAAGAAGGACCTCGACGCGCTCGCGCAGTTGCTCCAGCTCGTCTACGACAAGCATTGGTTCATGGTCGCTGAGCGCGAAGACACGGGCGAGGTCGTGGGAATGGCGATCACGGTGCCCGACATCAACCAGGTGCTGCACAAGATGAAGGGCAGGCTGCTGCCCCTGGGCTGGTGGCACTTCCTGCGAAAACGCAGCATCATGGACCGGGTTCGCGTCGGCTTCCTCGGCGTCAAGCCCGAGTACCAGAGCACGGGCGTGGCCGCCAAGCTGTATGTCGAGCACTTCGACATGGCCGCCGTCACGCCCCAGAAGGGCGGCGAGATGGGCTGGGTGCTCGAGACGAACGTCTCGATGAACCGCGGGATGGAAGCGATGGGCGGGCGGATCGTCAAGCGCTATCGGGTATACGAGCGCCCGCTGTAGGTGGGGGAGGCCGAGCGAGCGGCCGGGCGGCCCGAAAAAGCGGTCGGGAGCGGCCTCTACACTTGCGCGCGTGGGCGAACTGGAGGAGATCGAGGAGGTCGACGCGCTCCCAGTGCTCGCGCCCGAGGCGGTCGTGCGCGAACGCTCGGCCGGTGCCCTCGTCAGGTCGGTCGCGCCGAGCATGCAGGCCGCGGCAGTAGCGGCCGGGGGGTTCGTCGCTGGCGTCGCCGTCGTCGGCCTGGCGCAGCGTCGGCGTCGCGAGCTCGACGCGCGCGCACGCCCCGCCGGCGCGCGGCGCGGCCTGCTCGGACGCGCCCGGCGCGGGACGGGCAAGGGCGAGGAGGTCGTGCAGATCGTCGGCACGAGGTCGCTGCTGATCGACGTGCACCTGCTCGGTCGCCGGGACCGCTGAACGGATCCGCCAAGGGGATGCGCACGCCCATCGAGCTGCGCGTCCAGGTGCGCCCGGCGTGGCCGTTTCGGCTGCCCCCTCGGGTGGGCGCGGACGGCGTGACGCGCAGGCGGGGAGACGTGCTCGAGCGCCTGCTGCACGACGCCGACGGTCAGCCGGTGGCCGTGCGCGTGGCCCAGCCGTCGCCCGACGCTGTCCTGTTCGGCGCGCGCGCCACCAGCAGGGCCGCTGCCGAGCACGGGATCGAGCGCCTGCGCTTCGCGCTCGGGGTCGACGACGAGCTGGGCGGCTTCTACCGGCGCTTCGCGCGCGATCCGCTGATCGGGCGCTCGCTGCGCCGGCGGCCGTGGCTTCGCGTCGGCAGGCGTCCACAGCCCTTCGAGGCGCTCGTGTGGGCCGTGTGCGAGCAGCTGATCGAGTACGAGCGCGCCGCGGCGATCCAGCGGCGCATCGTCGCGATGCTCGGCCGGCGCTGGAGCGGTGAAGACGGCTGGTGCGCGGGTCAGCGTGACCTGCCCGCCCCGGCCACGCTCAGCGGCGCCGCACCCGCGGCGCTCGTCTCCTGCGACCTGGCCGAGAGCCGGGCGATCGCGCTCGTGAGGGCCGCGCGCGAGGTCGCCCGCGGGCGCATCGAGCTCGACGGCGATGACCCCGAGCGCGGCTGGCAGCGGCTGCGCGCGATCCCCGGCATCGGCTCGTGGACGATCGAGATGCTCGCGCTGCGCGGGCAGGGGCGCTTCGACCAGCTCCCCGCGGGTGACCTGGGGCTGCTGAAGCTCGTGGGGCGCCGGCTCAGCGGCGGCGACCCGCGGGCGCGGGCAAGCGAGCAGCAGGTGCGCAGCTTCTTCGCGCCCTACGGCGAGTGGGCCGGGCTTGCGGCCGTGCACGCAGCGGGCTTGTAGCGGCGCGTCGCCGCGTGGCGCGCTAGGACGCGGTCGCGTTCGAGCTGCCGTCGGGCACGAGCACCGCGGCGCCGGTGAAGCGGCCGGCGCGCAGGTCGGCGAGCGCCTCGTTTGCGTCCTTGAGCGCGTACGTCGTGACGTGGGTGCGCACGTCGGCGCGCGGCGCGAGCGCGAGCAGCTCCTCGCCGTCGTGGCGGGTGAGGTTCGCGACCGAGCGCACGCTGCGCTCCTCCCACAAAAGCTCGTAGGGGAAGCTGGGGATGTCGCTCATGTGGATGCCGCCGCACACGACCGTGCCGCCGCGCGCCAGCGCGCCCAGCGCCACGGGCACGAGCGCGCCGTCGGGGGCGAAGACGATGGCCGCGTCGAGCTCCTCGGGAGGCGGCTCGTCGCTGGAGGCGGCCCACTCCGCCCCAAGCGCAAGCGCGAACTGCTGCGCGGCCCGGTCGCCGGGGCGGGTGAAGGCGAACACGCGCCTGCCCTGCCAGCGCGCGACCTGGGTGAGGATGTGCGCCGCCGCTCCGAACCCGTACAGGCCGAGCCGCTCGGCGTCGCCGCACATCGACAGCGCGCGATAGCCGATCAGCCCTGCGCACAGCAGCGGGGCGGCCTGGGCGCTGGGGTACTCGGGGGGAATCGAAAAGCAGAAGCGCTCGTCGGCGAGCGCGTACTCGGCCATGCCGCCGTCGATGTCGCAGCCGGTGAACCTCGCGCGCAGGCAGAGGTTCTCGCGCCCGCTGCGGCAGTAGACGCACTCGCCGCACGTCCAGCCCAGCCAGGGCACGCCGACGCGCGCATCGCGCTCGGAGGCAGCCGACGTCCCCTCGCCGCCCGCCTGCACGGTGGCGACGATCTGGTGTCCGAGCACGCGCGGCGGCGAGGCGATCGGCACCTCGCCGTCGAGCAGGTGCAGGTCGGTGCGGCAGACGCCGCACGCGTGCACGCGCAGCAGCAGCTGGCCAGCGCCCGGCTCGGGGATCGGCCGGTGTGTCGCGCGCAGCGGCTGGCCGACGCCCTCGAAGACCATCGCGCGCATCGTCTCGGGCTCGCGTGGGGCGCTCATGGCTCGCTCCAGTCAACCATCCTCAGGGCGGTTGGGGGAGGATGGCGCCGTGACGCCTGCGCACCCGCGATGACCGCCTGCCTGTACTTCAGCGACCCCGTCTGCCTGGAGCACGATCCATCCGCGCTCTGGCCAGGGCATCCCGAGAGCCCGCAGCGGCTCGTGGCGATCGAGCGCGCGCTGGCGGCGCGTGCGCGTCCGCGATGGGAGCGCCGCCGCGCACGGCCGGCGGATGAGGAGCAGCTGCATCTCGTCCACAGCGCCGCCCACGTGCGCGCCGTGATGGCGCTATGTGCCGCGGGAGGCGGCGCGATCGACGCCGACACGCTCCTCAGCGAGCGCTCGTGCGCGGCGGCGCTGCACGCGGCCGGCGCCGCTTGCGCGATGACGCGCGCGCTGCTGGCCGGCGAGGGCAGCGCCGGCTTCTGCGCCGTGCGCCCGCCCGGCCACCACGCCGAGCCCCGGCGTGCGATGGGCTTCTGCCTGTTCAACAACGTCGCGATCGCGGCCGAGCTCGCGCTCGCCGAGCTCGGGGCCGGCCGCGTGTTCATCCTCGACTGGGACGTCCACCACGGCAACGGCACGGCCGAGATCTTTCGCCGTCGCGCCGACGTGCTCTACGCGAGCATCCACCAGGCGCCTTTCTACCCCGGCACGGGCCCGCTCGAGGACGCCGGCTGTGGCGAGGGCGAGGGTTTCACGATCAACCTGCCCGTCCCGGCGGGCTCGGGCGGGGAGCTGTGGGTGGCGCTGCTCGCGCACGTGGTGCTGCCCGCGGCGGTCGCGTTCGCCCCCGACCTCGTGCTCGTGTCGGCCGGCTTCGACGCCCACGCCGAAGACCCCCTGGCCGCCTGCGAGCTGCAGACCGCCGCGTTCGCCGAGATGGCACGGCGCGTGCGCGCGCTGGCGAGCGCGGCGGCGATCCCCGTGGGAGCCGTGCTCGAGGGCGGCTACAACCCGCCGGTGCTGGGCGAGTGCGTCGGCGCCGTGCTCGACGCGCTCGCCGGCGAGGACGAGGGCGGGGAGGAGGCGCAGTTCATCGCCGACGTGGACGAGCTGCCCGAGGTCGCCCGCGCGCTCGCGCAGGTGCGCCGCTACTGGCCGCTGTGAGCGCGCCGGGCGGGCACGCTAGCCGAAGAACAGCTCGGCCGTCTCGTACAGCCGCGGGTCCAGCAGCTTGGGCTCGCGCAGCGC
>DASPVR010000100.1:0-9577 GCA_035622255.1 Solirubrobacteraceae bacterium | reverse complement strand
GCGCGAGCTCGCACAGGGCGCCGGTCCGGGCGGCGCCGGTGACGACTCGGCGCGCGCGACGCTAGAGGAGATCGACCTATACGGCGCGTTCCAGGCCGCGGCGCTGCGCTTCATCGACGCCGACGCCGTGCGCTCGGCGCCGGCGCTCGCGGTCGTCGTGGACGGCGGCAACGGCATGGCCGGGCCGATGGTCGGGCCGCTGCTGGAGAGCCTCGAGCTCGAGCTGATCGAGACGGGCTGGACGCCCGACGGGAGCTTCCCGGTGCACGAGCCCAACCCGCTGCTGCCCGAGAACCGCCGGGCGATCATGCGCCAGGTCACAGACACCGGCGCCGACCTCGGGATCGCCTGGGACGGCGACGCCGACCGCTGCTTCTTCATCGACGACTCCGGCGCCTTCGTCGACGGCGACTTCCTCACCGCGCTGCTCGCGCAGTCGCTGCTGGCGCGCCATCCCGGCTCGGCGATCCTGTATGACGTGCGGGCATCGCGCGCGGTGCCCGACACGGTGCGCGCCGCGGGCGGCTCGCCCTACGTCAACCGCGTCGGCCACGCGTTCTTCAAGGCGCGCATGCGCGAGGAGGGCTCGCTGTTCGGCGGCGAGGTGTCCGGCCACTACTACTTCCGCGACTTCTACTGCGCCGACTCGGGCACGCTGCCGGCGCTGCTGATCCTCGAGAAGCTCTGCGCCGAGGGCGTGTCGCTGTCGTCGCTGCTGAAGCCCTACCGCTCGCGCTACTTCATCTCGGGCGAGATCAACTCGCAGGTGGCCGACCAGGAGGGCAAGATGGCCGAGCTCGCCGAGCGCTACGCCGACGCCCGCCAGAGCAGGCTCGACGGCATCTCGATCGACTACGACGACTGGCACTTCAACGTGCGCCCGTCGAACACCGAGCCGCTGCTGCGCCTGTGCCTGGAGTCGCTCGTGTCGCGCGCGGACATGGAACGCCGCCGCGACGAGGTGCTCGCGGTCATCCGCTCGTGAGCGAGCCACGCCCGCCCGGGGAGGCCGAGCGGGCGACGCTGGCGCGCGCCGGCGAGCTGGGCGTCCACCGGCTGGCCGTGCCGACGCCGTTCCAGGTCGGGCGGGTCAACGCCTACCTGATCGAGGACGACCCGCTCACGCTCGTCGACTCCGGGCCGAACTCGGCCAAGGCGCTCGACGAGCTCGAGCTGGCGCTGGCCGCGCACGGCCGCGCGGTCGAGGACATCGGGCTGCTCGTCGTGACCCACCAGCACATCGACCATTTCGGGCTGGCGGCGATCCTCGCACGGCGCTCGGGGGCGCAGGTGGCGGCCCTGGACGCCCTCGCCCCCTACCTCGGGCGCTTCGGCGAGGAGGCCGAGCTCGACGACCGCTTCGCCACGCTGGCGATGCTGCGTCACGGGATCCCGCCCGACATGGTCACCGCGCTGCGCTCGGTGTCGGCCACGTTCCGGGCGTGGGGCGCGGCGGTCGAGGTCACGCTCCCGCTGCGCGATCGCGAGCAGCTGCAGCTGCGCGACCGCACGCTCGAGGTCCTCCACCGGCCCGGGCACAGCCCCTCGGACACGCTCTTCTTCGACGCGCGCCGCTCGCTGCTCCTGAGCGCCGACCACCTGATCTCCCACATCTCATCCAACCCGTTGCTCACGCGCCCGCTCGGCGCCGACCCCGAGCAGCCGGCTCCGCGCCCGCAGGCGCTCGTCACGTACATGAGCTCGCTGCGGGCGACGCGCGCGATGGACGTCGAGCTCGTGCTCCCCGGACACGGCCCGCCGATCACAGACCACCGCGCGCTCATCGACGAACGCATGCGCCTGCACGAGCGCCGGGCGGAGAAGATCCTGCGGCTGATCGCCGAGCGCCCGCGCACCGCCCACGAGATCGCCCAGGCGATGTGGGGCAACGTGGCGGTGACCCAGGCCTACCTCACGCTCTCGGAGGTGCTCGGCCACATCGACCTGCTGCTCGCCGACGGGCGCGTCTCAGAACACGAGCAAGGCGACGTCGTGCGCTTCGCGGCGAGCTGAGCGGTTGCGCGGCGGCGCCCGCACGCGCGATGCCTTCCCCGCAGGCGCATCGTTCACAGGAAGTGCGCAGGTCGGTAACGACACCGACACGCGAGCGTAACGCGAGCAAAACAGGAGCCCGCCCAGCACGGGAACACTGACCGAGAGGCCCTGCCGCGCCGCTCGGGTGCGGGGGCAAACCCCGATTTCACCTTAGGAGGCTCGATGAAGCCCAGGCGGCGGTCTTTTTGCACTCGCCCGCGGTCCTGGTCGAGTTCATCGACCCGCCCGACGGGGCGCCGCCGTCGAGCCCGACGACAGGGGAGCCGAGCGGCCGGCTCTGATCTGTCATGCCGCACGCGCACGCCGGGCGGCCGGGATGAGGGGTCCCGGCCGCCGGCGCGCAGCCGGGCCCGCCCGCTCAGCCGCCGCCCTCGATCTCACCCACGTGGGCGACGTTGTTGCGGTCGTCGGGCTCGGTGCTTGCATCTGCCGAGAACCATGCCTCGAGGATCTCCTGCAGCAGCGCCGGCGACGTCGTGCGCAGGCTGAGCGCGAGCACGTTGGCGTCGTTCCAGCGGCGCGCCCCGGCTGCGGTGGCGGCGTCGACGCAGAGCGCCGCGCGCACGCCGGCGACCTTGTTGGCGGCGATCGAGGCGCCCGTGCCCGTCCAGCAGCACACGACGGCCTGCTCGGCGCGGCCCTCGGCGACGTCGCGCGCGGCGGCCTCCGAGGCCCACGCCCAGTCAGCGCGCTCACCCTCGCCGAGGGCGCCGTGGAGGGTCAGCTCGTGGCCGAGGGCGCGCAGCCGGGCGACGAGCTCGCCGGCCACGCCGGTCAGCTCGTCGGCCGCGAGCGAGATGCGCATGTCCTGTGCATAGCACCGATCGTGCCGCCGAGCCCGGCGGCGCGCGTGGGCGATGAGGCGCGGAGCGGTCGCTAGGCCCGTCCGTCAGAGGCGGCACGCCGGCGCTGGACGGCGTCGATGAACAGCCGGTGCACGCGCTCCTCTCCACCGAGCTCGGGGTGGAAGGAGACCGCGAGCATCCCGTCCTGGCGCGCCGCCACCGGGTGGCCGTCGATTTCGGCCAGCACCTCGACGCCGGCGCCGTGCTCGGCGATCCACGGTGCCCGGATGAAGATCGCCCGCACCGGCCCCCCGTCTATCCCGCGCATGCTCACGTCGGCCTCGAAGCTGTGCGTCTGGCGCCCGAAGGCGTTTCGCTTCGCCCGCACGTCCATGAGGGCTAGGTGATCGCGGTCGAGCATTATCAGCCCAGCGCACGACCCGAGCACGGGGACGCCACGCGCTGCCAGCTCGCGCAGCGGTCCGGCGAGCCCCTCGCGCTCGACGCCGAGCGTCATCGTCGTCGACTCGCCCCCCGGGATGATCAGCCCGTCCAGCCCGCGGAGGTCGCCCGGCACACGCACCTCGCGCACCTCGGCGCCCAGGCGTCGCAGCAGCTTCTCGTGCGCCTGAAACCCGCCCTGGAGGGCGAGGACTCCGATCAACGGTGGGTTGCTCTCAGCGTGCAGGCGAGCGTCGTCCCGGCCTCCCTGCCGCGCCAGCTACGCGGTCGGGGTGGTCGAGGGTCAAGCCGAGCAGGGACGCTGGGAGCGTGGCGTGCTCTGCGCGCGAGCCGGCGCCGACGCGGGAGGCGTTGGTGAGGACGCCGCTCCGCGAAGTGCCATCGACCACCCTGCTACCAGCCTCGTTGGGCAAGCAGCTGCTCGTGCTCGAGCTTCGAGCTCTCCAGGCTGGCCATCGCCGGGCCGAGCCCGCGCGAGGCTGCGGCGACGCGCTCGGCGTCCTGCCAGTGGGTGGTCGCCTCGACGATAGCCCGCGCGCGCACGGGCGGGTCCTCGGACTTGAAGATGCCCGAGCCGACGAACACGCCCTCGGCGCCGAGCGCCATCATCAGCGCCGCGTCGGCCGGCGTGGCGATGCCGCCGGCGCAGAACAGCACGACCGGCAGGCGCCCCTCGGCGGCGACGCGGCGCACGAGCTCGAGCGGGGCCGCGAGCTCCTTGGCCGCGGATGCGAGCTCGTCGGTTTCGAGCATCGTCAGCCGGCGGATCTCGCCGGTGATCTGGCGCATGTGGCGCACTGCCTCGACGATGTCGCCGGTGCCCGCCTCGCCCTTGGAGCGGATCATCGCCGCGCCCTCGCCGATGCGGCGAAGCCCCTCGCCGAGGCTGGTGGCCCCGCACACGAACGGCACCTTGAACGCCCACTTGTCGATGTGGTTTTTCTCGTCGGCCGGCGTGAGCACCTCTGACTCGTCGACGTAGTCGACCTCGAGCGCCTCGAGCACGCGCGCCTCCATGAAGTGGCCGATGCGCGCCTTGGCCATCACCGGGATGCTCACCGCCTCCTTGATGCCGGCGATCATCTCGGGGTCGGACATGCGCGCCACGCCGCCGTCGCGGCGGATGTCGGCGGGCACGCGCTCCAGCGCCATCACCGCGGCGGCCCCCGCCTGCTCGGCCACGGCCGCTTGCTCGGGCGTGACCACGTCCATGATCACCCCGCCCTTGAGCATCTCCGCGAGGCCGCTCTTCACGAGGAAAGTGGCCTCCTCGCGCCTGCCGTTGCGCTCGCCGTCCATGCCCTGAGTCTATCTCCGCCACGACCCCCGCCTCGGACGCCTCGCCGAGGCCGCCCGGGCACACCGCCGGGGGGCGGACCACGATCGATCCCTGTCGGGACCGTGCATGCACGGTCCCGCGACCCGGCGCGTGCGCCGGGTCGAAGGGAGCCGCACATGTGCGGCTCCCGGCCGGGCCGCATGCGGCCCGGCCCTCCTATGGGGATTGACTAGTGGTTCGTAACGCTCATGCGCTCGCGGCATGCGCGGGCGCGTTGGCCCGCGCCCACCCGACGATGCGACCGCTGCCGGCGATCACCTCGCCGTCGTCGAGCACGAGGATCGGGACCAGGCGCTGGCCGCTCAGCCGCTCGATCTCGGCGCGGTCGCGCCTGTAGGTGGGCCACGACCACGGCCTCAGGCGCCCGCCCCCGACGGTCTTCATCTCATAGGAGTGCCCGGCCTCGTCGAGCGCCTTCGCCGCCCGTCCGCACGGGTGCGCGAGCGGGGCGGGCCCACCCCCGGCCATCTTTTTGAGCGAGCACGTGTAGAGGACCACGCGGCGAAGCCTACTCTCTCGAGCCTCGTCGTCGGCGGCCGCCGACGGGCGGGGCCGCTGGGCTACTTCAGCCGGTAGGCCTTGATGCGATCGTCGTACTGGGCGCTGTCGCGCGCGTACACGCCGTAGACGAGTGCCTGGATGAGGCTCAGCAGGGCCGTGTGCGAGCGCACGTACGCGGGGCTGTTGGACGAGTAGTAGAGCTTGATCTGGCCGAGCTTGGCGATCTCCGACAGGGTCGCGTCGGTGATCGCCGCCGTGCGCGCCTTGCGGTGGCGCGCCAGCTTCATCGCGCGTACCACGAGCGGGTGCGGGCGCCCGGCCGACAGCCCGATCACGAGCGTGTGCTCGTCGATGCGCCCCAGCCGGCTGAGCGCTTCCTGCGACGGGCTGGCCACGAGGTCGACGCGCAGATCGAGCAGCATCAGCAGGTGGCGCAGGTAGCTGGCGAAGAAGGCCATCTGGTCGGTGCCCGCCACGAGCACCTTGTCGGCGTCCACGATCGCCTCGATCAGCCCCTCGACGGAGCTGCGCGAGACCTTGCGCGCGGTGTCCTCGACGTTGACGTGGTCGGCGGTGAGCGCGGCCTCGAACTCGTTCTGGTCGAGCGAGAACAGCGGCGTCGACGCGCTCACGGTCCCGTTCGGGGTGCCCTGCGCGTTCACGCGCCTGTATTCCTCGCGTGCGGCCGCCTGCAGCTCGGGGAAGCCCTCGAAGCCGAGCGCCTGAGAGAAGCGCACGACCGTCGAGCTCGACGTGTTGGCGCGCCGCGCGAGCTCCTCGGCGGTCTGGAAGGCGGCCTCGTCGAGATGGTCGACGATGTACTGCGCCACGTCCTTCTGCGAGCGCGAGCAGTCCTCGAAGCGCGCCTGGATGTAGTTGGACAGGCTCTGATGCCCGCCGGGCGCCCCGTGCTCCCCGTTGCCGTTGCCGTTGGCGGCGCCGCTGGCGCCGCGGGCGCTCGAGCGACTCGAGGAGCCCGAGCCGCGGGCCCCGCTGGAGCGGCTGGACCGGCCGGAGCCGCTGGAGCGGCTGGAGCGGCTGGAGCGGCGATCGACGGACTTCAGGCGTCCGCCGGGTGGGTTGGCCGCGCGCTTCATCGGCGGTGTGCTTCGACGTCTCCGCCTCGCACTCCTGCCACGGATGAGCGAAATCCGCCGGCCTGCGCTGCCATCAGGGGGCGCCGGCGGCCGCCGGGCGCCGCTGCCGGCGAGCCGATCCGGGCGAGCCGGCTCAGCGGGCGCGGGCGGCGGCGAGCGCCACGAACGGCTCCAGCGAGCGCGGGTTGGCCAGCGAGTCCACGCTCGCGGCCTGCTCGGGCGCGACGCCCATGAGGATCCGCTTGACCGGCACCTCGAGCACCTTGCCCGAGAGCGTGCGCGGAATTTCGGGGATCGTGATCAGCTCGTTGGGCACGTGGCGCGGTGAGCAGTCCTCGCGGATGCGTCGCCTGATCTCGCCCGCGAGGCGCTCGTCGAGCTCGGCGCCCTCGCGCAGCACGACGAACATGAGCATCTCGAGCTCGCCCTCGCGCCCGCCACTCGGCACGTCGACGACCAGTGCGTCGAGCACCTCGTCCACAGCCGCCGCCGCCCGGTAGATCTCGGCGGTGCCCATGCGCACGCCCTGGCGGTTGATCGTCGAGTCCGAGCGCCCGGAGATGACCGCGCCCCCGTGCGGCGTGATCCGGATCCAGTCGCCGTGGCGCCACACGCCCGGGAACATCGCGAAGTAGCTCTCGCGCAAGCGCTCGCCGACCCGCCCCTCCTGGCCCGGCGCCCCGTCCCCCCAGAGGAACAGCGGCATCGAGGGCATCGGCTCGGTGATCACCAGCTCGCCCACCTCGCCCACGGACAGCTCGCGGCCGTGCTCGTCCCAGGCGGCGACCGCGCACCCGAGCGCGCGGCACTGCAGCTCACCCTCGTACACCGGCAGCAGTGGGCAGCCGCCCACGAACGCCGTGCACACGTCGGTGCCCCCGCTGGTCGAGAACAGCCACAGGTCGCCCTTGACGTGCCCGTACACCCAGCGAAAGCTCTCGGGCGACAGCGGCGAGCCCGTCGCACCGATCGCCCGCAGCGCGCTCAGGTCGAGGTCGCGGCCCGGCTCCACGCCCGCCTTCTCGCAGCTCGCGAGCAGCCCGGGGCTCACGCCCATGCACGTCATCCGCGTGCGCTGCGCCAGCCGCCAGAGGACGCCGAGGTCCGGGTGGGCGGGACTGCCGTCGTAGAGCACGATCGCCGCCTCGCTCAGCAGGCAGCCGACGAGGAAGTTCCACATCATCCAGCCGGTGGTGGTGAACCAGAACATCCGGTCGCCCTCGCGCAGGTCGAGGTGCAGGCCCTTCTTGTACTGCTCCAGCGCGATCCCACCGTGGCCGTGCACGATCGCCTTCGGCAACCCAGTCGTGCCCGACGAGTAGAGCACCCAGAGCGGGTGGTCGAAGGCCACCTGCTCGAAGCGCAGCGGCGCGCCCTCGCCGAGCTCGCGCAGGCGCGCCCAGCTCAGGCGCGTGGGCGTGGCGGCGCCGTTGCGCGCGTCCGGCGGGCTCTCCCCGTCGCGCCCGGCGCGTGCACCCGACAGGTAGGGGAGCAGGACGAGGTGCTCGAGCGTGGGCAGCTGCGCCGCGATCGCGTCCACGACCGCCGTGCGATCGAAGTCGCTGCCGCCGTGCCGGTACCCGTCGACCGCGAGCATCGCCTTCGGCTCGATCTGCGCGAAGCGGTCGACCACGCTGCGCGCCCCGAACTCGGGTGCGGCGCTCGACCAGATCGCGCCGATGCTCGCGACCGCGAGCAGCGCCACGAGCGTCTCGGCGATGTTCGGCATGTACGCCACCACGCGATCGCCCGGCCCGACCCCGAGCGCGCGCAGGCCACCCGCGATCGCCGCCACCTCGTCAGCCAGCTCGCCCCACGTGAGCTCGCGCAGCTCGCGCAGCTCGGAGCAGTGCACGACGGCGACGCCCTCGCTCGCTCGCTCACGCCCAACGGGGCCGAGGAGGAGGTTCTCGGCGTAGTTGAGCTCGGCCCCCTCGAACCAGCGCGCGCCGGGCATGCGCCGCGCGCCGAGCACCCGCTCATGAGGGCGCGACGCGCGCACGCCGCAGAACTCCCAGATCGCCGCCCAGAAGTCCTCGAGCTCGTCCACCGACCAGCGCCACAGCTCGTCGTAGCCGGCGAACGCCCGCCCGCGCCGCTCGCCCGCCCAGCGCATGAAGCGCGCCATCGACGTCTGCTCGCGCCAGGTCTCGGGGGGCGTCCACAGCGGCTGGTGGGTCGGACCGCTCGACATCGCGGCCCATTATTCTCGCTGGCAGTGGACGCCTCATCGCTGCGCGGCGAGTTCCCGGCACTCGAGCGCCTGGCCTACTTCAACACGGGAACCAACGGGCCGCTGCCGCAGGCCGCAGCGCGCGCCGCCGAGCGCGAGCTGCGCCAGGAGCTGGAGCAGGGGCGCACACACGCCTCCTTCGACCGCAAAAGCGAGCTCGCGTCCGAGCTCCGCGAGGCGTACGCCTCGCTGCTGCACTGCGACACCGCCGACCTGGCGCTCACGACGTGCACGAGCGAAGGCCTGGCGCAGGTGCTCGACGGCCTCGAGCTTCAAGCGGGCGATGAGATCCTCACCAGCGACGAGGAGCACCCGGGCCTGCTCGGCGCGCTCGGCGCCGCGCGCGAGCTGCGCGGGGTGAGCGTGCGCATGGCTCCGCTCCCGCAGATCACCGAGGCGGTCGGTCCGCGCACGCGCCTCGTGGCCTGCTCGCACGTAAGCTGGGTGAGCGGCCTGCTCGCGCCGGCCGAGCTGTCTGAGCTCGACGTGCCCGTCGTGCTCGACGGCGCCCAGGGGGTGGGCGCGATCCCGGTCGACGTGGGCACGCTGCGCTGCGACGCCTACGCGGGCGCCGGGCAGAAGTGGCTGTGCGGTCCCAACGGCTCGGGCATGCTCTACGTGAGCCCGCAGCTGCGCGCGCGCCTGCGCGTCACGCGCCGCGGCTACCTCGACCTCGCCGACCCCAACGAGGGCCTCGCCGCGCGGCCCCACGACGACGCACGCCGCTTCGACGCGATGGCGCTGAGCTCAGAGACGCTCGCTTGCGCGCGAGCCGCCGTCGGGGTGCTCCAGGCGGCGGGTCTGGGCGCCGTCCAGGCTCGCGCGCGCGACCTGGCCGCGCGCCTGGCCGGCGAGCTCGCCCGGCGCGGGCGCGAGCCGGCGCCGCGCGACGACACAACGCTCGTGTCGTTTCAGAGCCCCGACCCGGAGGGCGAGCGCTTGCGACTGGCCGAGCGCGCCGTGATCGTGCGTAACATTCCCGGACGGCCGTGGCTGCGGGCATCGGTCGGAGGCTGGAACAGCGAGGACGACCTCGACAGGCTGCTGGAGGCGCTCTGAGCTGCACCGCCTCGGGGGGCGTCCAGCCGACGCGAGCGACGCGCTC
>DASPVR010000099.1:0-3015 GCA_035622255.1 Solirubrobacteraceae bacterium | reverse complement strand
CCGGTCACCCCCTCCTTCAGGCGAGAGGTCGGGCGTCCGCCGTCGCCGTCCACGACGACTGCCCACTCGTAGACGCCGATGACATCGCCGCAGTGCTCGCAGGTCCACTTCATGAGGACAACGATGCCGCGCGAGCGTCGTCGTACGAACCGTAGTTTTCCCGAGATGTCAGGCGGGAGTCGCTGGAGAAGAGGCCAGGCGGCTGGGAGAAGCTGGCCTACCACGACCCTATAGCTTCGCTAGGGCAGCCTGCTGTCCCGTCGCGCGCAGATGTGCCTCACGGCCCGCAGGACCCCCAGCGGCGGGCGCCGCCCGTCGCGCCGCCGCCGGGGCCGCCGGCGTGTTCAGACGGGCGCGCTGCCCGGCTTGCCCACCGCGACGAGTAAGCTCTCGGCAGCGACGGCGCCAGACTGCCAAGGCGCCATGCGCCCGTAGCTCAGTGGATAGAGCGCTCGCCTCCGGAGCGAGAGGTCGCGTGTTCGAATCACGCCGGGCGCGCTCGGCCCCGCCATTCCCTCCGGCTCAGGCGCGGACCGCGACGCGGTCGCGGCCGGCGGCCTTCGCGTCATACCACGCCGCGTCGGCCCTCGCCATCACCTGCTCTGCGGTCTCGCTCGGGAGCTGCTCGGCGAAGACGGCTGAGCAGGTGTGCTCGGTGGGCATGCACGCCCGCAGACGCTGATCACTTCCATCGCGACCGGCATCTCGCAGTCGCGGCCGCCTCGTGCGCCGCATCCGCGTATCGATATTTGATTCCATCGCCCCGGCGACCGCCGGGGCGCTCGGTGCTCAAACCCAAACGCTCCCTACGCTACGGGTCCACCGGCGCCCACCCCGACTCGTCGCGCGCGCCCGGCCTCGGGGCTGGTCCGCGGAAGCGCAGTCGTCTGATCCCGGCCCGTTCCTCGTGCCGGCGCTGCTCTTCGAGCAGCGCCTCCACCCGTTCGCGCTGCAGTTCTTTGGCGCGCCGCGCCGCCGGCTGCTCCTGCGCCTCAGGTTCCGTCATCGCACCTCTCATCTGGTTGATGGCGAGTCGACCCAGGCATAGCACCGCGCCGAGCACGGACGGGCCCGGCTTCTCGCACGCACCGATGAATTCCCTTTGAACATGCTGCGGGCGAGGTCCCCCGACCTCGCCCGCGGTCCTTCCCCCCTCGGTAGCTGGTTAGCCGCTACCAGCTGCCGCTCTCGGCGCCGGCGCACGGCGCCTTAGTCGTTGCGTTCGCGCACGTTCGGCTGACTTCGCCGGACGGGTTCTGGGCGATCTTGAATTCGTCGCCCGACGGTGTCTTGATGACGATTTCGTATTCGCTGCCCTGCCCCTTGGCCGATTCGACCCACGGTTCGCTGGGGCTCGGGGTGATCCGCAGCTGCGGTTCCTCCTTGTTGAGCTCGGCCGGACTCAGGCCGGCGTAGTCGCCGCCGCTGTCGGTGGCGATCGCCTGGGCCGCGGTCGCGGCCGCACGCCCCTCTTCCTTGGCGCGTGCGCCCATGGCCTTGGCGGGCTGGGAGCTGAACAGCGCGATGGCGATCGCCGCGAGGATCCCGATGATCGCGAGCACGGCGAGGATTTCGGGCATTGAAAAGCCGTCCGCGTCGCGCACGCGACGCAGCACTCCGTTCACAACCTCGCCGGTGTGAGGCTGGCGGTTGCGCGACGTGTGCTTGGGTGAAGGTGAGTACACGAGAAGCCCTCCGTTGCGTTTCCGCTGGCGGCCGAGCTATCTCGTGGAGATCCCTGGCTTTGCGCCCTCGCCTCGCGACGAGTTTGCCGTTTCAGCTGTTGTTTTGGGGCCCGCAGTGAAGCACGACGTGAGCGCTCGTTGAGCAAACTGGACGAATGTTCTAGTGCGCGCTCAGCAGAGAGGGCGAGGGCTGACGCGATATGCGTAGGGTGCTCCAGGGACGGGCACTCCCAGCGGGGGTGGCGGCGGCGCGCTTGCGCGGCCGGACGCGAGCGGGTCAGACCTCGAGGTATCTGAGCACGACGCGCCCGAGCAGCAGGACGTCGCCGTTGCACAGGTCCGCCTGGGTAACGCGGCGGCCGTTGACGAACGTGCCGTTGGAGCTGCGGTCGTCGAGCACGCGCGTGCCCGAGCGGCGCGGCACGAGGATCGCGTGGCGCCGCGACACCGACGCCTCGTCGAGGCGCAGATCGGCCGACAGGCCGCGTCCGATGTGCATCACGCCGTCGCCGAGCGGGATCATGAGCGTCTCGCTAGGTCCCTCGACCTCGATGTAGCGCCCGGCCGCCAGCGGCGGAGCGAGCATCGCCTGCTGTCGGGAGCGCTCGTCCAGGCACGCGATCGGGTCTACGCGCTCGGTCAGCCCCTCGGCCGGGGTTCTAATGGTCGCTTGCGTGGACATACCGTCAGCAAACTGCACGCTGGTCAGTCCCACCTCAATCGTGGCTAAGAACTATCGAAGCGCCGCTGCGCGTGCACGCGGTAGCAGTATACGGCGCCAAGCGGCCTCTCCAGGGGCACAACGGCGCGTTGTGGACGCTTTGCGGCCCCTCAGACGCTCAGCCGCCGGCCACGGCCGGCAGGATCGTAAGCTCGGTGCCGTCCGTGACGGGCGTCTGCAGGCCCTCGAGAAAGCGGATGTCCTCGCCGGCGATGTACACGTTCACGAATCGCCGCAGCGAGCCGCTCTCGTCGCTGATGCGCGCGCGCAGCTCGCCGTGACGCGCGAATAGGTCCTCGAGCACCTCCTGCACGGTCGAGCCGTCGGCCCGCGCCTCGGCCTCGCCCCCGGCTACCGCGCGCAGCTGGGTCGGAATCTTCACGACGACGGCCATCAGCCGACCGCGACCTCGCTCCGCGCCGGCGCGAGCGCTTCGAACGCCTCCACGCTCGGCTCGATCGTCTCGGTCTGGAACATGCCGCGCACCGCGTCCAGCGTCTTCAGACCCTCGCCGGTGATCATGAGCACGACGCGTTCCTGCGGGTCGATGTCGCCGCGCTGGGCGAGCTTCGTCAGCACCGCCGTCGTGACCCCGCCCGCGGTCTCGGT
>DASPVR010000098.1:0-5574 GCA_035622255.1 Solirubrobacteraceae bacterium | reverse complement strand
CTCCGAGGCGCCATACACGGCGGCGCCGAGGCCCGCGGGGCCGCCGCCCACGACCACGAGGTCGACCTCCTCGCGCGCGGCGAGCGTCAGGCCGATGCCCAGCGCGCGCGACAGCTCCCCGTTGCTCGGGTTGTGGAGCTCGACCCCGCCGGGAAGTCGCACGAGCGGAAGGGCGGACGCGTCGAGCCCCGCCGCTGCGCCCGCTCCGTCGCCGCCCTCGGTGGGGTCCACCCACGAGTGGGGGAGCCTCTGGGCCCGTGCGAACTCGAGCAGCCGTCGCGTGTCGGGCGAGTCGTGCGGACCGATGATCTCCGGACCGACGCCGGGGCGGCGCTGAAGCAGCTCGCGGCGCTCGACGAAGGCGCCCAGGATCACATCCGACAGCGCGGGATCGTCGAACAGCAGGCTCCGCAGCTCCTCGCGTGGGACGGCGATGTAGCGCATCGGCCTGGTCGCCACGGCCGTGACGAAGACCGACTGCCCGGAGAGCAGGTTTATCTCGCCGAGGAAACCCGATGCGCCGTGGCGCGCGATCTCGTTGCCCGCAGCGTCGAGGATGACAGCCTCGCCCTCGATGATCGCGATGAACGGATAGGTGGGGTCGCCGATCTCATACAGCCTCTCGCCGACCTCGGCCGTGCGCTCCTCGCCGTGCTCGGCGAGCAGCGCGAGCTGCGTGCTCGAAAGCACGCGCGTGGCGGTGAGCGCCACTGGCTCCTCGGCCTGCGATGCCATCTGGCACTCAAGCCTAGACGCTAACTACGGCCGCGTCAGCGAGCCCGCATCCGAGGGAGCTTCGGACTCGACGTCCGGAGGCGATGGCCGCTGCGGATCGGGCGGCTGCTCCGGCGCCGCGCGCGCCGTCATGAGCCCGTACGCCGGCTCGCTGTCGTCGTGGCGGCCCGCGCGACCCAGCCTCGCCGAGTAGATGGACGGCGCGCCGGCCAGACGCGCGACGATCGTCGCGCCCGTGACCGCGAGCAGGATCGGGACCATGAGCGTGTCGGTGTGGTGGGCGAGCTCGAGCACGAGGACGGTCGCCGCCAGCGGACCCTGCATCGAGGCGGCGAGCACGGCGGCTCCGCCGATGATCGCGTAGCTCCCGCCCGGCGCACCCGGCCACAGCTGCGTCCAGCCGTCGCCGAGCAGGCCGCCGAACAGCACCCCGAACGTGAGCGTGGGCGTGAACAGCCCACCCGGGGTTCCGCTCCCCAGGCAGGCGGCGGTGACGATCGGCTTGAGCACGAGCAGCGCGGCCAGCAGTGACGCCCCCAGCCCGCCTGTCACGGCTAGCAGGACCGTATCCTGGCCGTTGCCCAGCAGCTGGGGGTAGGCGATCGAGATCACTCCGAGCGCCGTCAGCACGCCGATCGGCGCGATCGTTCGCCCCCAGCGCGGCAGGCGCAGCTCGTGCGCGCCAGCGACGAGACGAACCCATGCCACCGCTGCGAGCCCGGCTAGCGGCCCGACGATGGCGGCCCAGGCGATCTGCGACCCGGATATCCCGTAGGAGGGGATGCTGTAGAAGGGGGTCGTGGGCAGCGCGATCCAGGCGACGGCAGTCGCCGTCAGCGACGTCGCCAGAGCCGGGAGCACGAAGGGCAGCGTCACCGATCCGAGCAGGACCTCGAGCGCGAACAGCGCGCCACCCAGCGGGACGTTGTAGACGGCCGCCATCCCGGCACCGGCGCCGCACGCGACGAGCAGGCGCCGCTGCCAGCTCGGAATGCCGAACCTTGTGCACAGGTTGCTGGCGAACGACGCACCCGCCAGCTGCGGAGCCGCCTCGCGACCGAGCGAGGCGCCAAGTGCGACGACGCCGATCGACAGCGTTCCGCGCCCGACGCTGCGCCCGACCGGAAGGCGCCCGTCCTCCAACCACAGGGCCTCGGACACCTCCCCGCCGCCGAAGCCCCGGATTCGTTTGAGCACGAGCGCCCCGCCCGCCGCCAGCAGACCGGCTATCAGCAGCACGGTCACGCGCCGCCCTGAGGAGGCCACTTCGACCGCATGCAGGAACGTGCCCGCGTGATAGGACCACGCGAGATGCTGAAGCGCGAACAGCAGTTCCATGAGCGCCGCCCCGGCCAGGCCCGCGAGCAACCCGATCGCCAGGACCAGGATCCAGAAGCCCACGCTGTAGCTGGCGACGATCCCCCTGCCCGGCACGTTGGGCTGTGGGGTGGAGAAGCGCTCGGTCACGTGCGCCTGTCGCCGTCGGTTAGCGGCTCAGCGGCCAGCGCAGGGAGTCACCCACGCCACTGACGATAGCGACCCCTCGGGCGCCTGGCGTGGCGGCGCACGGACCCCCGCATTTCGTATGCTCCGGGTATGGCAGACGCTACGTCAGAGATCACGCGTGACGCGTGGCGCGAGTACTTCGACAAGCTGAGCCGTGAGCTCGGGACGACGAAGGCCACGGTGGAGATCGAGGCGAGCGACCTCGGTGCCCAGGTGCAGGCCGAAGGGCTCGTCCTCAGCGGCATCTCCTACGATGACCGCGACGACGTGCTCGTGATCGGCCTCTCGCCCGGTGGTCCGGGCGAGGTGCTCGAGCACATCGTGTCGGCGCCCCGGCGCATCCTCCTCGACACTGCCGCAGGGGTCATCCCGGGCGCGGTCGACGTCGAGGATGCAGAGGGCGCTCGGACGCTGCTACGGCTCAGGCCCGCGCCCGCGCTTGCGGCGGAGTGACAGGCCCTCGCTGAGCGAGCACGGCAGCGCACGTGGCTCGCCGACGCGTCGGCCGTCGCGATCGCGCGATTATCTCAGGGCGAGCCCGGTCCGGAAAACAAGATCACCCTTACGGCAACGCCCCCACCGCCTATCAACTTCTAGGCGGCCGCTTCGGCGGAGCGCACGCCGTTTGAGCAAACCGGGGAGTGGTCCCAAGACCACTCCCCGGTTTGTGTTGGAGGCAAGCTGCGGAGGTTCCCGCTGGCGGCGCTCGATCAGCGCCGCCAGGTGCAGCCGCTCTAGCGGCTGTGCGGGTCGATGTAGACGTCGTCGATCGCCCAGGACGCGGGGCCTTCGGCTTTGAACTGCAGCTGGGCGTTGAGCGTGGCGCCCGGCATCCACAGCGGTAGCTTCGTGGCCAGCGGAAGCACGGGGGTCGGCGCCCATGTCGAGCTTCCCGTCACCGAGGCCACGGGCGTGTAGTGCCTGAAGCCGTAGACGTCGCTCCAGACGATGAACACGCCCAGGCTCGAGCCCCGGTCCCCGTCGCCGCTCTGGCGAACGTAGAAGCGAAACGACGGCTCTTCGACGTCGATGCAGAACTGCGGCGAGAGCGCCGATCCACCCGGTTCGATGGCCAGAGCGTGACCGCTCGGCGCGCTTTCGGCGGTTGCGCCGGCGCCGATGGCTTCGGCGTCGCTCAGCGTCCAGCCGGAGGCGCTGGATTCGAAGCCGGCGCCGGTGAGCAGGGTGTAGAGCGCGCTGTCGCCGAGGGCCGCAAACGGCGTCGAGGTCGAGCCGGACGCACAGGCGCTGGTCGACGCGGCCGCGGCGCCGCTGGGCAGGGCTGCGACCAGGGCGGCGGCGCACAGGAGTCCGGCGGCCATGTTGCGCAGCTTGCGCGGACGAATTACGTAAGGCATCTCAGGAACCTCCATCTCACGTCGCGACTGCTGACCGCGACCGATTTGCTTGAGGTCGGCGGCCGGGCTGTCTGCAAGAGATCCCTGGCTTTGCGTCCCCGCCTCGCGACGGGTTTGCCCTGAGCGACTGTCTTCTCACGACCTGTATCGGCAGGATCGCCGCCGGCCTTTAGCCCTCTTTTTGCGGCTGTCAGCGGGCCGTGGCGGCCGTAGGAGGGTTCCGGCGCGCGCCGTGGTCCTTGTGCTCGTACATGCGGCTGTCGGCCACGTGCAGCAGCGCTTTTCCGGTCGCCGCGTCGTTCGGCCACTCGGCCACGCCGAGCGAGCCGCTCACGCCGAGCGTGGCGCCCGCGACGCTGAAGGGGTTGGCGAAGATGCCTTCGACGCGCTGCACGATCAGCCCCAGGTCCTCGTCGGTCTCGGTGCGCGCCACGATCAGGAACTCGTCGCCGCCCTGGCGAAAAACGCGATCGTGCTCGCGCAGGCTGCCGATGAGGCGGTCGGCGACCGCGCGCAGCAGCTCGTCGCCGGCGACGTGGCCCATCGTGTCGTTGACCTGCTTGAAGCCGTCGAGGTCGAGGAACAGGAGCGCGAAGCGCTCCTGCGCGGGCGCGGCCGTGGCGGCCGTCAGCTGGGCGTCGAAGGCGAGCCTGTTCCACAGGCCGGTGAGCCCATCGTGGTGGGCGAGCCAGGCGACCTTGTCGCGCTCCTGGCGCAGCGCGTATTCGACACGCGAGGTGCGCGCGAGCAGGCTCTGGATCCCCACGAGCGACAGCACTGCGAAGCTGAAGGCGGCCGGCCCGCTCGTCTCGTTGACCCACAACGCGATCACGAGCACCGCCGTCGACAGCGCGAGCGCCGGGAACAGCGTGCGCCAGGTCGTCAGGTAGGGCACGAGCGTGTGCATCGACGATTGCCGGTAGCCGAGATAGTTGTGCGCCGCAACCAGCAGCAGGCTGACGAAGTCGGCCACCAGGCTGACGACGAAGACCGTGATGAAGAACGCGGCTCCGTGCCCGAACTCACTACCGGCCGCGGTCAGCGTGACCCCGGCGATCAGCGCGAACGCCCCCGCCGAGGCCAGGTTGCAGGCCAGGTCGCTGACGGTCGAGCGTCGCTCCGCGTAGTGGAAGCGAGCCGAGATGAACGGCGCGATCTCGCTGGCAAACGCCGCGACCACGGCCGGGAGCGGCCCGTTGAGCGCCGCCAGCGCCAGGATGCACACGCCGTTGAGCGAGAACGCGTGGGCGTCCTTGGCCGAGTCCGAGCTCGTCACTTTGACGCTGTGGGACCTGCTCCACACCGTCAGCGCGACGATCAGCGCGATCAGCAGCGGGTTGTGCCAGTTGGATTCGAGCACGATCGCGGCGCCCACGATCAGCGCGTAGAGGCAGAAGAAGAACGCCGTGCACCAGGCCGACGGAGTGGTGGGCACCTGGCCCGGCTCCGCGGAGAGCTGCTCGGCCGGCGACACCCAGCTCAAGCCCGTCCCTAGCCCACCGTGCGAGACTTGGGCGGTGTGGCTGTCGGGGAGCTCGCGCAGGCTCGGCGAGGCCTGCGCACGGGTCAGCGATCCGGTCCTTGGCATCGGGATCAGTGTCGACACGGCCGCGACCGCGCTTGATCGGGCGCGCGGGGCAGCGGACGTCTCGTTCGCGGCGCTCAGGCGGTCAGGATCGCCTTGACGCCGCCACCCCGGAAGTGCTCTGACAGCACGCTCGGCGCGGCGTCGAGTGGCGCGACGACGGCCGGGAGCGATCCGGGCGCCAGGCGCCCTTCGGACATCAGCGCGAGCACCTCGGGCATCAGCGCGCGCACGTGCGCGCGGCCCACGTGCAGCGTGACGTTGCGCGCGTACATCGCGAGCAGCGGTATGCGCGCGCTGCGGTGAAGCGAGCCCGCGCTCGTGCACACCCCGTCGGGCGCGGTGCGCGACAGCGCGAGCGCGAGCCCCGAGACGCTGCAGTCGACGACG
>DASPVR010000097.1:0-5879 GCA_035622255.1 Solirubrobacteraceae bacterium | reverse complement strand
GCTAGCCGAAGAACAGCTCGGCCGTCTCGTACAGCCGCGGGTCCAGCAGCTTGGGCTCGCGCAGCGCCGCGGCCAGCGACACCTCGACGATCTCGGTGCCGCGCAGGGCGACCATCGTGCCGAAACGCCCGGCCGCCGCCGCCGCGAGCGCGGCCACGCCGAAGCGGGTGGCGAGCACCCGGTCGAAGGCCACCGGTGTGCCGCCGCGCTGGACGTGGCCAAGGATCGTGACGCGCGTCTCGAATCCCGTGCGACGCTCGATCTCGTGCTCGAGCAGCACGCCGATCCCGCCCAGGCGTGCGTGTCCGAAGGCATCGGTCTCACCGGCGTCGCGGACGACCAGGGTGCCCTCACGCGGGCGCGCTCCCTCGGCCACGACGACGATCGAGAAGCTGCGCCCGCGCTCGTGGCGTCGCCGCAGGTGCGCGACGATCTGCTCGATGTCGAAGGGGCGCTCGGGCACGAGGATCGCGTCGGCGCCGCCGGCGATGCCCGCGTGCGTGGCGATCCAGCCCGCGTTGCGGCCCATCACCTCGACGACCATCACACGGTTGTGCGACTCGGCCGTCGTGTGCAGACGATCGATCGCGTCGGTGACGATCTGAACGGCCGTCTGGAAGCCGAACGTGACGTCGGTGCCGCCGAGGTCGTTGTCGATCGTCTTCGGCACGCCGACGACGGCCAGCCCGGCGCGATCCAGCTCGAGCGCCACGCCGAGCGTGTCCTCGCCTCCGATCGGGATCAGCGCGTCGACACCCTGGGCGCGCAGCGTGGCCGTGATCGCCTCCATGCCGCGCTGGCCCTCGGCGAACGGGTTGGTGCGCGAGGTGCCGAGGATCGTGCCGCCGCGCGGCAGGATCCCGGCCGTGCTCTGTAACGTCAGCTCGAGCGCGTCGTCGGCGAGCACGCCCGCCCAGCCGTGGCGAAAGCCGACGAAGCTGTGGCGGCCCTCGGCCAGGCCGCTGCGCACGACCGCGCGGATGACCGCGTTCAGGCCCGGGCAGTCGCCGCCGCCGGTGAGCAGCCCTAGGCGCACCGCGCCCCACGGCCCGTCATCACATGCCCTGACCCGGCAGGTACTCGTTCGTGAACGGCTGCTGGCCGGAGTTGGGGTTGTGCTCGAGCAGGCCGTGGGCGAGCATCCAGCTTCCAAACGCCGCCCAGGCCGACGGTTCCTGCCAACCGAAGGGGTGGCTCTTGTCGGCCGGGAGCGCCGCGGGCAGCGTGCTCTGGATCGATTCCAGCTGCAGCTTTGCTTCCAGCGAGGGATTTGCCTTGGTCAGCAGCGCGACCGCCGCGGCGGGGTTGGCGGCGACCCGGCGCTCGCCCTCGGTGAGCGCCTGCATGAACGCGCGCAGATCCTGGCCGCGTGTGCGCGCCTCGTCTTCACGCACGACGAGCACGAGCTCGTCGTAGGTGGGGATGCCTGCCTGGTCGATCGGGATCACGATCGGGCGCTTGTGCATCAGGCGCAGCTGGATCGCCTCGTAGTTCCAGAAGCCGCCGAGCGTCGCGTCGACCTTGCCCGAGAGCATCGCCGGCACGAGGTTGAAGCCGACGTTGACTTCCTTCGCCGAGGCGGGGTTGGCGCCGGCCGCGGCGAGCGCGCTGCGCAGCTCGGCCGCCTGGTAGCCGATCCCGGCGGTGCCCACGCGCTTGCCCGCCAGGCTGGCGACGCTCGACACGCCGTGCCCGGGTAGCGCGATGATCGAGGTCAGCGGGCGCTGCACGAGCGCCCCGACGGAGACGAGCTTCAGCCCCGAGTCGCGTGCCAGCAGCAGCTCGGGCTCATAGGAGATCGCCATGTCGACCTTGCCCGCGGCCAGCAGCTTGAGCGGTTCGGCCGATTCGGAGGGCACGACCGGCTGCACGTCGAGGCCCACGGCGCGGAAGTAGCCGGCCGAGATGGCGGTGTAGAGCGCCGCGTGGTCGGCGTTGGGAAACCAGTCCAGCATCACCGAGAAGGGCTTGGTGCTCGGCGGCGAGGTCACGTCCTGCTTTGCGCCGCAGCCCGCGAGCGCGAGCACGCACGCCAGCGCGCCGAGCGCCGTGGCGGGCCTGCGGCACGGCCTCAACGCTCGCTCCCCGTCGATCGCCGTGCCCATGGGGCGATGCGGCGCTCGGCCAGCGTGAGCGCGTAGAAGCAGACCACGGCGAGCGCGAACAGCAGCACCGCGGCAGCGTATGCGCGCGGCGTCTGCAGTGCATGCAGGTCTTCGTTGATCTCGCGCCCGAGCCCGCCCCTGGGCCCGATCGTGGCGGTCTGCGACTCGGCGATATAGGCCCCGATCACGCCGATCGTCAGCGCGATGCGCGCACCGCTGATCGCGGCCGGCAGCGCCGCCGGGAGCTCGGCGAAGCGAAACGCCTGCCAGCGCGACGCGTCGAGCGTGCGCAGCAGCTTGAGCTGGTCTGGATCGACCGCCGCGAGGCCGTCGACCGTCGTGACGAGCACCGGGAAGAAGCAGATCAACACGATCACGACCAGCTTCGGCATCACCCCGAAGCCCCACCAGAACACGAGCAGCGGAGCGACCACGGCGATCGGGACCGCCTGCGAGCCGACCGCCAGCGGGTATACCGCGCGGCGCAGCGGCGCGAACAGGTGGATCAGCACGGCGAGCACGAATCCCAGGACCAGCGCGAGCGCGATCCCCGCGGCGACCTCCTCGGCGGTCAGCTGCAGGTTTTCCGACAGCAGCCCGGCGTTGTCCCAGAGGGAGCTCGCGATCGCGTGCGGCGCCGGCAGCAGCGCGCTCGTGGAGCCAGTGTCCACGTATGACTCCCACACGCCCAGCAGCGCCGCCAGCAACAGCAGCGGCGGGAGCGCGCCCGCGAGCCGGCGCCTCATCCCGCCCGCTCTCCTCGCGCCGGCGCCTCGAGCAGCCCGAGCGCGGTCTGGCGCAGGGACGCGACCGCGGGATCGGTGCGGGCGCGCGGGCGCGCGAGCCCGACTGTGAGCGTGCTCCGCACCGTGCCCGGCCGCGGTGAGAGCACGACGACACGATCGGCCAGCAGCACGGCCTCCTCGACGTCGTGTGTGACGAGCACGACCGTGCGCGGCTGCCGGGCCAGCGCGTGCGCGAGCCACAGCTGCATCTCGGCCCGCGTGATCGCGTCGAGCGCGCCGAACGGCTCGTCCAGGCAGAGGACCGGCTTGCCCGACAACAGCGTGCGCAGGAACGCGACGCGCTGGCGCATGCCCCCGGACAGCTCGTGGGGAAGCGCGCGCTCGAAGCCGTCGAGGCCGAGCTCGCCGAACATCCGCGCTGCCGCTGCGGCGGCCTGCCCACGGGTGTGGTGGGCGATGCGCAGCGCGAGCGCGGCGTTGTCGACCGCGCTCAGCCACGGGAGCAGCAGGTCGCGCTGGGCCATGAGCGCGGCCGGCTCGCACTCGACGCTGCCCGCGTCTGGGGACTGCAGGCCGCAGATCAGCTCGAGGATGGTCGTCTTGCCGCAGCCGCTAGGGCCGACCACCGCGAGCACCTCGCTGCGGTACGCCCGCAGCGTGACCCCCTCGAGCGCCGCGATGGGCGCGCCGCGGCGGTCGCGGTAGCGGCGGCTGACCCGCTCCAGGCTCACGCTCGCGCGTGGCGAGCGCGTCGGCAGCGCGCGGGGCTCGAGCGGGCGCGGATCGACCGTGGCCGGCCCACGCGGGCGAGACGCTCTCCTGGTCGATCTCGGGCTTGGCCGCAGTCCCGTGAACACGCTGCTCCCTCCGCGGGCATTACCCCACAGGTTCGAAGGGTCGGCGCCGGGCTTTAGTGTGCGCCATCTCAGCCGGCCTCCCGCCAGCTCCCCCGGGTGTGTGATCCGATGGCCCGATGCTACCGCGCGAGCGCGAGGCCAGGCCGCGCGAGCGCGCGCACGAAGTCCTCCAGCTGGGCGGTCGTCCAGCACTCGAACGCCACGCAGTACTGCTCGTAGGCGGCGATCACGGAGTCGCCGTAGTTCCAGTACAGGCGCGGCTCGGGGTTCAGCCAGAACGTGCGGCCTGCGCGCGAGGCGATCTGGGCGAAGACGTCGGCGCGCGGATCGCGCCCGTTGGTGCGGGCATCGCCGAGCACGATCACCGTCGCCCGCGGGTCGAGGTCGTCCACCACCTGCGCAAGAAACTCCGACCACACGCGCCCGTAGTCGGTGTAGCCGGAGATGTCAGCCACGCCCGCGTCGCTGGCGATCCGCTCGCTGACCGTCTTGAAGTCGCGCTCGTGCTCGAAGATCTCGGTGACCTCCGAGATGCGCTCGATGAACACGAACGAGCGCATCTTGCGAAACGTGTCGTGCAGCGCGTGCAGCACGGACAGGAAGAACACCGAGGCCGAGGTCACGCTCGTCGACACGTCGCACAGCACGTACAGCTCGGGCCGGCGGGGGCGCTGTGGGCGAAACTTCAGCACGACGGGCACGCCTCCGGTCTGCAGCGAGGCGCGCATCGTGCGCCGCACGTCGACGTGGGCGTGGCGGCGATGTCCGCGCGCCTGCGAGCCCTGCGTGGCCAGCCGTCGACGCAGCTGGGCGACGACGCGGTGAACCGCGGCCAGGTCCGCCAGCGGGCCGGACGGAAGCGCGCGATCGAGCTCGCCGAGGGGTCGTGCCGGGGGCAGGCTGCCGGCGCGCTGGATCTGGGCGCGTTCGAGCTCGCGTCGCAGCAGCGCTTCAAAGCGGCGCAGGGCGTCGCGTGGCAGCCCGCCGCTGCGCGGGTCATCAGGGGGGAGATCGGGCTGGGGCTCGGCGCGCAGCCCGAGTGCCCGGCGGATGCGCTGCACGTCGACGCCGATCACGCCCGAGCCGTCCTGGCGCTGCCCGAGGGCGGCGATCGCCAGGCGCGCGAGGTCGCGCATCGCCCCCTCCGAGCCCCCCTGCAGCGCAGAGGCGATCTGGGCGCGCAGCTCTGAGAGCTCGGCGTCGCCGAGCTCATCGCCCTCCGCTCCGCCCGCGCCGGAGCCCGCGAGCGCCTCCTCGCTCACGCCCTCCCTGATCGCGGCGAGCTCGACGGCGCGGAAGAAGAAGCGGTCGAACACCAGCTCGAACGTGCGCCGGTCCTCCTGGCTCTTTGCCAGCGTGGCCGCGAGCGCCTCGCGGAAGTCCTCCTGCGAGCCCCAGCTGATCTCGCCGAGCACGTCGAAGGCGTCGAGCAGCTCGGACGTGCCGACGGCGACGCCTTCGCGGCGCAGCTCCTCGCCGAGCTGCAGCAGCTGGCCGGCGAAGCCATCGCGCCCGGGGTCGTCGCGTGGCGCGTGCCGCGGGCCGGGCGAATCGGGCTCAGGTGGCGACATCCGCGGGCTGGGACAGCTTCAGCCCCACGCGCTCGCCGACGACGTCCATGTCGCTGCGGTGCTTGACGATCACCGACATCGTCTCGTTGAACGTGTCGGCGTCGATGTCGCGCGCGCCGAGCAACAGCAGCGCGCGCGCCCAGTCGATCGACTCGGCGATCGACGGCGGCTTCTTGATGTCGAGCTCGCGCACCATGCCGATGATCTCGACCAGCCGCCGCGCCAGCGCCTGCGACAGCTCGGGCGCGTGCAGGCGCACGATCTCGAGCTCGTGCTCGAGCGTGGGGTAGTCGAGGGACAGATACAGGCAGCGGCGCTTGAGCGCCTCGGTCAGCTCGCGCGAGTTATTGGACGTCAGCAGCACGACCGGGTGCGTGCGCGACTGCACGCGACCCAGCTCGGGGATCGAGATCTGAAAGTCAGACAGGACCTCGAGCAGCATCGCCTCGAACTCCTGATCTGTCTTGTCGATCTCGTCGATCAGGAGCACGACGGGCTCCTCGGAGGCGATCGCGCTCAGCAGCGGCCGCGCGAGCAGGAAGGCCTCCCCGAAGATGTCGTCCTGCACCTGCTCCCAGCCCGCGCCGTCGGCCTCGGCCT
>DASPVR010000096.1:0-6974 GCA_035622255.1 Solirubrobacteraceae bacterium | reverse complement strand
CTGCGAGAGCCCCGAGGATCACCGCTTTGCGATCGTGGGCAAGTCCCACCACTGCATGGTCGACGGCCTGGCCGCGGTCGAGCTCTTCTCGCTGCTGCTCGATCCCACGCCCGAGCCCGCCCCCTGCGAGCGCGATGCGTGGCGTGCGGCACCCGAGCCCGGCGGCGAGAGCCTGCTCGTTCGGGGTATGCGCGACCTGCTCGCCGATCAGCTGGGCCTTGTGCGCTGGCCGCTTCGGGCGGTGACCTCGCCAGTGCGCGCGGCACGCGAGACAGCGGTAGGAGCCGCGCGTGTCAGCCGCGCGCTCAGCCACCTGCTTCGTGTCGCACCCACGAGCGTGATCAACGAGCGCCAGTCGCCCCAGCGGCGGCTGGCGTGGGCGCGCCGCCCGCTCGCGGACCTGCGCACGATCAAGCAGGCGTTCGGCACGACCCTCAACGACGTGATCCTCGCCGCCGTGGCAGGAGGTGTGCGTGCATACCTGCTTCGTCGCGGCGAGGATCCCGCCGCGTTAAAGGTGATGGTGCCGGTGAACGTTCGCAGCCCGGGCGACGTGCTCGGCAACCAGATCTCGTTCGTGTTCCCCGAGCTCCCGTGCGACCAGCCGGATGCGCTCGGGCGCCTCTACCGGGTCACCGAAGCGATGGGCCGTCAGAAGCGCGACCAGGCGCCCGAGGGAACGCGCGCGGTCATCCAGGCGGCGGCGCACGCACCCGCCACGGTGCAGCAGACGCTGTCGAGGCTGATCGCGAGCCCGCGCACGTCGAACCTCGTCGTATCCAACATCCCTGGACCCAGTGGGCCGCTGTTCATGCTCGGCTGCGCGCTTCGCGGCGCCTACCCGGTCGTCCCGCTCGCCGACCGCCATGCCGTGTCGGTGGGGATGCTGTCGGTCGACGGGTTGGCTTGCTTTGGCATCTGTGCCGACAGCGAGGCCCTGCCGGACGTCGACAGGCTCGCGCGGGACATCGATGACGCCATTGGCGAGCTGCTGGTCGCCGCGCGCATGGTCGCGCCGAGCTCGTCAAACCGGCGCATCACCCGCGGCTCCCGGGTCCGGCAGGGCAGCGGGTGATGGCGCTCGCCGGCGCACGCAGGCCCGCCGTCCCCGATCGGGGACGGCGTGCCTGCGTGACCGTTCAGACTTCTGACACCCCAGCCCGCCTCACGGAACCATGAGCGGAGGCTGCTGGAGCGGGCCGATGCCGGCTTCGGCGTATGCGATCGCTTCCGCGCCCTGTTCGGGCGTGATGAATCCTGCCGACTCGTCGGATTCGACGACCTTCTTGTACTTCGCGGCGTAGCTCGCCGTCGTCGGATACAGCGACTGCAGCTTCGAGCTGCTGAGGTCGTAGAAGTACCCGGACAGCAGGCACAGCCCGGCAGAACGCAGTTCCGCGTTGCTGATGCTGCCGGTCTCCGAGGCTTCGAACGCGGCCTTGAGCTCTTCCATGAGCGCGGGCCCGCTCAGGCCCTCCTGGCTGGGCTTGGAGAAGTTGATCACGGAGTATTCCTCTGTCGGCACTTCGGCTTCGGGCATGCGGATGCCGCCGTTGCCGACGCCGTAGGCGTTGCTGTTGACGAGATCAAATTCATCCAACAAGAGGAAGATGGGGGTCGTCGAGATCTGACTCGGCTCGTGTGGCGCCGCCACTCCTTCGGCGATCCACTTCTGCATATCCATCACCGCGGCGTTCTCGACCTCGAAGAGCGAGGTGTTGTTGACCTGGTTGACGCCGTCGAGGGGCGTGCCGGTGCCCTCGATCGGGGTACCGAGAATGCATTGAGGAACCGCCACGGTCGGCTCCTCGCGCGCGATCGTCTCGACCTCGTAGGCGCCCTCGTGGGCGTCGATGTGCGAGGCGCCCGGTAGTTCCCACGTGCGCAGGTAGTTGTTGTCAGACTGACGCGCCGCCGCGGCGTCGAGCTCGGTGATGTCGCCCTGCGTGTTCAGCTCGATGAACGGGGTCGTGTTCTTGTCCGTGCGAATGCGAGCGGGGAACGGCGAGGTCGAGATGAGGCCGTTGCCGATCGGCGCCGCCGTGACCGCGCGGCCCACCGCTATGAATCCGTTGAAGGCTTGCGTGACCGGCTGGAAGGCGTTGACGTAGGTGTCCACGCGAAAGGCGGACTGCGAGTCGCCCATCCCGATCTCCCGCTTGGGCGTGAGTCCGCCGAGCAGTGTCGCGCTATCTGCCTTCGCCGCTTCCGCGGCCTGGGTGAAGATCGAGTAGGACTGTCCGTCGTTGCTGTCACCGAGGCCGGCGTAGCGCTTCGGGTCCCACCTGGCGAGGTCTTCCATGCCGGCCTTCTGCGCCGTCACGCCGACGAACGCATAGCCCTGCCTGATCGCTTCTTCGCCGATCTCCGACCAAACCGGGTCCTGGTCACCGCCGGTGGTGACGTTCGTCCATTCGAAGATGACCGTGCCGTTGAATTTGGTGGTGCTGCTCGGGCTCGGGTAGCGTACGAGCAGGCGCGTGGTGTACGGCACGCCCGACTGCGAGACGGCGATCTCCCAGTTACCGTTGCTGTTCCACGCCGTGCCGAAGTTGAAGGCTTCTTCGTTGCCGTTTTCGCGGTAGACGTTCGTCGTCCCGGACATCTTGAACTCGCGTTCGACGTAGCCGTGGTGACTCATGAACGTCGTGTTCAGCTTCGGTTCGCCGACGACACCCGAGGGCGGCGGCACTGCGTCGTACGGGTAGCCGTGTTCGCCGCTCGTGGCCGGAATTTCACTTACCGTAGGCTGTGCGCTCGCGCTAGAAGCGAGCACCGATCCGGCGGCGAGGAACGCCGCGCAGGCGGCCATCGAGGCGATGACTACCGCCCTCATCCGTGTGCGGAAGGTCTCGGACACTGGTTCTCCTCCCTGATTGAAATCAGTAGCACTCGCGCACCACTTGAGTGCCAAACTGTAACGCTGTGGCACCACTTTGTCCAGCGTCGCCTACGCGGCGGCGAGCCTCGCCGGCTGGCGTCGCGCGCGGGGCGCTGGCGGCGGGCGCTATGCGCCGCGGCTGTCGGCCCCACGTGCAGCGGGCTCCACCGCGGCGTAGGTGACAGCCGTGAACAGACGCGTGAAGTGCTCGACGATCTCGTCTGCCGTCGCATCGAGATCTTCGTTTATCCAGTCGACCAAGATCTCGACCACGCCCCCGATCAACGCGCGCGTGGTCAGGACCGGATCGAGTCGGAACTTCAGCCCGCTGCCCCCGACGGCGAGGGCGTTGCGGGCGGTGAGGTCGGCGAGCGCATGGCGAGTGTCGCGGCGCAGTCGTTCCAGACGATCGCTCACACCCACGACCTCGAGCGCGATCACGCGCGCCTTGCGCCGATCCTCGGTGAGGATGGTCCAGCCGGCCCGCAGCCCCGCGCGCGCCTGGTCCTCGATCGTGCGCATGTCCGCCGTCGCCTCGGTCGTGCCCGACACGATCTCGTTGACGATGCGCTCATAGACCGCGAACAGCAGGTCCTCGCGACTGGTGAACGACTCATAGAAGTAGCGCGAGTTCATCGATGACGCGAGGCAGACGGCACGTATCGACGTGTTCGCGTAGCCCTTGGTGCCGAACAGCTCGAGCCCGGACTCCAGGAGCCGCTCTCGCCGCTGAGCGCGGCGCTCTGATGCCGTGATCCCCCGATAGCGGCGAGGAGCTCGCGCCGTCAATCCCACACGACTGATTCTCGCATGAGTGCACGCGGGCCCTAAGGCGGCAGGTGGAACGGAACCGTCGTGATCACGATCCCTTCGTATCCGATCAGACCGGAGCGCAGCCGGGCCGCGACGCGATTGTGCAGCAGTCGCTGCCAGCGCTTGGCCACGATCAGCTCGGGCACGACCAGCGTGAGGATGACGTCGGGCCGCTGGCGGTGCAGCGCAGCGATGTAGTTCGCCAGCGGCGCGACCGTCGCGCGGTAGGGCGATACGACGACCTCGAGCGGCAGGTGTTCACCCCACGCGCGCCACGCGCGGTGAAAGCGCGACGCCTCCTCCTGGGAGGGGCTGACGTGCAGTGCGAGCACCGGCTGTGCAAGCGAAGCGGCATAGGCGAGCGCATGCAGCGCGGCCAGGTCGAGCACGGCGACCGGCACGACGGCGAAGCTGCGCACCTCGTCGGGGCTGTCCTGCTGCTCGGCCAGGCGCGCAGCGCCGGCTGAAGGACGCTCGAGCGCGGGCAGCGTGCTCAGCGAGCTGTCGGCGTCGGCGTCGGGCTGTGGCGTGAGCGCCGAGCGCGCCGTCTCGTAATGGGCGTGGGCCCGTCGGCACCCGAGGATGATCAGGGGGACGAGGACGACCACCACCCAGGCCCCCTCCGTGAGCTTGGTGGCGCCCGCTATCAGCACGACCGCGCCCGAGAGGATCGCGCCCACCAAGTTGGTCGCGAGCGCAGCGCGCCAACCGCGCTCGCGGTGGCGTAACCAGTACGCGACCATCCCGCTCTGGGCGAGCGTGAACGCCAGGAACACGCCGATCGCGAACAGCGGGATCAGAGGGCCGGTGCGGCCACCGAAGCCGGCGAAGATCACGGCGGCGGGGAGGGCGAGCACGAGGATGCCGGTGGTGAACGCCAGGCGATCTCCCATGTGCAAGAACTGGCGTGGCGCGTAGCTGTCGCGCGCCATGAAGAAGAGCAGCCGCGGAAAGCCGTTGAACGCCGAGTTGGCGGCGACGAGCAGCACGAGCGTGGTGGCGAGCTGCACGAAGCCGTAGAGCACGCCGCTGCCCACGCTCGAGTGCGCGATCTGGGAGAGCACCGTCTCGCTCGAGTTGGGCGAGGCGCCGTCGAAATGGGCGACGAGCACGACGCCGACGAACATCGCGACCAAGAGCGTCATCATCGCGGTCAGGGTCTGCCGGGCATGGCGCGCTTGGGGAGGACGAAAGACGGGCACCGCGTTCGAGATCACCTCGATCCCGGTCATGGCGGTTGCGCCGGATGCGAACGCGCGCAGCACGAGCAGCACGCCGAGCGCCTCCGTCGCCCGATGAGGGGCGGGGGCGGACGGGTGAAAGCCGTTGCCGGCCGCCTGGACGAGCCCTGCGATGACGATCAGCGCGATCGCTGCGACGAACAGGTAGGTCGGGGCCGCAAAGGCCGCGCCGGCGTCGCGCACGCCGCGCATGTTGCCCGCCACGAGCAGCGCGATCACGACCAGGCCGATCTCGACCCTCGCCGAGGCTAGTGACGGCAGCGCCGAGGTCACCGCTTCGACCCCCGACGCGACCGAGACCGCGACCGTGAGGATGTAGTCGACGATCAGCCCCGCACCGGCGAGCAGTCCCCATTGCGCTCCGAGGCTGTCGCTGGCGACGATGTATGACCCGCCGCCGTGCGGATAGGCGCGGATCACCTGCCTGTAGCCGAGCCCGACCGCGAGCATGAGCACCGCCAGCGCGGCGCCAATCGGCAGCGAGAGCTTGAGCTCCCCCGCCCCGGCGAGCACCAGGATTGCGAGCATCGCTTCCGGCCCGTAGGCGACCGAGGAGAGGGCGTCGGGCGAGAGAACGGCGAGCGCGAGTAGCCGGCCCATCCGCTCCTGTGCGATCGCCGTGCTGCGCAGCGGGGGACCGAGCAGGACGCGCCGCGCCCGATAGGCCAGCTTACCCACCCGCGAGTCGGGCTGCGCTGCCTTTGGCGTCGCTTCGAGCTCATCGCTGCCGCGTCCGCGCCGCGCGCGAATCGGTACGAAGCGCCCGCCCGACGATCGCCGTGGCTCAGTGAAGTCGAGATGCCTGTCGACGGGCAGCGAGCGCTCCCAGACCTCGGGGGGAGGCATGCAGCGCCCCCAGCTGCGTCCCACCTCCCGCAGCGTCGTGAGCGCCTGCCGATCGAGCGCGGGTAGCTCGGCACCGGCGCTCACCGAAGCGTCGGGTCCCCGCTTCTGGCCGCGGTCGGTCTCGCGGCCAGAGGCTCGCGGCGCGCCGGCGCGCCGGCGGTCGTCGTTCATCGGGCGAAGATAACGGCGCGGCGGGCGGCCAACGCCGCCGGGCGTCCTGGCGTAGGCTCGATCACCCACCCCGACCAAGGAGATCGCGATGTCAGCCTCGCCATTGACTGCCGATGGGCACGCCCTGGTGCTCGCAGACGGCAGCGAGATGCCGTTGCTCGGCCTGGGCGTCTGGCAGGTGCCCGACGGGCGAGAGTGCATCGACGCCGTTCGCTGGGCACTCGAGCTCGGCTACCGACACATCGACACCGCTCAGGCCTATGGCAACGAGGCGAGCGTCGGACAGGCGCTGCGCGACAGCGGCGTTGCGCGCGAGGACATCTTCCTCACGACCAAGTTCAATCCCGCGCGCAAGGACCCCGCGGCCGAGGCCGAGCGGAGCCTGCGCCGGCTGGGCGTCGACCGTGTCGACCTCTACATCATCCACTGGCCCAAGGGTGGCCCCCTGTGGGCATGGCCCGGGATGGAACGCGCGCGCGAGCTCGGCTACACGCGCTCGATCGGCGTGTCCAACTTCGACGTCGGCGAGCTTGCACAGGTGATCGAGTCTGCGAGCACGGCACCCGTGGTCGACCAGGTGCAGTTCAGCCCCTTCCGGTTCCGCCGCGGGCTGCTCGCGGCGTGCCGCCAGCGCGGCGTCGCCCTGGAGGCCTACAGCCCGCTCGGGACCGGGCGCCACCTGTCCGACGCCTCCGTCGAGCGGATCGCCGGGCACGTCGGGCGGACGCCCGCCCAGGTGCTGCTGCGCTGGTGCGTACAGCACGGCGTGCCGGTGATCCCCAAGTCGACCCACCGCGAGCGCATCGAGGCCAACGCGCAGATCTTCGACTTCGAGCTCTCAGACGGCAAGATGGCCGAGCTCGATGGGCTCGACACGACAGGCGGGACCGAGCGCGCGCTCGAGCGCAAGTGGTGGTGAGCCCAGCGGGTCCGATATGCGGCCACTGACCCGCTGAGCCCCCGCTCCGCGACGGAGCATCCCGCTAGGCCGCTGGTCGGTCCCTACCTGCCGGTGCGTTCGC
>DASPVR010000095.1:0-26671 GCA_035622255.1 Solirubrobacteraceae bacterium | reverse complement strand
CGTGCGCAATGACCTGCTGTTCGAGGGATACACCGGGGGCGGCTCCAAGGACATGCTCGACGGACTCATGTCGACTGGTGACGTCGGCCATTTCGACGACCACGGGCGCCTGTTCGTCGACGGGCGCGACGACGACATGATCGTCTCGGGCGGCGAGAACGTGTTCCCTCAAGAGGTGGAGGAGATGCTGCTGAGCCACGCGAGCGTGCGCGACGCAGCCGTGATCGGGGTCGACGACGAGGAGTTCGGTCAGCGGCTGAAGGCCTTCGTGGTCGCCGTAGGCCCGGTCGACGAGGAGTCGCTTAAGCAATACGTCAAGCAGAACCTGGCGACGTTCAAGGTGCCAAGAGACGTCGCCTTCGTGTCCGAGCTGCCCCGCAGCGAACAGGGCAAGGTGCTAAAGCGCGAGCTCTAGCGCCGACGTGACGAGTCGCGGAAGCCGGCAATCCGATGGGCCTGTACCGTGTGTCCGAAGGAAAGGCTGAATCGGGGATGAGCTCTAGCCAGCCAGTGAGCGGCACCGACACCGGCAGCCTCCGCGTTCCGCGCATGGCCCGTGCACGCGTCCAGGACGCGATGCACCCAGGGGTGATCACGGTCTCGCCCGAGACGCCGCTGCGGGAGGTCGCGCGGTTGCTCGCCACCAAGCACATCCATTGCGTGGCCGTGGAGGCTGGCGCCGAGCTAGGCGCCCGGCCGCGCTGGTCGCTCGTATCCGCCACGGACCTCGTGCGCGCGAGCGTCGGCAGTGGTGAGGGCTCCTTCGAGGAGCTCACGGCGGCCGCAGTCGCGGCGAGCGATCCTCCCACGGTGAGCACCAGCGATCAGCTGGAGCGGGCGGCCCGCGTGATGGCCGAGCGGGGAGCCGAGCACCTGATCGTCGTTGCGGCGGAGGACGGGCGCCCTGTCGGCGTCCTTTCCACGCTTGACATCGCGGGCGTTCTGGCGTGGAGCGAGACCTAGCCACTCTCACGTCAGAGGGCACCGCGTCGCGTTGAGCGGCTGTCTCTAGTCCAGCGGAGGGTCGCGAGCCACCCCGGAACCCGCGCACAAGCGCGGGCAACAACAAGCGCAGAGCGCGGGGCCAGGGACGAATACCTGTTGGATCCGGCGCCATTGGTCTGTGGCCGGGCGCGGAACTTTCCGATCACCACTTGGGTCCAAGCCGGCATCCGAATCGAGGGGCGCCGGCTCGGAGAAGTCTCTCGTCGAGAGGCTCCTACCCGCAAAGGGAACACGAAGGGCAACTTCCTGGGCTCGGTATCGCGTGAAAGCAAAGACGACGACGAGGCGCCATGACGCGCCGGTGAGAACGTGTTCGGCATAGGCACCGTGCTGCAGCTGCCGGCGGTTCCTCACCTGCCCTCAGTTCCGCGGCTGCCCGGTGTGGGGGATCCGCTTCGGCGCGTCCATATGCCAGACGACCTCGAGTCAGTGACCACGATCGGCGTGGAGGACGCTGCCGGCGGCGGCATGAGCGAGCGATCGGTACAGCGCATCTGGGACGCCGCGGTGGAGCTGTATCGAAGCGGAGTGCACCCCGCCCTCCAGGTGTGCGTGCGCAGGGAAGGTGAGGTCGTGCTCGACAGGGCGATCGGCCACGCGCGCGGCAACGGCCCCAACGACCCGACCGACGGAGCGAAGGAGCCGGCCACCCCGGCGACGCCATTTGTGATCTACTCGGGCACGAAGGCACCTACCGCGTTCCTGGTCCACATGCTCCACGAGCGCGGCGCGCTTGAGATCTCAGACCGGGTCTCGCGCCACATCCCGGGCTACGAGCGGCACGGCAAGGACGAGATCACGATCGGCCACGTACTCGCGCACCGCGCGGGCGTACCCAACCTGCCAAGCGAGGCGTTTGATCTCGACCGTGTGCTGGACCATGAGTTCATGGTCCATACGCTCTGCGAGGCGAGGCCGATCGCTAAGCCGGGAAGATTCCTCGCCTATCACGCAGTCTCAGGCGGTCACATCCTGGGAGAGATCGTCAATCGTGTGACGGGCAAAGATATGCGCACCGTGCTCGCCGAGGAGATCCTCGAGCCGCTCGGGTTCCGCTGGACCAACTATGGCGTGGCCCCCGAGGACACCGCCAAGGTCGCGCTCAACTACCTCACAGGAACCCCCACCCTGCCGCCGCTCTCCCAGCTGCTCTCGCGAGCGCTGGGACTCCCCCTCGACAGCCTGGTCGAGCTCAGCAACGACGACCGCTTCCTGACCGGGATCGTGCCGGCGGCCAACATCGTCTCGACCGCCAACGAGCTGTCGCGCTTCTACGAGATCCTTCGCCGCGGCGGCGAGCTCGACGGCGTGCGCGTCGTCGCGCCCGAGACGGTGCGGCGCGTGATCACCCAGCAATCGCATCTGGAGGTCGACCTCTCGCTCGGCTTCCCGACCAGGTTCGGATCCGGAGTCATGCTCGGGGCGCAGGTGCTGAGCCTGTACGGGCTCGACACGCAGCATGCATTTGGCCATCTCGGCTTCACGAACATGCTCGCCTGGGCCGACCCCGAGCGAGCGCTCGCGTGCGCGGTCATGACGAACGGCAAGCCGATTCTCTACCCCGAGCTTGCGCGTTTCTATCTGCTGGCGCAGCGCATAACGAGCGAGGCGCCGAAGGTGCGCGGATCGGAGATGGTGGTCTGGGATCCTCTCGCCGCCCGGCCCGGCGATCAGTAGTCTGCCGAGGCGTCTCGGCACGTAAGTACCAGCGAAGTACGGCGGGGGGCTGGTCTAGGCTGGGGTCCGGTGGTTCCCATGTCGCGCGCTCCCGATTACATAGCGACGCTCGTTCGCCGATTCGATGGGGACGTCTTCGACGCCCGCAAGCGCCGTACACGGATACGGCTCGTGGTGGACAAGGCGAGCGCCTGGGACGTCCTCGTCAATGACGGTCGCGTCGCCCTCGACACGGCGAGCGGAGACGCCGACGCGATGCTCTCCGCCGACGAGCAGACGTGGGCTGAGATCGCCGGCGACGTCCGCAGGGGAATGAACGCCTACACGGCGGGGCGACTCGTGGTCCGCCGCAATCTCCACGTGGGCGTCGGCTTTCTGGCCGCCACGAGCGGCGACACCGAGCCGGGTCGCCTGACCTTCCGCACGGTCACGACGCGCAGCGCAAAGCTCTCGACGCTGGAGGCCGGCACCGGGACGCCGGTCCTGGCCCTGCACGGCCTCGGCGGCACCAAGGGGTCGTTCCTGCCGACGGTCGCGGCGCTGGCGGACCGTGATCGCTTTCGCGTGATTGCCCTCGACCTTCCCGGATTCGGCGACTCGGACAAGCCGATCCGCGCCTCGTACGACGCCCGCTACTTCGCCGATTCGGTCGTCGACCTGCTCGATGCGCTCGAGCTCGAGCGTGCCCACCTGATCGGCAACAGCCTCGGCGGACGCGTGGCGCTCGAGACCGCGCTCTGCTACCCCGATCGAGTCGGCCGTCTCGCGCTGCTGGCGCCGTCGCTCGCCTGGCGCCGGGACCGTCCAATGCTCTCGTTCCTGCGCCTCACCCAGCCCAAGCTCGGCCTCGTCCATATGGCCCCGCGGCCGGTCGTTGAAGCGATCGTCCACCGGCTGATTCCAAACGCGGACAAGGGCTGGACGGCCGCCGGCGTCGACGAGTTCCTGCGGGCGTACCTCTCCCGCACCGGGCGGGCCGCCTTCTATGCCGCGGCGCGCCACATCTACATCGAGGAGCCGCATGGCGAGACTGGGTTCTGGACTCGATTGCCCGCACTCGAAGCCGACGCCCTGTTCGTCTGGGGACTCCGCGATCGGCTCGTGCCGATCGCCTTCGCCCGCCATGTCGAGCAAGCGCTTCCGCACGCGAAGCACGTGGAGATCGACTGCGGCCACGTACCACAGGTGGAGCGCCCGCGGCGCACGCACGCGGCGGTCGGCGAGTTCCTCTCGGCGCGCAGAGGGCTGCGACGCAGACCGAGGTTTGCGCAGGACGATCGGGCGCAACGGGATGCGCGCACGCGTGCGGCACTTCGTTAGGCACGGGGCTGAGTAAGTAGCCAGTCGGGGACCGCCGCCGGTCAGCGACGGCGGATTCCGCGGCTGCGAGGTTGTACCAGCCAGCCACGAAGGCGCGCGTAGACCTCCGGGTGGATCATCAGCGCGAGGTGGTGGGTGGAGCCGACGTTGTGGCCGTTGTCGTCCTCGAAGGGGATACGCCGCGTGCGCCCCTTTCCACTGGCGCTGGGAACGAGCACGAGCGTGTCACCGAGCAGTCGCCCCAGGGGGTGCCGCGGGCTGCGGGTGATCGTCGCCGAAACGAAGCAATGGGTGGCGCCCTCCAGCAGCGGCACCTCCTTGCACGCAGCGGCACGCAGCGCGTCGGGATCGCGCCCGCGCCAGTCCTCGTCGACCAGCGAGCCGTGACGCAGGTCGCGGATGCCAGCGGACCGACGCCGCAGGAAGGAGCCCAACATGCGCGTCTCAGGAAGCACGCTGAGCGCCGCCGCAGCGTAATGGGCCGCCTGCTCGAGCGGCGCGCCCAGATGCGGCGTGCCGAGCGAGACGACATGGGTCACGTGCTGCGTCCAACGCTGGTCGCTCTGCGAGCCGTAGTGGCAGGCGCTCCGCGCGACAAGGCCACCCATCGAGTGGCCGATCAGCACGACCTCGCCCACCTCGACGGGCCAGGACCGCGCGAGCTCCTCAAGCAGCTCCGCGACGGAGCGGCCGTTCTGCGAGATGTGCCTGCCGCTGTTGTAACGCAGGTACAGCGGGCTGTAGCCGAGCTCACGCGCCAGTCTCGCGCCATAGCTCCCGCCGCGATCAGCGGCGCCCCACTGCCAGTAGAACTCGGTGCCCATCAGGCCGTGCAGGAAGACGACGATGCGCTCGGTCGCGTCCGGAAACGCGTAGGCGAGCGAGCTGGGATCCAACCCCACGACCTCGCCGTCGAGGCGCACCGACACGGACTGGTGAAGGGCGCTCCCTGAGTCCTCCAGCCGATCGCCGATGAGGCCATTGAGCGCGGCGATCACCGCGCTGCCTGACGGCGTGCCCGAGAGCGCGAGGTCCTCCCCGACTCCCCCCTGTGCCAACGCCGTGTCGGAGACCCGTGCGGCCTGTGAGGCGCCGACGCCGAGGGAAGCGTAGACCGCGCGCGCGACGGCGTCATGGACGACGCGAACCGGTAGGCTGGCCGGCCCGACGCCTCGGAAAGCTCGCTCGGCTATTCCAAGGTGCATCTCGCGGATTGCTCCGGGGAAGTCGTGCAGCTCTTCGAACGCGAGGGCGGTCAGAGCGCGCACCTCGTTCGGCGTACCCGCTCCCACCCGCGAATCGACCTTCGCCCGGCTCCTTGCCAACTCGGTTCTGCTCATCGCCTCCCCCTGCTGTGCGCCCTGGATCGTGGCAGAGACTACTCCGCCGGCGGAACCGTGCCTTCAATCGCCACGCATCTGGGATGGGCACCATCGAGATCTCATAGCTGATCGGACGCAGACGCGTGCCGAGGGCCGCCGCCGGAACCATAGCCCTCATCGCACGCGCCAAGCTAACGAAATGAGCTCAGCGCAGCGCATACGCGCCAGCGTTGGCAGCCCTCAACGCACTCACATAGCCCGCGCGCTCGAGCGCGCTCTCGTCGGCGCCGCGGCGCACCGCGAGCTTTCCGCGGAACTCATCGACGGCGTCGAATCCCTTGGCCTCCATCCATGCAGTGAGGCCGTCGAGCAGCACCCTCGCGTGCTCGGGGCCGTGGCGAAGGAGGGCGGATGCGCTCATGACTACGTCCGCTCCAGCCAGCAGGTAGGCGGCCAGGTCGGCGGGCTCCTCCACCCCGGTGGTCGCCGCGAGCGCGGCGTGCACCCTCCCCCGCAGGAGCGCGATCCAGGCACGTGGCAGGCGGGCTTCGGCCCGGCTCGAGAGCGTGACCGTCGGTGTCACGGTGAGGGTCTCAGGATCGATGTCCGGTTGCAGGAAGCGGTTGAAGAGAACGAGCGCATCGGCGCCCGCTTTGTCGAGACGCAGCGCCATCTCAGCCGGCGAGCTGAACCAGGGGCCAAGCTTGACCGCGACCGGCACGCTAACCGCCGCCTTGACGTGCTCTAGCACTTCGACGTGGCGCTGCTCGACCTCGCGCGCGGGGGTCTGGGGGCTAGCCGGGAGGTAGTAGACGTTCAGCTCGATCGCCACGGCGCCCGCGTCCTGCATCGCACGCGCGTACTGCGTCCACCCGCCCGGAGTCACGCCGTTGAGACTTGCGATCACCGGCACGCCGGCCGTCGCGGCGGCCTCCTCGAGCAGGCGCAGGTAGCCGCTCGGCCCGGGGTCTTCCTTGGCCACCGCGGGGAGGTAATCGAGCGCCTCACCGAAGCTCTCGGCCGGAGTGTCGACGAGCTCGGCGTTCTGGACGGCCTGCGCGCGCACCTGCTCCTCGAAGAGCGAGAAGAGAACGACCGCGCCCACCCCCGCGTCGGCGAGCCGTCGGATGCCCTCAAGCGTGTACGACAGAGGGGACGCCGAAGCCACGAGCGGGTTGCGCAGCTCGAGGCCCATGTAGCGGGTCGCGAGCTCCATCAGCGCTCCCTGCGCGCGTCGACGGGGAACTCGTGAGGACCGCGTGTCGCCATCTCCTCGTAAGTTTCCCAGCGCAGCTCCGCGATGTGCTGGGCCAGCGCGAGCAGACGCTCGGCCTCGGGGGGGTTGGCGTTGGCGAGCGCGCGGAAGCGGAGCTCTCCCTTCCGGTACTCCGCGACCGCCATCCGTGGCCGCGGTGAGTCGAGCAGGAAGGGGTTGGCGCCACTCTCGCGCAGGAGCGGGTCATAGCGGATCAGCGGCCAGTGGCCGCTCGCGACGGCGCGATATTGCTGGTCGAGCCCGTCTCGCATCTCGTAACCGTGCGCGATGCAGTGGCTATAGGCGATCACGAGCGACGGTCCGTCGTATGCCTCCGCCTCGCGCAACGCCGTCAGTGTCTGCTGCGGGTCGGCACCCATCGCGACGCGCGCGACGTAGACGTTGGCGAGCGCGATCGCCTGCAGCGCCAGATCCTTAGTCGGCATCGTCTTGCCCGCGGCCGCGAACTTGGCGACCGCGCCGAGTGGCGTCGCCTTGGACATCTGACCGCCAGTGTTCGAATAGACCTCGGTATCGAGCACGAGCACGTTGACGTCGCGACCGCTCGCCAGCACGTGGTCAAGCCCGCCCGAGCCGATGTCATACGCCCAGCCATCACCGCCGACGATCCAGACGCTGCGGCGGATCAGGTGGTCGAGGACGCTTCGCAGGTCGGCGACTGTGGGTCCGGCCAGCGACTGCAGGCGGCGCTCGAGCTCGGCGAGCCGCTCGCGCTGCTCGCGCAGCTCAGACTCCCGCAGCTGTGGTGCCTCGAGGATGTCGTCCACCAGGTCTGCACCGAGCTCCTCGCGCAGCTCGGCGAGGCGCGCCCGCGCCAGCTCGGTGTGGCGATCGGCGGCGAGGCGTAAGCCGAGCCCGAACTCCGCGTTGTCCTCGAACAGCGAGTTCGACCACGCAGGTCCGCGGCCGTCGGGCCCTGTCGTCCACGGCGTCGTCGGCAGGTTGGCGCCGTAGATCGATGAGCAACCGGTCGCGTTGGCGACCACCATGCGATCGCCGAAGAGCTGCGAGATCAGCTTGAGGTAGGGCGTCTCGCCGCACCCGGCGCAGGCCCCGGAGAACTCGAACAGCGGCTCCAGGAACTGCGTGCCGCGAACCGTGCCGAAGTCGACACGCGAGCGATCCGCCGCGGGCAGCCCCTCGAAGAACGCGATGCGCTCTCGCTCTGCTGCGAGCAGCGGCTCGCGCTTGGCGAGGTTGATCGCCCGGTGGTCGGGGTCTCCGCCAGCCGAGACCGGGCATGCCTCCACGCAGAGCCCACACCCCGTGCAGTCCTCCACGTAGACCTGCAGCGTGTAGCGGGTGTCCGGCAGACCCGGAGCGTTGAGCGCGGCGGAGCGAAAGCCGGCCGGAGCCCCCTGCAGGAGCGAGGGATGGTAGTAGCGCGAGCGGATCACGCTGTGCGGGCACACGAAGCTGCAGTTGCCGCACTGGATGCAAAGCTCTTCGTCCCAGACGGCGACGTCCTCGGAGATGTTGCGCTTCTCGTATTGCGTCGTGCCGCTCGGGTAGGTGCCATCGACGGGCAGCGCGCTGACGGGCAGGTCGTCGCCGTGTCCCGCCATCATCGCGGCCGTCACCGTGCGTACGAACTCGGGCGCGCTCTTCGGGACGACCGGTGCAGGCTCGCGTGTCGCGCGGGCGGCGTGCGGCAGCTCCACGCGATGCAGGTTCTCGAGCGCACGCTCGACGGCGGCCTGGTTTCGCTCCACCACCTCCGCCCCTCGCCGCGCGTACGTCTTGGCGATCTGCGCCTTCACTAGCTCGACCGCGCGAGCGGGCTCAAGCACGCCCGAGATCGCGAAGTAGCAGGTTTGGAGCACGGTGTTCGTGCGTCCGGCGAGGCCCGCCTCTCTGGCGATCCGTCCCGCGTCGATCACGTAGAGCTCGATCGCCTTCGCCAGCAGCTTTTCCTGGACCGGGCGCGAGAAGGCATCCCATACGTGCTCCGCGGGGCGCGGAGAGTTCAACAGCAGCGTGGCTCCGGGCGCGGCCCGTTCGAGCACCTCGTCGCGCTCGAGCAGCCCGAACTGGTGACAGCCGACGAAGCTCGCCTCGGAGACGAGATACGGGGCGCAGATCGGCCGCGGACCGAAGCGCAGGTGCGAGACCGTCTGTGAGCCGGACTTCTTGGAGTCGTAGACGAAATATCCCTGCGCGTAGAGTCCCTCCGCGTCGCCGAGGATCTTGATCGTGCTCTTGTTCGCGCCGACGGTCCCGTCGGAGCCGAGGCCAAAGAAGACAGCACGCGTCGTCTCCGGTGGCTCGATGTCGAGCGAGCCGTCGTAGGGCAGGCTCGTTCGGGAGACGTCGTCGTTGATACCGACCGTGAAGCGCCGCCGCGGCTGCTCGCGTGCGAGCTCCTGCAGGACGCCGGCGACCATCCCGGGGGTGAACTCCTTCGACGAGAGCCCGTAGCGACCGCCGATCACGTCGGGCATGCGCTGGCGGCCAGCGTCGGCGTGAGACTCGCTGAGCGCCGCGAGCACGTCGAGGAAGAGCGGCTCGCCGAGGGAGCCCGGCTCCTTCGTGCGATCGAGCACCGCGAGTCGCCGCACCGTCACCGGCAGCGCCCTCGCGAGCGACGCCGCGGGAAACGGCCGGAACAATCTCACCTGCGCGACGCCGACGCGCTCGCCCCGCTCCTGAAGATACGCGACCGTCTCGCGCGCAGTCTGACCGCCCGAGCCCATGACCACGAGCGCCCGCTCGGCCTCCGGGTCACCGCTGTAGTCGACCAGGCCGTAGCGCCGGCCGGTGCGCTCCTCGACACCACGCATCGCATGCTCGACGATCTCCGGAACGCGCGCGTAGAACGGATTGACAGTCTCGCGCGCCTGGAAGTACACGTCGGGGTTCTGCGCGGTCCCGCGCACGCACGGACGCTCGGGCGAGAGCGCTCGTGCGCGGTGCTCTCTGACCAGCTCGGCTGGGATGAGCGCGCGCAGATCGTCGTCCTCGAGCAGCTCGAGCGTGTTGAGCTCGTGCGAGGTACGGAAGCCGTCGAAGAAGTGCACGAACGGCACTCGCGCGCGCAGCGACGCCGCGTGTGCGACGAGCGCCAGGTCGTGTGCCTCCTGCACCGACGCCGAGGAGAGCAGCCCGAAGCCTGTCTGGCGCACCGCCATCACGTCGGAGTGATCGCCAAAGATTGACAGTCCCTGTGCCGCGAGCGAACGAGCCGCGACGTGGAAAACCGCCGCGGTCAGCTCGCCGGCAATCTTGTACATGTTCGGGATCATCAGCAGTAGGCCCTGCGACGCCGTGAACGTAGTCCCGAGCGCTCCGCCCTGAAGCGCGCCGTGCAGTGACCCCGCGGCTCCGCCCTCGCTCTGCATCTCGACCACGGCCGGGATCGCGCCCCAGACGTTTGCACGGCCGCGACTCGACCATTCGTCGGCGAGCTCAGCCATCGGCGACGACGGGGTGATCGGGTAGATGCAGCAGACCTCGCTCAGGCGGTACGCAACGGAAGCCGCGGCCTCGTTGCCATCGACCGTCGCGCGCGTCATGCCGACGCCCTGACCGCATCCGGCCGCGCCGCGAAGGCCTCCGGCGGATCGGGCGCCCCCTCGGCGTACATCTCGATCGAGTGCACGGGACACTGCTCGTAGCACGCGCGGCAGCCGGTGCAGCGGTTGTAGTCGAAGCGATATCGCTCGCCCGGGCCGAGCTTGATCACCGCATCCTCCGGACACGCGCCGAGACAACCGTCGCATTCGCAGCAGTTCCCGCAAGAGAGGCACCTCTGCGCCTCGAACAGCGCATCGCCGGACGGGAGGGACCCAACGACCTCGGCAAAGTCGGCCACCCGCTCCGAGGGCTCGAGCTCCGGCTGCTCTCGGCGGGCCGCGTCGCCGAAGTACCACAGGTTCAGCGTCGCGAAGGTAGCCAGCGGATGCTTGTCCCGCCGCGCGGGCCGCTGCCCGCGAAGCCAGGCGTCGATCTCGCGCGCCGCTCGCTTGCCGTGCCCTACGCCGACCGTGACCGTGCGCTCGGCGGGCACCATGTCACCGCCCGCGAAGACCCCGGGGCAGCCCGTCATCAGCGAGCTCGATACGCGCACCGTGCCGTCGCGCGCGAACTCGACCCCCGGAACCGCGCGCAGGAAGGAGGTGTCGGTCTCCTGACCGAGCGCAAGGATCACGGAATCTGCGGCGAGCGTCTCGAACCGCCCGGTTGGCTGCGGGAAGCCCGACGCGTCGAGCTCCATCACCTCGACCTGAAGCTGCTCTCCCTGGAAGGCCTTGATCGTCCGCAGCCAGTTGATCCGCACTCCCTCGCGCTCCGCGTCGCGGGCCTCCTCCTCGTGCGCCGGCATCTGCTCGCGGGTGCGTCGGTAGACGATCAGCGCCTCCTCGGCACCGAGCCTGCGCGCCGTGCGCGCCGCATCCATCGCCGTGTCGCCGCCCCCGTACACGGCGACGCGGCGCCCCACTCGTGGGCGCTCGCCGGAGGAGACGCCGCGAAGGAAGGACACGGCGTCGACGATCGGGCCCGCGTCCATCGCCGGGATCTCGACCCGCCGCGAGAGGTGCGCGCCGACCGCCACGAACGCTGCGTCAAAGCCGCCCTCGCGGCGCTCGGTCTCGAGATCCGTGACCCGGTGGTTGGCCGTCATCCGCACGCCGAGCGCCGCGATTCGGTCGACCTCCGAGCCGAGCACGTCACGCGGGAGCCGGTAGGCAGGAATGCCGTAGCGCATCATGCCGCCGGGCTCGGGACCGGCGTCGCGGATCTCGACCTCGTGACCGAGCAGCCGAAGGTGATACGCCGCCGATAGACCGCTCGGTCCACCACCCACCACGAGCACCTGCTTGCCGCTGCTGGCCGTGGGCGCCTGCAACCCCCACCCTCGCTCGAGCGCTAGGTCTCCGAGGAACCGCTCGACAGAGTGGATCGAGACGGCACTGTCGAGCTCGGCGCGGTTGCACTGACTCTCGCACGGGTGGTAGCAGACGCGTCCGTGAATCGCGGCGAACGGATTGTCGTGCACGAGCACGCGCCACGCCTGCTCGTGCTCTCCGGCCTGCACCAGCGCGAGCCATCCCTGGATGTTCTCTCCGGCTGGGCACGCCGCGTTGCACGGTGGTAGCAGGTCGACGTAGACCGGGCGCTCTGTGCGAATGGGTCCGGCTCGAGATCGCCCGTGCGCGAGATCCGGGAGCGGCGTGATGTCCCGCGACGCGCGGCTGCCGGCGCCAGGCGCCGGCGCCGGGCGGCGCTCTGATCGCTGGAATCGCCGCGGTCTCCTCGCCACGCCCGTCAATCTAGTACCGGCCGCAAGTCACGTCGAGGAGGGGAAATTACGGACGAGCGAGGTGGGCGCTTCCCGATGCCGCTTCCGGCCGCGCGCGGTAACTTCCGCTGCAGGATACGTAGAAGAGGCAAGGTGCGGTGGCTGAACAGCTGAGCATGCTGGACACGATGTTCCTCGAGCTCGAGCAGCACGACGAGACGGCGCACATGCACATCGGCGCTGCGCTCCTGTTCGATCCGCTACCGGGCGGCGGAACGCCTGAGATCGGGGAGTTTCGCGAGCGGGTGCGTAGCCGTATCCCACTGCTGCCGCGGTTTGCCAAGCAACTCTCGGACGCGCACACGGGCCCGCTGAAGTGGCTCACCTGGGAGCAGGCGGAGACGTTCGACTGCGATGCGCATGTGCATCATGCCACGCTGCCAGCACCTGGCGGCGAGGTCGAGCTGGCCGAATGGCTCGGTGACTTCTGGTCGCACCGCCTCGATCGCCGTCGGCCGCTGTGGGAGATGACGATGATCGACGGGCTTCAGGATGGACGCTGGGCGGTGGCGACCAAGACCCATCATTGCCTGGTCGATGGTGTCGCGTCGCTTGACATCGGTAACGTGCTCTTCGATGTGTTCGATGCGACTGAGGTCCCGCAGCCGCGCCCGCCGCAGGGCAGCGGCGAGGGCGGCGAGCACGGTCACGGACGCTTCTGGCTCTCGCCGGGGTTGGTGACGCGTGGCACTCGTGCCGGGATCGGCGCGGCGCTGCATCCCCGCGAATCATTCGATCGCGTGCGTGCCGCGGTCGAGTTGATCGTGCGCGAGCAGGTGGTCGCGGCACCGAGCTCGAGCCTCAACAGCCCTATGAGTGGGACGCGCCACTTCGCGACGGTCCGGCTCGACCTCGCCGAGGTCAAGGCAGCCAGGACACGCTTGGGGGGCACCGTGAACGACGTCGTGCTTGCAATCTGCGCAGGCGGGTTGCGGCAGCTGCTGCTCGCGCGCGGCGACACTCTTCCCGAGGAGGGGCTGCGCGCACAGGTACCCGTCAACATCCGCTCCGAGGAGAAGGAGCACGCGCTCGGCAACGAGCTCACCTCACTGTTCGTCGAGCTGCCGTTGAGCGAGGAGGACCCGATCGTCCGCCACCGGCAGGTCGTCGAACGTGCCGACCAGCGAAAGGCGGGCTCGCAGCGCGTGGGCGGCAAGACGCTGGTCGACCTCGTGGACATGAGCCCGCCGATCGCCGGGGCGCTGCTCGCGCGCTCGATGTTCGGCGGTACCCGGATGTTCAACCTCACGGTCACCAATGTCCACGGGCCCGACCAGCGTCTGCACACGCTCGGCGCCCCCCTCGTCGAGATCCTCCCGCTCGTGCCGCTGTTCGCCGAACACACGATCGGCATCGCGGTCATCTCGTATGCGGGCCAGATCGTCTTCGGCATCAACGCGGACTCGGTGGTGGCTCCCGATGTCGCGGTGCTCGCCGAGGGGATCGAGCGCTCCTTCTTGGAGCTCCGCGCACCGCAGGCCAAGCCAAGGCGGCGCGGATCGGCGGTCGGCACTAGCCCCTAGGACCCGGCCGCGCTCTCGCGATCTGGCGAGCTACCGTTGTCGAGCTGACACGGCGGCTCGGGTGCGGGCTCGCCCGCGATCGCCATCATGAATCCCGAGTCCTCGCGCCACCATCCGGCCGTCGCGCCCGCTCCCTCTTCCCACCTCACGAGCAGGGCCCGCCATCCGCCCTCCCGCGGCTCGTCGAGCGCTGGCGTGACCGCGGCGTGCCGCAGGTCCAGGCGCATCCCGCTCCGACGCACCTTGGCGGCCGCCTCCTTCGCGGCCCACGCGAGGTTGGCGAACCGCGCGTGCTCCCCCTCGGCGCAGCTGGCGAGCAGTGCCTGCTCGCCAGGCGTCAGCCATTCGCGCACGAACGCGGCGCTGCGCGGCTCGACGAGCTCCAGATCGCAGCCGACGACGATCGGCGCGGCGGCGACAGCCGCCAGCGAGCGACCTGCGCGATGGCTGAGCGATACAGAGAGCCCTGTTGCGTGACCGTCGAGATAGGCCTCGGGCGCGCCGTCTGCGGCCGCGAGAATCTGAACGCGCTCCGCTGCCACGCCAAGCCACGTGCCCACCGCCACCTTGGCCGTCCAGCGTCCGAGGCGCCAGTCGCGCCGGCGAGGCTCAAAGCGCAGGGTCTCGTGCGTCTGACGCTCCTCGCCGGCCAGCCAGTCGTCACCCGCCGGCACGTCAGCGAGGCAGCGACTGAGCCAACCGGGAGCGGCCATCGGTGACGGTGGGGCGCTCGAGGATGCGCGACATGCCCCGCTCCACCGCGTCGATCAGGAACGAACGCAACGCCGACGGCGCGACGATGCGCTCCACAGATCCCATCTGCACCGCACGCTCGACGCTGTGGACCGCGTCGAACTGTGCCGCGAACTCGCCGCGCTTGCGCGCGAGCACCTCGGCCCACTTGGTGGCGCGCTCACCGCGCAGGCGCTGGCGCTCGGGTCCCTCGGCAGCGTCGATGCGGGCGTCGAGCGCGACGATCTCCTCGTCGGCCCGCGCAGCCTGCTCGACCTCGCGTGCGAAGACGACCGCCGCGGCTGGCGCACCGCCGATCACAGATGCATGAGCGCCCTCGAGCGCAACGGCCTCGAGGTTGGCGTTCAACCGCTGCGAGAAGACGACGAACGCCCCGCCGTGGTAGCGCGAGACGACGCAGAACACGATCGGCCCGTCGAAGTTGATGACGGCGCGACCGATCTCCGCGCCGAACTCGAGCTGCCAGTGACGCATCGACTCCGGCGAGCCGTCGAAACCGGCGAGGTTTGCGAGCACCACCAGCGGGCGGCGGCCGGCGACGGCATTGATGGCGCGCGCGATCTTCTTCGACGAGCGCGGGAAGAGCGTCCCGGACGTCCACTGCTCGGGCCCGTCGGCCGGGATCGGGCCGTGACGGGCAAGCGGGCTGGACTCGGTCCCGATCAGCGCGATCGGCCAGCCACCCAGGTGCGCGTCCCAGATCACCGCGATCTCCGCCTCGCGCATGCCCGCCCAGCGCTCCAGTGGCGCGTGATCGTGGTCGACCACTGCGCGCATGACCGAGCGGATGTCAAACGGCTTCTTGCGGCCGGGATTGCTGAGATCCGAGAAGATGTCGCCCACGCGTATGAGCTCGCCGCGCGGATCGTGGTGCTCGGCGGCGCATATGTCGCGCACGGGGTCATCGGTGGTGAGCGCGCGTCGCGGGAAGCGCTCGCCCGGTGCGACGTAGGCGTGCTCGTAGTAGGCGAGCAGTACGCGGCAGGCGTCGGCGAGGTCGTGCGCCCAGTACTGGGCCTGGCCGTTCGGGCCCATCACACGCTCGTAGCCACCGATGCCGAAGTTGTCCTCGGCTGAGACGCCGCCCGAGTAGTCGAGCGCCTGCTTGCCCGTGAGGACCATCGCGCTCTCGGGCGTCATGATGAGCACACCGCGCGTATGCATGAGCATCGTCGCCTCCGCGTTCCAGTAGGGCTGCGCGCCGACGTTGATCCCCGCCACCACGACGTTGAGCTCGCCGCCAGCCTGTGTGAAGAGCACGATCCGCCGCAGCACCGCGGCGATCCAATCCATGTTCTCGGTACCGCTGTCCATCGCGATCTTTGCTCCCGCGGAGATCGCGAACCACTCGAGCGGGACCCCGAGCTCCTCGGCGAGATCGAGCGCGGCGACGATGCGCCGGCACTCCGGCTCGGCGAGTGAGCCGAGGGCACGCGTGGGGTCGCCGAGGAGGATCACGCGCAGCATCCCCTCCGGGTAGCGCGCGGTGACGTTGCAAATCGTGCCGACCACTACGCCTGCGCTGTTGGCTGCCGGCGGGCGCTCCACGGGGACGAGCCGCCCTTGCTCGTCGAGGTCGTGCTCGACGAACGCGCCCGCCGGTCGCTCGGCGCTGGCGTAGCTCGGCGCGAGCAGGCGCACGATCTCCACGGGATGAACGGTCCCCCGCCGGCGCGCCGAAATGATACGTCGCACGCTCTCGTCGAGCGGCTGCAGCGGCTTCGTCGGTGGGTCCTCGACCTCGACGACGACCCCCCGGCCCGTCGGGGTCACGAAGCGCAGCACGCGCTCACGCACGGTTCCGTCCGCTTCGCGTAGGCGTCCGCGCACCAGCGACATCTCGATTCCGAGGCCGTTCGTCGCCGGCGCGAGACGGGTGACAAGGCCTTGGATCTCCTCCGCGGAGAGCTCGATCGTCGGCCACACGTGGAGGAGCACGCGATTCCATTGCAGTCGCCTGCTCGGCGGGCGGTGCGCCTGGACGCGGCGGATCGTCTCGAGCACACCGACCAGCATCCGCTCCAGTTCCGGGACCGCCACGACCTGCCCCTGCGCTCCGCGGATCGGAGTGAGGTCGCGCACCTCGGCCAGTGCGAACAGGCGCTCGTCCTTCGGGTTGGTGCGGGCGACGCCGTGGAAAAGGTAGATGTCCTCGGCCGAGGGCAGCCGTTGCAGCGTGAAGTTCGAGAGCCGCCACAGCTGCAGGCGGTGAGCCATCATCGGGTGCAGCCCGCGCAGGATCTCGTCCTCCCACAGGCCCTCGCGCCCGTGACGAAACGTGAAGAGGTCGATGGCCGCCATGCCGCGACCGCGGCGCGGCTCGGCCACGCCGACGACGATCCGATGAAGCGCCGGCGGGAGGGGCACGGTCGCGAGGGCTTGGCTGAGCGTCCTTGCGAGCTCGTCGTGGGACGGCGCCGTGTCCGCGTGCTCGGCGTAGAAGTCGCCGACCGCGAGGTCGCCGTCTGGGAGCGTTGCGGCGTAGCGAGCGAACGCCGCGGCGGCCGTTCCTACCTCGTCGAGCTCGACGTACGTCGCCGCCAGATGGCGTAATCGCCCCTCGAACCGGTAGCGCCCGACGAGGAACCGGTGGCCGTCGAGCTCCATCTCTTCGAAGCCGTCGAGCGATCGAACGCGGTAGTAGCGGCGCGCGAGCGCCTCGACGAGCACGCGGCGCACTGCCGGCGGCGCGTCTCGCATGCGCGCACTCAAGAGCGGCGCCAGTGGCCAACGGCACGCCACGATCGCCGCGACGCGCTCATCGCGGTCCGCGCGCTCCGGGTCGGCTTCGAGCGCCGCGAGGTGCTCCAACATCCGGGCGTACACCGGCTCGCGCGCGGCGTCGATCAGGGGCTCGTCGAAGTAGCTGAAACGGACCTCGCGGGCGAGATCCGCGAGCACCTGGTCGCGACTCTCCGACGCCGCCATCAGCCCGTCGAGCGCGGCGCGGAAATCGTCGCCGACGTGGCCGGCGAGCTCGGCGACCTGCTCGAGACGCCGGTCGAGAATCGCCACGATCGCCGTACGCGCCGTCTCGGCGCGCTCCTCAGAGAGAAAGATGCGGTAGCACGCCTCCTCGAGCGCCGGCGTGCGATCGAGGCTTGCGACGCCGTAGTAGCCGAGCGCGCGCCGGAGCTTCTCGACGAACGTGGCCGGCAGCCCCTCGGCCTCGGCATCGAGCGAGCGCAGCCAGGCGTTCAGGTGCTCCTGCGCGGGCGGCAGCAGCTGCGCCTCGGCATCGGCCCCATCGCGCCGCCGCCGCGATAGCGCGCGTAGGTCCGCGAACATCTGCAGGAGGCGGTGCTCGCCGGGCACCAACGCCGGGTCGCACGCGAGCAGGTCTGCGCATTCGCCGTGCAGGTCCTCGACGATCAGCGCCACCTCGGGCGCGTCGATGTCGTAGCCGAGCACGAGCCATTCCAGCTGTCGGAGATTCTCGCGACAGCGCTCCGGCGCCACGCGCGGCGGCGCAGGCTCGCGTGACACGAAGGACACTCGCTCGCCGCTGGGAGCGACCGACTCGCCATCGAGCGCCTCAAGCGCCACGAGCGGCGCGTTCGCGGCCACGTGCACGTTGGCGTCGACGAAGACCTCACGCACGCGGCCGCGAAACGGGGCGACAAGCGAAGACTCCATCTTCATCGCCTCGACGACCGCGACGACCTCGCCTGCCTCGACGACGTCCCCGGGGGCGATCGGCACGAAGACCACGACGCCCGGCGCGAGGTTGCGCACAACCCCGCCCTCGTCGCGGGAGATCCTGTGCGGGACGCCATCGACCTCGACGAGCAGGTCAGTGCCCTGGATCGAGGTCAGCGTCCGGTGGGCGCGGCCACGAAGCTCGATGCGCCGCTCGTGCGGGCCGAGCCGCTGGACGCCGAGCTCGATCGACTCGCCGTCGACGCTCACGCGGTGGCGGCCAGGCGCGACCTGCGCAACGACGAGCTCGTAGGACTGGCCTCGATGGCGCAGCTCGACCTTGCGCGCGAGCTCGGCGCTGGCACGCGGGCGCCCGCGCCGCGCGAAGGCGTAGAAGCGGGCGCGGTCTGTGGCGTTCTCGGCGTCGGCGAGCTCGCACGCCGCCTGCAGCAGCGCAACGTCGGCATGGCGCAGCGGCACGATGTCGCCACTCAGGTTCAGTCGATCAAGCCAGCCGGTGTCGACGTCTCCGGTGCTGGCCTCCGGTCGGCCGAGCAGCTCGAGCAGAAACCCCTGATTGGTGGTGCCGCCGTCGATGACGACCATCGTGTCCGCGAGCGCGCGCCGCAGGCGCGCAAGCGCCTCCTCGCGGTCGTGCCCCCAGGCGATCAGCTTGGCGATCATCGAGTCGAAGTCGGCTGGGATGACGTCGCCCTCGCCGACGCCCGTGTCCACGCGCACGCCGGGCCCCGTCGGCAACCGCAGCAGAGCCACGCGTCCTGGCGCAGGCAGGAAGCCCAGCGCCGGATCCTCGGCGTTGAGCCGTGCCTCGATCGCATGGCCGACAGGCGGCGGCGGCTCACCTTCGAGTCGGCCACCCGAAGCGACGTGAAGCTGCAGCTTGACGAGGTCGACTCCGGTGACCGCCTCGGTCACGGGGTGCTCGACCTGAAGCCGCGCGTTGACCTCCATGAAATAGAAGCGCTGCGCTGTGGGCTCGTAGAGGAACTCGACCGTGCCGGCGTTTTGGTACCCCGCGCGTAGCGCCAGCCGCCGCGCCGACTCCATCAGCTCCTGCGCCTGCTGACAGGTCAGACCCGGGCTCGCCGACTCCTCGATCACCTTCTGGTTACGACGCTGGTAGGAGCAGTCGCGCACGCCGACCGCCCACGCCGTGCCGTAGGAGTCGGCGATGATCTGCACCTCCACGTGGCGAACCGGGGCGACGAGCTTCTCGAGCAGGAGCGTCGCGTCGCCGACCGCCTGGCGCGCCTCGGCCTGTGCACTCGCAAAGGCGCCCGGAAGCTCGTCGGGCGCCTCGACGCGCCGAATGCCTCGCCCGCCGCCCCCGGCCGCCGCCTTGATCATCAGCGGATAGCCGATCCGCTGCGCGTGGACGAGCGCCTCCTCGGCCGTCTCGACGGGTCCGTCGCTCCAAGGCGCGACCGGGACGCCCACTTCCTCGGCGAGCCTTTTCGCCGCGATCTTGTCGCCGAGCCGCCGCATCACCTCCGCGCTGGGCCCGACGAAGACCACGCCGAGCCGCTCGCAGAGCTCTGCGAACTCCGGGTGCTCGGCGACGAAGCCCCAACCGACCCACACGGCATCGGCGTCGCTCGCCTCGAGCGCTCGCTCGAGCGCGGCGTAGTCGAGAAAGGCGCTCGCAGCGACGGGCTCCTCGCCGGGTCCTCGGCTCTGCTCCAGGCATATCGCCTCGTCGGCGTGGCGGACGTACATCGCGTCACGCTCGGCCTCCGTGTGGAGCGCGATCAGTCGGATCGACTCTGCGCGCTGCTCGTTGAGCTCACGCACAGCGTGAATGACGCGCATCGCCGCCTCGCCGCGATTCGCGATCGCAAGCCGCGTGAAGGGCCGCTGCATCGGCGGGTCTTCACTCCTGGCCGATCGCCGCGAGGATCGGGCTGAGCGCGTCGGCGTCAACCCCCCCGGGCAGCTCGATCGTGCGGTATCCCTCTAGCCGTACACGCACGTGCCCGGCCTCGTCGATCACCTCGGCGTCGACGCCCCGACCGTCTCCGCGCGGGCGCACGACCGCCCATAGGCGGCCGGGGGCGTCCGCTTCGGCGTAGCGCACGACGCGCTGGAGCGCGGTCGGCAGCGCCATGCGCCCCGCCGTGCCAAGCTCCCAGATGCCAGCTGTCTGGAAGCAGAGCTCGATCAGGCGGGGAGCGAACTCAGTTGGCCGCGTCGCCGGTTCGTGATCGGCCGGCAGCTCATCCGCGAAGCGGCCGATGATCTCGCCGTTCTCGCGCCAGACGCGGTCGAGCACCTGGTATGCCGGGCCATGGAAATAGACCCGATACACGGCCTCGCGACCGACGCCGCCGTCATGCGCGTCGCTCGGCTGCTCCGAGGCGAGCGGCGCCACAGGCACCTCGCGGGCCAAACGGGCGCGTCCACGGACGTGGCGCACCTCGCGTTCACCCTGGCCATGCAGCATGCGTCGCCCGATCAGCTCGCAGTCGGCGAGGAGCGTCCCCTCCCCGCCGTCGTGCACGAGCGCCCGGAGCTCGAGCGTACGTGGCTCGTCGCGGTAGAACTTGAACGGCACGAGCAGCTCGACGTCCTCGAGCGCCACGACCTCCCACCCGGGCAAGAGCGCGCGTGCGATCTCGGCGAAACCCTCCATGCCCATCACGCCAGGCAGCACCGGGATGCCCTCGATGCGGTGATCGTTGAGGAACGCCTGCCGGCTCGGATCAAGCTCGGTGAGGACGCGCAATCCGCCCTCGACCGTGAGCTCGGCGACTCGACCCGTCATCGGCCCGGCGCGCTCCGCGAGAATCTCGCCGACGCGCTCGGCGTCCAAGCCGCCGCTGGGGTGGCGCTGGTCGAGCAGCGCGCCGAGTGAGCCCGCGACGAGCACCTCGCCCCCCGGACCGGCGGCGGTGAGCTCTCGACGCACGATCGGGATGCCCACGTCGGGCGGCAGCATGTCGATGCCGGCCTCCGCCATCATCTTCGGGATCGAGCCGCGACTAGCCATTCCGATCCCCGCCCACGCTGTCCAATCGATCGCGATCGCGCGCGTCTCGCGCAAGCGACAGCGCATGTTCGAGACGCTCTTGCAGAGGAGGTCGTTGGCCGCAGCGTAGTCGGTCTGGCCGGCATTGCCGAGCCGGCCCGCGATCGAGCTGAACACGATCGCCGTCCCGGGCGCCGAGTCTCCGAGCGCATCGAGCACGTTCAGCCAGCCTTCCGCCTTGACGTCGAAGACAAGATCGAACTCCCCCTGAGGCTTGTCGGGGAGGAAGTGGCTGATCTCGAGTCCCGCGCAGTGGACGAGCACGTCGATCCGACCGCTCTCCTTCAGCGCCGCCGCCACCGCCGCGGAGACCTGCGCGGCGTCGGTCAGGTCGACCTGGTGCCAGCTCGCGCTCCCGCCCGCCGACTCGATCGCCTCGATCGCGTCCAGCGCCGCTCGCGCACGCTCGATCCGCGCGAGCTCGCGCTCGACGAGCTTCGGCGTGGCACGCTCGCCACTCTCCCGAATGCGCTCCGCGAGCTCGCGCTTGAGCCCGTCACGATCGGTGACGTAGCTGCTGAGGTCGGGGTCTCCCGGATCGGGCGCCGGCACGAGGTCCAGCAGGTGGAAGGTGCCGCCCGACCCCTTCGTAAGGTCCGCGGTGATGGCCGAGACGATGCTCCCCGCCGCACCGGTTATGAGAAACACGGTCTCGCCCGTCGGCTCGCGCTCGACGTCGTGCCTCCCAGCCTGTGCTGCAAGGCCCACCGACCAGCGCAGGTCCTCGGCGTAGCCGAGCTCCACTGCGCCCGGGTCGCGGAGCGTCTCCTCCAACAGCAGGTCAGCGAGTGCCGCGGTCTTGCGGCTCGGCGCGAAGTCGACCGCCTTCACGAGCGCATCCGGCCGTTCGCGCGCGAGCGACTTGGTGAAACCAGTGACCGCGCCGCCGAGCACGGACGTCGCGCCGTCGGCGTCGTAGCCATGGCGGCCGCCGAGGCGCGTCGCTGACACGAGGAAGGTGCCCGCGGAGCCGATCTGCTCGCCGAGCGCGCGCATTGCGATCGCGAGCATCTTCACCCGCACGTACAGGGCCTTGCGTCGCGTAGCCGGATCGAGCTTCGCGAGCGGACCCTCGTCGTCGAGGGCGGACAACCAGTACAGCCCGCTGATCGGTCCCGCCGCGCTCCATTCCGCGATCATCGCCTCCAGCGCTTCGGCATCAGGCGCGTCCTCGATCTCCAGCACCTCGACACCCAGCTTGCCCAAGCGATCGATGAGTGCGGCGCCAACCCCGCCGGCATCGGGCATCAGCACCACCCTGCTGCCCTCCGCGAGCTCCACACCTGTCTCGACGCAGCGCGTGAGCGGCGGACGCACCACGGCGACGGGCACGCGCCGCGGGAACGGCTCGCCCTCCCCCGCCTCGAGCGGCGCGCCGGAACCAGCGTCAACCTTCGATCGGGCGATCGCCTCTACCGAGATCGCGTCGCCCACCGACTCCACAGGTGCAGGCTCCCCGGCGCGTTCACGCACGAATGCCACGACGTGGTTGATCGTGGGGTAGTCGCGCAGCTTGAGCGTGTCGTCGCGCTCGATCCCGTAGGACTCGCGGATCGTGGCGAAGACCTCGGCCTGCTTGACCGTGTCGATGCCGAGGTCGGCCTCGAGGTCGAGGTCCATGTCGAGCAGGTCCTCCGGATAGCCGGTCTGCTCGGCGATGATCGCCAGCACGCGCGCCTCGATGTCCCCCGCGGGCGCCTGCGCTGGTGCAGGGGTCGCAGGGGTCGCCGGCGCAGCGCCTGAGGTGCTCTGCGCTGGTGGCACAGCGGGGGCAGACGGTGTCGACGCGACCGCTGGTGCAGGCGGCGGCTCCGGCGCGGCGGCCGTCGCCGCCGGCGCAGGCTGTGGTGCGACGGCGACCTCCGGAGCGGCCTGCTCGGGTGCGCGTGCAACAGCCGCCGCGGGACCCTGGTCGGCGACGCGCAGCCGGTGCTGCACGACCTCGAGCTCGGGGTCCGCGTACCCGCTCACCCTCCGCAGCCACCGAGTCCACGCGCTGCGATCGGCTATCCGGTAGGAGTAGCCGAGCTCGTCGGCGCTCGGCCGCCGGCCGTCAGGCGTGGGCGACCAGCGGAGCAGCAGCATGCTGATCTGCGAGCCGAACCCCGCCGCGAGCCTGACGGCGTAACGCACCGGGTAGACGCCGCCATGCGAGAGGTTCAGCGTGCCGAGCTCGGGATCGGGATCGCGGTAGTTGGGCACTGGCGGCACGACGCCGGTCTCGAGTGACTTGACCGCGACGACGTCCTCGAGGCCGACCCCCATCGGGTGACCGGTAAAGCCCTTCGTGTTCGCGATCACAACGCTGCCGGCATCCTCGCCGAAGACGCGACGCAGCGCATAGATCTCGGCGGCCGCGCTCCCGCCGCGCGCGGGCGTGTAGGTCTCGTGCGAGACGAACATCGTCTCGGAGGCCATCTCGTGCCGGGGCACGCCGCGTGCCTCCGCCTGCGCGACGAGCTTGTCCATCACACCGCTGATGTGATCCACGTCGAGCCGGGTCCCGTGGAACGCCGAGTTGGCGGTGACCGATCCGAGCACGTCGCAGATGGGCGTGAGCCCGCGCTCGCGCACGGATTCTGCGCTCTCCACGACGAGGCCCGCCGCGCCCATCCCGAGGATCATCCCGTGACGACGCCTGTCGAACGGCAGCGCCGCCTCTTCGACGACCTCGTCTGTCGCGGCCGCGCCGGTCGCGAGAAAGCCCGCGCCCATCCAACCGAGCATGTTGTCCGAGGTGACATCGTCGGCCGCAACGATGAGCACTCGTCGGCAGCGGCCGACGCGAATCCAGTCCTCGGCGAGGGCAACAGCCTGGGTGGTGCTCGCGCAAGCCGAGTTGATTTGCGTGTTGGGTCCGCGAGCGCCGATCAGCTCGGCGAGCTGGGAGTGGCCCATCGAGAGCACGCGGAAGATGAAGCGACGGTCGAATGTGTACGGCTCCTGTTCGAGCTGATGGCGAACGTCGTGGATGCGCCGCTCCACCTCAGCGAGCACAACGGCATCCGTTTCATCGTGGTCGAGCATGCGGGAGCGCAGCGACTCGAGCGCGGCGAGACGCTCCCGGCACATGTGGTCGACGCTCGCGCGAGTTGCCTCGTCGGCCATCTCCTCGAGGCCTGGGAAGGCCGAGGCGAAGATGACGCCCGTGTCGTCGCGCAGCTCCTCGGGAAGCAACCAGCGGTCGGGAAGTTGCGTGCCGGTGGTCGTGTCCCGATATGTCAGAACGAGCGGGATTCCCGCGTCGCGCAGGGCGTCGATCCCGGCTGCGATCGCGAGCTGCGTGTCACGCCCGAGCGCCCGCACTCGATCGGCATCGATTCCGAACTCCTCGTGGGGGTCGAAGGCGCCCGCGCGGGCGGCCAGCTTGATCACGTCGTCGAGCGTGTCGATGGTCTCGAAGCTGGCGCTGTCCTCGCGCTTGACGAGGCGCGTGATGTGCTTGTCGAGCATCTCCCGGCGCACGCGGCCCGGGATCACGTCGATGCCCTGCTCGCCTTCGAGCAGGCGAGCCACATTTGCGTCGTCGAACAGCCGCTCGGCCCCCGGCAGGCCGATCGACGCGCCGGTGATGACGACGGGCTCGCCCGCCGGCGCCTGTTTCACGGGCGAAGCACCGACCAGCTCGCGACCGCGCTCGAGAAACTCCGCAAACACGTGACCGAGCTGGTTGTAGGTGCTCTCGTCCAGCGGGGCCGTCTCCGCGGGCGGGGGTCCGCCCGCCGCGCCCACGCGTGCCTCGGCGTGCGCAGGCGCGATGCTCGCGCGCGCTGCTCCCCGCGGCTGCCCGGTCGCGCCTGGCTGCAGCGTAGCGGCCTGCGGCTCAAGATCCATCCCGGTCCCGAGGCCGGCGGCCCAGAGCCCGCACATCGCGCCGTTGAACGACGCGACGTCGCCCTGCTTGGGGTGGTTGGTCGCGAGGCTCAGAACCTGCCCGTCGCCGAGCACGTCGGAGGCGAAACCCTGCAGCGCGCGCTTGGGCCCGACCTCCACGAAGATCCGCGCGCCCTGGTTGTAAAGCGTTTGCAGCCCCTTCAGGAACTGCACCGGCGAGGCGACCTGGCGAGCGAGGATGTCGAGCATCTTCTCCTGGACCCCATCGCCCGTCGGGTAGAGCTCGCCGTCCACATTGGCCACGATCGGCAATTGCGGCGCACGCAGCCCCAGCCGCTGCAGCGTCGCCCGTAGCGGCGCACTCGCGGCCGCCACGATCTCCGTATGGAACGCGTGGCTCACGGGCAGCTCGGTTGCCTGGTGCCCGCGCTCCATGAGCATCTTGACTGCCTGTCCGACCGCTTCGGTGGCGCCGCCGAGGACGACCTGGTGGGTCGAGTTGACGTTGGCGGGAACGACATAGCCGTCCGTCGCGGCAATGACCTCTTCGATCTCCGCCAGCGGCGCGCTCACCGCCGCCATCGCGCCGGGATCCTCGATCTCGAGGCTTGCCATCTCTCGGCCCCTCGCGCTCACCGCCTCCAGCGCGGCCTCGAACGAGAGCACGCCCGCGGAGACGAGCGCGCCGTACTCACCCAGGGAGTGGCCCATCACGAGGTCAGGCTCGATCCCGTACTCGGCAAGCAGGCGGGTGAGCGCCGCGTCCACGGTGAGGACGGCGGGCTGGGTGATCTCGGTGCGCCGCAGTTCCTCTTCTGCATGCGCCATCGCGGCCGCGTCGTCGGGGTCGACGAACATGATGTCCGACAGTCTCCGGCCCTCGAGCAACGGCGCCATGATCGCGTCGGCCTCGTCGAAGGTCTCCGCGACCACCGGCTCGCGGACGCGTAGCTCCGCGAGCATGTTTGCGTACTGCGAGCCCTGGCCCGTATAGAGGAAGGCGACCTTGCCCGGCGCGCCGCCGGCGGCACGGAAGATCCCTCGCGGCCGCAGCGCCACCCACGCCGCGCTGTGGCCGGTCTGCAGCGCGCGCAGGGCGATCTCGGCCTTGCCTGCAAGGTCCTCGCCGTCGTCGTAGTCGATTGCAATCCGCTCCTGAGCGCGCAGCGCCGCAGCGCTCGGGGCCACACGCTCCAGGTGGCGGCCTTGCCGTGCCTCCGCGAGCACAGTGCGGAGCTCGTTGGCGAGCGCTGCCTCGTCGGTGGCGCCGAGCACAACTGCTCCGCGCAGCGGCGGCTTCGCTGCCGTAGGGGCCTCGCTGGCGGCGAGCACAGGGGGCGGTTGAGGGGTCTCACCCGCCCCTCGCCCCGAAGGCGGCTCGACCGGCACCGCGATCGATGCACGATGACCGTTGGTGTCTAGGTGACCTGGCATGTGCTCCTCCATGACGATGTGGAAGTTGGTGCCGCCGAAGCCGAAGGCGCTGACGCCGGCGACGCGCGCGTGACCGGGAGCGACCTCCCACTCGCGCAGCTCAGTGTTGACGGCGAACGGCGAGCGGGCCCAGTCCACGTTCGGGTTTGGCTGCTCGACGTTGATGCTCGGCGGCAGCACCTTGTCGCGCAGCGCGAGCGCGGTCTTGAGGATGCCGGCCGCGCCCGCGGCCGCCTTCAGGTGGCCGATGTTGGACTTCACGGATCCGATCGCCACCGAGCCCGCCGTGGGCCGGGCGCCGGAGAAAGCGTCGATGAGGCTCGAGACCTCCACCACGTCGCCCACGCGCGTCGAGGTCCCGTGGCCCTCCACCAGCGTGCACTCGACCGGCGAGAGGCTCGCGCTACGCCACGCGCGCTCGACCGCGAGGCGCTGCCCGACGGGATTCGGTGCGGTGATGCCCTTGCCCTTGCCATCGCTCGAGCCACCGATGCCGCGCACGACGGCGTAGATCTCGTCACCGTCGCGCTCTGCGTCGGGGAG
>DASPVR010000094.1:0-2477 GCA_035622255.1 Solirubrobacteraceae bacterium | reverse complement strand
CCCCGGGCGGCGGGTGGCGGTGCTGGGCGACATGCTCGAGCTCGGGCCCGACGCGGGACGTTTTCACCGCGAGATCGGCGCGTACGCGGCTGCTCGCGGTGTCGACGTGCTGGTGACGGTGGGCCCGCTGGCGGCCGGGATGGCGAGCGCCTTCCCGGGTGAGGTCCACAGCGTCGAGGACGCCGACGCGGCTGGCGAGCTGGTCGCGACGCTGCTCGCCGAGGGCGACACCGTGCTCGTCAAGGGCTCGCGCGGCGTCGGCCTGGAGCGGGTCGGTCAGGCGCTCTGCGCCGATGCGGCGCTCGCGGGCGATGGTGGGGCGCCCGAGCTTGCTCGGCCGGCGGGCACGAGGCGGCGCTGAATGGGGCGCATCCTGTTCGGCGGCACGGCCGCCCTGCTCATCTGCATCTTCCTCAGCCCCAAGTTCATCGAGTTCCTGCGCGCGCGCGAGTTCGGACAGCAGATCCGCGAGGACGGCCCGGAGGGGCACCATCTGAAGGCCGGCACGCCGACGATGGGCGGCGTGATCATCCTGCTGGCGGTGAGCGTCCCGTTCCTGATCCTCACCAACTACGAATGGCGCTCGCTGGGCGTCTTCGGGGTGGCGCTGGCATGCGGTTTGCTCGGCTTCGCCGACGACTACACCAAGCTCGTCAAGCGCCGCTCGCTGGGGCTGCGCGCGCGCACCAAGCTCGTCGTGACGGTCGCGATCTCGCTGGGGCTGTGGTACGTGGCCGTCGAACGGGCGCACCTGCCGAGCACGCTCTGGCTGCGCGTGGTCGACTACCACATCGACCTCGGCCCGCTCTACCCGCTGCTCATCTACGTGGTCGTCGCCGGCACGACGAGCGCCGTGAACCTGACCGACGGCCTCGACGGGCTCGCGGCCGGCTGCGCCGCGATCGTGCTGCTCGCCTACGTCGGCATCACGTTTCTGGCCGGGGACTTCGACCTGGCGATGCTCGCGGGCTGCCTGGTGGGCGGCTGCATCGGCTTTCTGTGGTTCAACGCGTTCCCGGCGACCGTGTTCATGGGTGACACCGGCTCGCTGGGTCTCGGGGGCGCGATCGCAGGCCTCGCGGTGATGACCAAGACCGAGGTCCTGCTGATCCTGCTCGGCGGCATCTTCGTGATCGAGGCGCTCTCGGTCGTGGTCCAGGTGGTGTCGTTTCAGATGACGCGCAGGCGCGTGTTCCTGATGGCGCCGATCCACCATCACTTCGAGCTGAAGGCCTGGTCTGAGACGAAGATCATCCTGCGCTTCTGGATCGTCGCCTCGATCTGCGCCGCCATTGGCTTCACGATCTACCGCCAGAGCAGGGGCGTCTGAGACCACGCCCGCCAGTCCCCGACGGCGTCGCGCTGGTCGTCGGCCTGGCGCGCTCGGGCGCCGCCGCGGCGCTTGCGCTGGCGGCCGCGGGACGCGAGGTGATCGGCGTGGACGCCGGCGAACCGGCCGAGGCGCGGGCGCTCGGCGTCAGCGGGATAGAGCTTCACCTCGCAGACTCGGGCGAGGGGCTGCTCGGGCGCGCCGGGCTCGTCGTCAAGAGCCCTGGCGTGCCACGCCGGGCGCCACCGATCGCCGGGGCGCTCGCGCGGGGAATACCCGTGCTGGGCGAGCTCGAGCTCGCCTGGCGCATGCTCGCCAACGAGTTCATCGCCGTGACCGGTACCAACGGCAAGACGACGACGGTCGAGCTGGTCGGGCACATCCACCGCGAGGCCGGGGCGCCCGCGGCGGTCGCGGGCAACGTGGGCACGGCCGTGAGCTCGCTCGTGGGCCACGTGGGCCCCGATGCGACGATCGTGTGCGAGGCATCGTCCTTTCAGCTCGAGGACACGCTCGCGTTCGCCCCCGAGGGGGCGGTGCTCCTGAACATCGAGCCCGACCACCTGGACCGTCACGGAACGCTCGAGGCCTACACCCGTGCCAAGCTTGAGATCTTCGCCCGCCAGGGCAACGACGATCTCGCCGTCGCGCCCCAGGGGCTCGGCGTCGATGACCTCGGGGGCTGCGCGAGGCGGGTGTGCTTCGGGGCGGGGCCCGGGGCGGCCTTGTCCGAGCGCGCGGGGCAGCTGTGGTGGGAGGAGCGTCCGCTGCTCGATGTGCAGGAGATTCGCCTGCGCGGGGCGCACAACGTGCACAACGCGATGGCCGCGGCCGCCGTCTGCCTCGCGCGCGGTCTGGAAGTCGACGCAGTGCGCGCGGGCCTGCGCAGCTTCGCCGGCGTCGCGCACCGCCTCGAGGAGGTGGCCATCCGGCACGGCGTGCTTTACGTCAACGACTCCAAGGCCACGAACGTCGCCAGCACGCGCGTGGCGCTCGCCGCCTTCGCCGACGGCCCCGGCGTGCACCTGATCCTCGGCGGGCAGTCCAAGGGCCAGGATTTCGCCCCCCTGCGCGCACCGGTCGCGGCCACCTGCCGCGGGGTCTACCTGATCGGCGAGGACGCGCCGCTGATCGCGCGCGCGCTGCA
>DASPVR010000093.1:0-22057 GCA_035622255.1 Solirubrobacteraceae bacterium | reverse complement strand
CGAAGAAAGGCACGCGGGCGCCGGCGGCCGCATGGCGCACGAGCTCCAGCCCGACCGCCGGGCGTCCGGGCTTGGTCGGCGTCTCGCGCACCGGCCCCACGCCGATGTAGTCGACCACCGGCGCGCCGTCGGGCGCTGGCGCGAGGGCCGCGTCGACCTCACGGCCGGCGTGCGTGGACAGGCCGATCAGCATGTCGCGGCCGACGACCTCGCGCGCGCGGGCGACGGGCATGTCGTCCTGGCCCACGTGCACCCCGTCGGCCGGCGCCGCGCGCGCGACGTGCGGGCGGTCGTTGACGATCAGCAGCGCGCCCAGGCGCGCGCACAGCGCGCCCGCCGCCCGCGCCAGCTCGGTCAGCCGCTCGTCGTCGAGCTCCTTGTCGCGCAGCTGCACGACGTCCACGCCGCCGGTCACGGCCCCCTCGATCAGGCGCTCGAGCTCGCGCGTGCTCGCCGGCGAGGCATCGAAGCGCGCCGGGCAGACTAGGTATAGGCGGGCTCCGCGCAGGCGTTCGCGCCGGCGCTCGCCCGCGTCACCGCGCCGTGCATGTTCGCTGTCGCTCATCGCAGTGAGTCTGTCACGCCCCACCGGCGCGGCCGCAGCCTGGTCCGCCGCGCGGCAGCCGCGGCGCGGCCCGTCGGAGCTCAGCGCGCGCACGCGCCGGGCCGGCGGTGGAATCAACCATCTAGCATCGAGAGCATGGGCAGCGCGGGCTCGGGCAATCCCGACGTGGTCGTCGTCGGAGGCGGCATCATCGGCCTGTCGGTGGCCTGGCGCGCGCGCCAGCAGGGGGCGAGCGTCGTGCTGCTCGAGCGCGACGCCGCCGGGCGCGGCGCGTCGCGCGTGGCCGCCGGCATGCTTGCGCCAGTCGCCGAGGCCGAGTTCGGCACAGCCGGCCGGCGGCTGCTCGAGCTCGGGCTGCGCTCGGCGCGGATGTGGCCGGCCTTCGCCGCCGACCTCCAGGACGCCGGCGGCGAGCGCGTGGGGCTGCTCGCGACGGGTACGCTCGTCGTGGCGCGCGACGCCGACGAGGCTGCCGAGCTCGAGCGCCAGCTCGCGTTTCGTCGCGAGCTCGGCCTGCGCGCGCAGCGCCTGCGCGCGAGCGAGGCGCGCGAGCGCGAGCCGGCGCTCGCGCCGACCGTGCGCCTCGCACTCGAGGCGCCCGACGACCACTCCGTAGACCCGCGCGCGGTGCTACGCGCGCTCGTGCGCGCGTGCGAGGGCGAGGGGGTGGCGCTGCGCGAGCACGCGGCCGTGCGCGAGCTTGCGCTCGACCGCGCCGGCGCGCGTGGGACCGGCGTCGTGCTCGACGACGGCCAGCGCGTGCCCGCCGGTCAGGTGGTCGTGGCGGCCGGGGCCTGGAGTGCGGAGATCGGCGGCCTGCCCGCCGGCGCGCGCGTGCCGGTGCGTCCCGTCAAGGGCCAGATCCTGCGCCTGCGCGATCCCGCCGGTCCCGGGCTCGTGGGGCGCGTCGTGCGCTTCGAGGGCGGCTACCTGGTGCCGCGCGCAGACGGCGGCTACGTGCTGGGGGCGACGGTCGAGGAGCGCGGCTTCGAGCTGGCCCCGACGGCCGGCGGCGTGTACGAGCTGCTGCGCGACTGCCACGAGCTGCTCCCGGGCGTGAGCGAGCTGCAGATCGAGGAGCTGTGCGTGGGCCTGCGGCCCGGGATCCCCGACAACGTCCCGGCGATCGGGCCGGGGGCGCTGGATGGCCTGACGTGGGCGACCGGGCATCACCGCAACGGCATCCTGCTCGCGCCGCTCACCGCCGAGCTCGTCGTCGGCGCGCTGCGCGGAAGGCCGGAGGTTGCAGGGGAGCTCGCCAGCGGCTGCGCGGCCGAGCGCTTCGCGTGGGTGGCGGCGTGATCACGGTCAACGGTGAGCACAGCGGCGTGCAGGCGGGCGAGACGCTGCGCGATGTGCTCGCGGGACTAGGGCTCGAACCCTCCGCGCGCGGCGTGGCGATCGCGGTCGACGGCGAGATCGTGCCGCGGCGCGAGTGGACCGCATACGAGCTGGGAGAGCACGCGCGCGTCGAGGTGCTCACGGCGATGCAGGGAGGCTGACGATGGAAACGATCGAGACGCATGCGCGCGACGGCGACGCAGCGGCCGCCGGCGCCCACACGCGGGGGGAGGCGGGGCCGGCGCTGACGATCGCGGGGCGCGAGCTGCGCTCGCGGCTGCTGCTCGGGAGCGGCGGCTTCCCGTCGCTGCAGCTGCTCTCGGAAGCGATCGCCGCGAGTGGCAGCGAGCTCGTGACGGTCGCGCTGCGCCGTGTCGACCCCGGCGCGCGCGGCTCGCTCATCGACGTGCTCGCGCAGGCCGGCGTTGAGCTGTTGCCCAACACGGCCGGGTGCATGACCGCGCGCGACGCCGTGCTCACGGCCAAGCTCGCGCGCGACGCGTTTCAGACCGACTGGATCAAGCTCGAGGTGATCGGCGACGAGGACACGCTCCTGCCCGACGCGCCGGAGCTGCTGCGGGCGGCCGAGGAGCTCGTCGACGAGGGCTTCGTCGTGCTCCCCTACACGACCGACGACCCGGTGCTGGCACGACGCCTGGAGGCGATCGGGTGCGCCGCCGTGATGCCGCTCGGCTCGCCGATTGGCAGTGGCATGGGCATCCGCAACCCGCACAACATCGCACTCTTGCGCGAGGCGGTGAGCGTGCCGGTCGTGCTCGACGCCGGCGTGGGTACCGCCTCGGACGCGGCCCTCGCGATCGAGCTCGGCTGCGACGCCGTGATGGCCGCGTCGGCGGTAGCGCGCGCCGCCGACCCGGTCCGCATGGCGGCCGCGATGGCCGCGGCGGTGCACGCCGGCTGGCTGGCGCGCACGGCGGGGCGGATCCCGCGGCGCACCCACGCGACCGCCTCGACGCCGACCGAGGGACTCGCCGACTTCGCCGGCTGACGAAGCCAGCCTGACGAAGCCGGCGGGCGAGCCTACCTGACGACTTCGATCGCCCCGTTCATCGTGGCGGGGTGGCCCGTGTCCTCGTAGTGGATCACGCCCGGCCTGGTCAGCGTGACGCTGAAGGTGTGGCCTTCGCCGAACTCGCCGGAGGAGAACCGCTGCGGGCCGCCCTCGCTGGTCACGTTGTGTTCGATCGAGTCGTAGTTGGTCCACCTGACGGTCGTGCCGACCTTCACGCGCAGCGTGTCGGGGTCGATCGTGATGTTGCGATAGGCGACCTGCACGGTGCCGCTGCGCGGCTGTTCGGCGGACGAGGGCTTGGCGAACTTCGGGTTGTTGAGGTTGCTGGCGATGTGGCTGGGCGAGGTCGAGGTGCTGGCCTGCGTCGAGCTTTCGCCTTCGCCGGTGGTGGTGCTGGGGGTGCTCGAGGAGCCGCAGCCCGCGACGATCACCGCCGCCAGACAGCCGATCAGCATTGACAGCACTCTGCTCATCGCGCGTGGCACCCTAGCCTAGACTGGCGGGCCGATGTCGCGCCACTTTCTCACCGGAGAGGAGCTCTCGCCCGAGCAGCTCCTCGCCCTGCTGGAGCGCGGGCAGCAGCTCAAGGCGGCGCCGCTGTCCTCGCAGGCGCTGTCAGGCCGCAGCGTGGCGCTGATCTTCGAGAAGCCGTCCACGCGCACGCGCGTCTCGTTCGAGGTGGGCGTCCACGAGCTCGGTGGGTACCCCGTCGTGCTGCGCGCCGACGAGCTGCAGCTCTCGCGCGGCGAGGCGCTGCGCGACAGCGCGCTCGTGCTCGCGCGCCACGTCGCCGCGATCGGGCTGCGCAGCGGCTCCGATGCGACGCTGAGCGGGCTTGCGGCGGACAGCGAGGTCCCGGTGATCAACATGCTCACGCCCGCGCACCATCCCTGCCAGGCGCTCGCCGACCTGCTCACGCTGCGCGAGGCGTGCGGCGCGCTCGACGGTGTGCGCGTGGCCTACATCGGTGACGGCAACAACGTCGCCCGCTCGCTCGCGCTGCTCGGCTCGCTGGCGGGGCTGGACGTGGCCGTCGCCTCGCCGGCCGGCTACGCGCTGCCCGCCGATATCGCCCCACCATCGGGGGCGCCCGGCGCGATCACGCTGTATGAGGACCCGGGCGAGGCCGTGGCGGGGGCACAGGCGGTGTACACCGACGTGTGGGTGAGCATGGGCGACGAGACCACCGCCGCGCAGCGGCGTGCGGCGCTCTCCGCCTACCGCGTCGACGACGCGCTGCTGGACGCGGCCGCGCCGGGCGCGTTCGCGATGCACGACCTGCCCGCGCACCCCGGCGAGGAGATCTCCGCCGAGGTCCTCTACGGCGACCGCCAGCGCATCTGGGATCAGGCCGAGAACCGACGCCACGCCCAGAAGGCGCTGCTCGAGCTGCTCGTGGCCGGCGACCGTGGCTGACGCCGTCGACGTGGTCGCGCCGCGCCCGCAGCGCGGCGAGGAGCTCGAGCTTGTAGTCGAGTCGCTGGCCTTCGGCGGCGAGGGGGTGGCGCGGCTGGGCGACGGCGGCTACGTCGTGTTCGTCGCGGGCGCGGTCCCGGGCGATCGTGTGCGCGCCGTCGTGCACAAGCGCAAGCGCCACTACGCGCACGCGCGCACGCTCGAGGTGCTCGAGCCCAGCCCCGAGCGCATCGCGCCCCTCGCCGGGCATCCGGGCGTGCCCTGGCAGGTGCTCCGGTACGAGCGCCAGCTGGAGATCAAGGCCGCGCAGGTGCGGGAGGCGCTGCGGCGCATCGGAGGGTTCGACGGCTTGCAGCCGGAGCAGATCGTCCCCGCCGTGGCGCCCTGGCGCTACCGCAACAAGCTCGAGTACTCCTTCGGCGAGGACGACGACCGGGGGCTGGTGTGCGGCTTTCACGCGCCCGCCGGCGCCATGGGCGTGGTGGGGATCGGCGACTGCCTGCTCGCCTCGCAGCTCGGCAACCGCGCGCGCGAGGCCGCCGTGGCCTGGTGTCGGGGCGAGCGCCTGCAGGCCTGGGATCGCGGCGGGCCGGGGGCACGCCTGCGGCGCGGCGACGATGACGCCCAGCGCACCGGCCCCGCGCCCGACGGGCGCGCGCGCCTGCGCAACCTCGTCGTGCGCGAGGGCAGGCGCACGGGGCGCGTGCAGCTGCGGATCGTGACGACCGCGGGCGAGCTCGACGCCGGCGAGCTGGCGGCCGCGCTCGCCGGGCGCCTGGGCGACAGCCTCGCCGGCGTGCTCTGGACGCGCTCGCGCAGCCTCGCCGAGACGACCGCCGGCGGCGAGACCGAGCTGGTGTGGGGCGAGGCCCAGCTGCCCGAGCGCCTGGACGAGCTGGACCTGCGCATCTCGCCCGAGGCGTTCTTTCAGACGAACACCGAGATGGCCGAGCTGCTCTACGGTGTCGCCGGCGAGTACGCGGCGCTGCAGGGCTGGGAGCGCGTCTATGACCTCTACTGCGGGATCGGCACGATCGCGCTCACGCTCGCACCGCGAGCCGGCGAGCTGTGGGGGATCGAGCTGATCGAGGAGGCGGTCGCCGACGCGATCGCCGGTGCGCGGCGCAACGGCGTGGTCAACACGCGCTTCTTCGCCGGCGACACCCGCCTGGCGCTGCCCGAGCTCACGCGGCGGGCCGGCCGCCCAGACGTCGTGCTCGTCGACCCGCCGCGCGCCGGCCTGTCCAAGAAGGTCGTGCACCGCATCGTCGACGCCTCGCCGAGGCGCATCGTGTACGTGTCGTGCAACCCCACGACGCTCGCCCCCAACGCCGCCGAGCTCGCGCGGGCGGGGTGGACCTTGCGCAAGGTCAGGCCGGTGGACATGTTTCCCCAGACCCACCACATCGAGTGCGTCGCCCTGTTCGAGCGGAGAACGGCATGAGGAGCATGCTCGCTCGGATCACGTCGTCGCTCGCAGCGGGCGTTGTCTGGGCTTATGTCGCGACAGCCGATGCAGCCAGTCCCGCTCCCGCCGCCATCCCTGCCACGCTGCAGACGCTCGAGGCAAAGATGCGTCAGCTGCAGGTGAACAGCGAGCGCTTCTCGCAGGTGTCACGCGGCTACATCAGGGTTGCCAACGAATCCAACGGGAAGGTAGTGGGGCGCGTCAAGCGCATATCGGTGAACGCCCAGCTGATAGGCGAGGCGAGTCTCTCCCCGTCGCGGAGTGAGACCTTCCTCGGCGCACGGCGAATGCCTGAGCAGATAGTGATCGGCTCGACCGTCTACACGCGCGAAGGCGGAGGGCGACGGCCCTGGGTGCGACGGCACGAACCAAAGTTTGCGCAGAGCCTGACTTCGTTCCCGTTCCACGGCGACCCCGAAGAACTGGACCTCGGAGGGACGGGCAGTTACGCGGGACTGCTCAACCTGCTGGCAATCGCAGTCGGACAGGTACGCGCTGGTGCCGCTGCTGTAATCGACGGCCAGTCGACGGAAACGTTCAGCGCGAGCGTCGAACCGACTCGGCTGATCAAGGGCCTGACCAAAGAAGACGAAGGCAACCTCAAACGCCACCCGCTGATCGAGCGCCTCGAAGTCTTCCTCACCGAAGCCGGCCTCCCGATAAGGGTTGTGCAGACTCTCGACTCGCTCGATATCCACGAGACAGTCACCACACAGATCCTCGACGTCAATGTGCCGGTCAATGTCAAGGCACCGCCCGCGCGCGAGACGACGGGCTAGCGCCTGCGTGCCCACGACGCGTGCCGCGGGATAGGCTTCGCGCGATGCGCGCCGCGACGATCCGCGACGGGGAGATCGTGATCGAGGAGCACGCCGATCCGGTGGCGGCCGGCGAAGAGGTGCTCGTGCGCGTGCACGCCGCGGGGCTGAACGGGGCGGACATGATGCAGCGCCGCGGTCTCTACCCCGCGCCGCCGGGCTCGCCGCAGGACATCCCGGGGATGGAGCTCGCCGGCGAGGTCGCGCAGACGGGGCCGGAGTCCAGGCGCTTCTCGGTCGGCGACCGCGTCATGGGCCTCGTCGGCGGCGGTGCCCAGGCGGAGCTCGTGAGCGTGCACGAGCGCGTGCTCATGAGCGTGCCCGCCGCGCTCCAGTGGCCGGCGGCGGGCGGCCTGCCGGAGGTGTTCACGACCGCTCACGACGCCCTCTTCACCCAGGCGCAGCTGCGCCCGGGCGAGCGCCTGCTCGTGCACGGCGGCGCCGGGGGTGTCGGCACCGCCGCGATCCAGCTCGCGGACGCGGCCGGGGCGCGGGTCACGGCGACCGTGCGCAGCGAGCAGCTGCGCCCGCAGGTGGGTGAGCTGGGCGCCGAGGCGATCGCGCCCGACGCCTTCGCCGACCACGGGCCGTTCGACGTGATTCTCGAGCTCGTCGGCGCCCCCAACCTCGCCGCCAATCTCGACGCGCTCGCGACCGGGGGGCGGGTCACGGTCATTGGTGTGTCGGCTGGCGCCAAGGGCGAGCTCAACCTGCTCGCGCTGATGGGCAAGCGCGCGCGTATCCACGGCTCGACTCTGCGGGCGCGCCCCCTGGAGGACAAAGCGCTCGCGGCGCGTTTGGTCGAGCGCGAGGTGCTGCCGCTGTTTCAGTCGGGCGCGCTGCGCGTACCGATCGCCCAGACGTTCGCCCTCCACGACGCCGCGGCGGCCTATGAGCGCTTCGCGGCCGGGGGCAAGCTCGGCAAGATCGTGCTCGAGATCTGATCAGTAGGGCGGCTGGGCGGAGTACCAGTCGCCGAGCGTGCGAAAGGCGGACCAGAAGGCGCGCTTTGAGGCCTGGTCGTCGAGCGAGTCGTCGATGTTGGGGACATACAGCGCGTCGATCATCGGCGTGAGCTCCTGGATCTCCCCCATGCCCCCCACCAGCGGGCGGGCGAGCGGGATGTCCATCTCGCCGAGCGCCGCGAGCGCCTCGGGACCCATCACGACGACGATCTTCGGCTGTACGATCGCGATCTCTTCGACCACGCGCGAGACGCACGCGGGGTCTGCCAGCGACGGGTCTGAGAGCGGGCACTTGGCGCACAGCGTGCCGTACACCGCCAGCGGGTCGATCGACAGGCGCTTGAGCGACTTCATCAGCGCGCCGCCGGCGCGCCCGTAGAAGGCCACGCCCTCCTCGATCTCAGACGGCAGCGGCGAGTGCTTGAGCAGCATGATGTCGGCCTGCGGGTGCCCCGAGCCGAGCACCGGCATCAGGTTGCCGCGCGGGCAGTGGGGGCACGCCTGCAGCTCGCGTGTGAGCAGGTTGAGCTCGCGAATCGCACGCTCGAGGTACTTCTCGCGGATCTCGTCATCGGTCACCGGCATCGACCCCGAAGGTTTTGACGAAGCCCCGAGCTGTCCCTCCTGCTGCACCTGCGCTTGCGCTGCGCCGGCGCCACGCGGGCTACGGCGCTGGCCCGGCGGGCCCCCGCGGCCGGCGGGCGCGGTCACGGGTGCGCCCCGCCGGTGGCGCGGCGCACACGGCGGGCACGGCTGGCCCGGCGCGAGCTCTGCGGGCGGGCGCGTGTCTGCAGGAACTTGAGCGCCTGCACGTAGAGCAGGCTCGTGGGGCGCGTCACGATCTCGGCGCTGCGCAGCGACTGCAAGAACTCGGCGGGCCCGTCGAAGTCGCGCATGCGCACGCGCACCGAGCCCAGGCCCTGGGCGACGTGCGCGTCCGAGCCGGCGCCGGCGAGGATGCGCCACTTGGCTGCGAAGCGCTCGGCCTCGTCGTTGAACGAGCCGATCGCCACGCGCGGGTTGTAGATCTCGATCGCGTCGACGTCGTCGATGATCTTGGTGAGGTGCTCATAGTCGGGGACGGCGTGCATGCGGTCGAACGGGTGGGGCACGTACACGAGGCCGCCCTGGCGCTTGATCTCGGCCACCGTCTCGCGCAGTGTCAGCCCGCGCGGGATCTTCTCCTCGATGAACAGCCCGATCACCTCGCCCTCCGCGGCCGTCTTGACCTCCTCGCCCACGATCACCTTCGGGTCCGCCCCGTCCGCCTGCGCGCGCGCCGCCAGCGCGCCCGAGATCTCGTTGTGGTCGGTGACGGCGATCGCCCCGAGCCCCTGCGCGCGCGCCGTCGCGAGCAGAACCTCCACCGGCGTCGCGCAATCGCCCGAGTGGTCGGTGTGCATGTGCAGGTCGACGTCGATCAGCTCGCGCCCCTGCAGGCGCCGCTGCAGCCCCTCGTCGCCGCTGAGCGGGTGGCGGCGCGCCGCGAGCTCTTCGTAGATCTCCTCCAGCTGCATGGGCGCGCCGTCGCCGTCGGGCACGAGCCGGTACTCGCCCGGAAAGTTGCGCTCCATCAATCGCGCCGTGGCCGCGAGGCTCGCGGTGCGCGCATCGAGGCGCCCGAAGAAGCTCTCGACGAAGCGGCGCGCGACGAGCGTCGACAGCAGGTGCTCGCTGGAGGAGTGAAACGAGCCGACGTTGAGCGAGCGGGAATGGCGCAGGGCGGCGTTGGACGTGCTCGGCGCGAACGGCTCGTGCACGTGCACGAAGTCCAGCGGCACCGCCCCGAGCAGTTCCTCGATCGTGCGCGCGACGTCGATCGGCAGCGCCGGCGGGCGCCGCCGCGAGGCGCCGGCCGGAACGTCGAGCACCTCGCCTACGGCGATCACGCGCGGCTCGCCCCGATCGCTGCCCTCCAGAAGCTGGGCGGGCGCCGCCCGCACTGCCCGCAACGCCCGCCGCGCGGCGCGCACGCGCTCCTGCGAGAGCGAAGGCGCGATCACGAGCACGCTGTGGCCCTTGCGCGACAGCGCCGCCGCGACGTCGCGGACGTGCCCGTTGACCTCGTTGTCCTGCGCCTCCCACGGATACGGGGTGACGTGCGCGATCGCAAAGCGCTCTGGCGGCACCAGCCCAGCATAGGGGCCGGTCGCGACCCCCGGCGCGCTGCCGGCGTCGCGCCTTGCGCTAGACGGATGCGGCGTCTAGGCGCGCGTGCGCCCGCCAGCCGCCCGGCGGGTGGATGCTCTGGGGGCCTTGCGCGCGCGCGGTCGTGCGGTCGGCTTGCGCGCGTAGCGGGCGATGAAGCGCTCGGTGTCGGCGCGCGCCTGCTCGTCCGGGCGCTGCCTGTGCGGCGACTTCATGAGGTAGGAAGAGGGACCGTCGAGCTGCCCGCCGACGCCGTGGTTGAGCGCGAGCTTGCAGCAGCGCACGGCGTCGATCACGATGCCGGCGGAGTTGGGCGAGTCCCACACCTCGAGCTTGAGCTCGACGTTCAGCGGCACGTCGCCGAAGGCCTGTCCCTCGACGCGTATGTGCGCCCACTTGCGGTCGGTCAGCCACGGCACGTAGTCCGACGGCCCGATGTAGACGTCCTGCGCCGGCAGCTCGTCGTCCATGATCGAGGTGACCGCGTTGGTCTTCGAGATCTTCTTGGACTCCAGGCGCTCACGCTCGAGCATGTTGTAGAAGTCCATGTTGCCGCCCACGTTCAGCTGCGAGGTGCGCAGCATCTTCACCCCGCGGTCGGCGAACAGCCGCGCGAGCATGCGGTGCACGATCGTGGCCCCGACCTGGGACTTGATGTCGTCGCCGACGATCGGCAGGCGCGCCGCTTTGAAGCGCTTGTCCCAGTAGTGCTCGCGCGCGATGAACACCGGAATGCAGTTGACGAAGCCGCAGCCCGCCTCGAGCACCTGCTCGACGTACCACTTCGTCGCCTGCTCGGAGCCGACCGGCAGATACGACACGACCACGTCGGTGTGCGTGCGCCGCAGGATGTCGACGATGTCAGCCGTCTCGCCGGGGGCCTTGGTGATCTTCTCCTTGAGGTAGCGGCCCAGCCCGTCGTGCGTCATGCCGCGATGCACGGGCACACCCAGCCGCCGCGGCACCTTCGCGAAGCACATGGTGTTGTTCTGGCCCGCCCAGATCGCCTGGCCGAGGTCCTTGCCGACCTTCGCCGAGTCGATGTCGAACGCCGCGGTGAACTCGATGTCGCGCACGTGGTAGCCGCCGAGGTCGACGTGCATCAGGCCGGGCACGCGCTCGCGCGGATCGGCCTCGCGGTAGAAGTGCACGCCCTGGACGAACGCAGAGGCGCAGTTGCCCACGCCGATGATCGCCACCCGCACCCGGTCGGGCTGGTAGCGCGCGGCGCCGTTGGAGACCGCGCCGCCGTGGCCGTTGGTGTGCTGGATTGCGGTCAAAGGCCCATCCTCTTTCGCTGTTCAGACGGCTGCGCTGCTCGCCAGCCCGGGCGCGTCCGCCCTCGCCACCTGCGAGCTCACGGCGCGAGACCTGCCGGAGACTACCCCGCAGGCGGCGATGGGTCACAGGCGAGCGCCCTGCGCACGTGCCACACGCGCTGGGCGACGGTGACCACGCTCAGCGCCGCGAGCACGTAGACGGCGGGCTTGAGCAGCCCGAAGTCGCCCAGCGCGGCGCCGTGCGCGAACACGAGCCCGACCGACAGGATCACGACGCGCACCGGTCGCGTGGCGATGCCGACCTTGCACTCCACGCCGAGTGCCTCGGCGCGCGCGCGCGTGTAGCTGACCATCAGCGAGGCGAGCACCGCGATCACGACCGCCGCCGCCGCCACGCGGTCGCCGGCGAGCGCGAACTGGCCGGCCACGGCGGCGAGCACGATCCCCTCCTCGAGCCGGTCGAGCGTCGAGTCCAGGAACGCGCCGAACGGCGTGCCCTTGCCCGACATGCGCGAGTAGCGTCCGTCGAGCGTGTCCATGACCGAGCCGACGATGAACGCGATCCCACCGAGGAACATCAAGCCTTCCCAGATCAGGGCCGCGGCGACGAGGTTGAGTGCGAGCCCGGTCAGCGAGATCGCGTTCGGCGTCAGGCGCGACTCGATCAGGCGGTTGCGCACGAGCTCGCGGCGCTGCGCGGCGCTGATCGTCGCGCGCCCGTTGCGCCGCCGCCGCTCGCCCCCCCGCCGCTCGCGCCGGGGAGGAGCCTGTTCGGTTGGTGCCATCGCCCGCCGGCGCGCCTCCGCCTATCCGCTCGCGGTCGCCCGCGCGGGCGCGGTCGCCCGCGCGGGCGCGATCGCGCCGAAGCGCCAGGCGCTCGGGCGGGCGCGCGCCAGCCAGCTGGCGCCATAGGCGGAGGCAGCGGCGGTCAGCGCGCCGAGGAAGGCGTCGACGATGAAGTGGTTGGCGGTGACCACGATCACGAACGTGATCAGCAGCGGGTACAGCAGCCACAGCAGGCCGAGGACGCGGCGGCGCGCCAGGCGCGCGAGCGGCCACGCGATCATCAGCGCGAACGCCACGTGCATCGACGGCACCGCGGCGTAGGGGTTGAACAGGCCGCTCATCGAGCCGCCCACGCGCAGGTGCACGCTCGTCATGTCGGCGACCGGGTCGATGAAGCCCCACTCGGGCATCAGCCGCGGCGGCGCCGTCGGGAACACGGTGTAGCCGACGAGCGCGATCGCCATCGCGATCATGAACATGTTGCGGATGAAGTAGAAGGACCGGTTGTGGCGGGTGTAGAAGTACAGGAGCGCCGCGACCGTGACCGTCGTCTGGGCGTTGACGTACAGCCAGCTCGCCAGGACCATCACGAAGTGGCTGCCCGAGGCCCACGCCTGGATGCTCGGCTCGACGAACAGGTGCAGGGTGCGCTCGATCCCGATCAGCTCGCGCGCATGCGCGAAGGCCGCCGCAGCATCCCCGGCGACCAGCCCTCTGACGAGCCGGTAGGCGAGGTAGGCGGCTGCAAATAGCGACACCTGGCGCAGGAGGTCGGGCCAGCCGTGCGGCAGGATGCGTGCCTGCAGCCCACGAGCGCGGGCGAGCACGCGTGAAAGCCTAGTCGATGGTCCCGGCGGCCGCTCCCGGGCGAACCGGCGGGCTAGCTGCAGCGCGGGCCGTGCTCGAACACGCGCGCCGCTGAGAACGCGATCACGACGTGCAGGCTCCCGGCGGCCGCGGCGCGCACCGTCGTCCAGTCCCCGGGCGCTTCCAGCACGCATCCGCGCGCGCCGGCGATCGACCAATACGGCGTGAAGCGCACGCGCACCACGTAGCTGCCGGCTCGCGGTGCGTGCAGCGTGAACGCGTCCGCGCCGAGCGCGGTCATCGCAGCCGGCGCCTGTGCCAGCGGCGCGGCGCCGAGCACCTCGAACAGGCGCCAGTGGCGCGCGCGCCAGACTTCGCGCAGGCCGGCGCTCGCGGCCTGCGTGCGCAGCAGGCGCGCCTCGGCGGTGGCCGAGTAATCCAGCGGCGCGTCGGGGAGGGCGACGTAGGAGATCGCGTTGGCGGCCAGCCAGGCGCGGTAGCGCGCGGCGGTCAGCGGGCGCGACGGTTCGTAGAAGAGCGCGTTTCGCCCCACGTCGAGCTGGCGCTCCCAGCCGCGCGCGAGCGCGACGTGCGGGGCGACGAAGCGCGCCTCGCCGTGGTCGCGCGTGGCGACGACCTCGATGCGTGCCGGGCGCCGCCCGTAGCCGACGCGCAGCTCGCGCAGCTCGCCGAGCAGCGGGGCGTAGTAGCCGGCGTGCACGGCCGGGTCCGAGGCCGCAGAGCTGAAGTCGGCCAGCGGCGCGTCGACCTGCCAGTAGAGCAGGAAGGGCGCCAGCACGGCGAGCGCAAGTCGGTGGCGGGGCAGCAGCACGCACGCGGCGACCGGCCCGGCGACTAGCGCGCCGAGGCGATCGGCGTTGCCGCCCACGGCGGACGGGATCGCATACGCGCCCGCCAGCACGGCCGCGTACAGCAGCGCCCCCGCGAGCAGCGCGCGCCGCGGGCGATCCCCGCCGGCTGGCCCACGGGCCTGGCGCGCGATCAGCACGGCGATCACGAGCACGCCGGCCAGCGCGGGCCAGAAGGCCGACCCGACGAAGGGCTGCGTGCCGCCTTCGGGGAAGGCGAGCTGCAGCAGCACGACGGGGGCCAGCGCGGCGGCCGTGAGGGCAAGCGCCCACACGACCTCGCCGCGCCTGCGCGCGGCCAGCGCCCAGGCGGCGAGCGCGAGCGCGAGAAACGCGCCGGCTACCGGGCTGGCGAGCGCGGTCAGCGGCGCGAGTGCCAGCGCGCCGACGCGCTCTCCCCGGCGCAGGGCGAGCAGGCAGGCGAGCCCGAGCGCGAGCCCGAGGTCGAACGGCACCCGGTTGGCGAGCAGCGCGACCGAGGCGCCCACGGCGAACCACAGCGATGCCGCGCGCGTCGCGGGCGGCGCGAAGACGCCGTTGACGAGCCGCTCGAACAGCGCCGTCGCGGCGACCATCGACAGCGCCGTGAGCAGCTGCACCCCGAGCCACGCCCCGAGCGCCGGCGCCAGCAGCGAGTACCCGGGCAGGTGGTGGCCGCCGTACCAGCCGTTGTCCCACAGCGTGAAGCCGGCGCGCGCGAACAGTTCGCTGCGATATGCGGCGGCGGCGAGATCGGCGCTCGGGGGGGCGGCGATCACGTAGGCGACCCCGCAGACCGCCGTCAGCGCCCACGCCGGCACGCGCCTGGAGGCGCGCAGTGTGGCGGTCGGCATGCGCGCGTCCGGCGCGGGGGCGTCGCGGCCGTGGGCGGGGACGGGTCCGGCGCGCCCGGGCGCGGCGAGCGAGGGCATCGCTCAGTCCATCCCGCCGGCGAGGAAGCCGGTGACCGTGGCGATCACGTCGTGGCGGTCCAGCCACGGCCAGTGTCCGGCGCCTGCCAGCGCCTTCAGCTGCGCCGATCCGAGCACGTCCACATACTCGCGCGCGAAGCGCTCGGGCACGCACGGGTCCTGCTCGCCCCACACGACCAGCGCTGGCGCGCGCACGCTCGCCAGCTCGGCGCCGGCCCGCGCGAGCTCGTCCTCGGAGGCGCTGCGATAGAGGCGCAGGATCGCGCGCTGGGTGCCCTGGTCGAAGTGCTCGAGAACGCTGTCGAGCCAGCTCTCCGGCAGGGGCCCTGGCGTGGCGTTGTAGCGCTCTGAGGCCCTTCGCAGCACGCCGCGGCCGGTGCAGCCCATCGCGAGCTCTCCCAGGCCGGGCGCGCGCCAGATGCGCGCCACTCCCTCCCAGCGCACTCCGGGCAGCAGCGGCACCGGGTTGATCAGCGCCAGACGCTGGACGCGCTCGGGATGGCGCTGGGCGAACGCCAGCCCGACGGCGCCCCAGTCGTGCATCACGAGCGCCACGCGCTCGATCTGAAGCTCTTCCAGGAAGCGCTCGATGAAGCGCGCGTACTCGGCGATCGTGTAGCTGAGATAGCCCGCCTTGCCCGAGCGCCCGAAGCCGGGCAGGTCGGGCGCCAGCCCGCCGCTTCGTTCCAGGAACCCCAGCTCATACGGCGGCGGCTGCACCCATTCGTCGCTCGCGCGTCGCCGCCGCCACCAGCGCCGCCTCCACGGCGTGCGCGCGCGGTGCGGGCGCGGGGCGACCCAGTCGTCACTGCTGCCGGGCACCCCGTGCAGATACAGCGGCACAGCGCGAGCCTTCCCCGTCCCGCCCGCAGGCGCGCTGCGCCAGAAGACCGGCTGTCCGTCGATCTGCGTGCGCTCGTCGCTGACCTCGAGCACCGGGCGAGGATAGTCGCGCGCCGTGCGTGCCGTCGGCGCACGCCGGCTCGAGCGTCGGAGGCCGCGTCGAGCGCGCCGGCCGGCGCGCGCTGTGCGGCTGGGGCTAGGGTTGGCGGATGAGCGCCACTTCTCGCCTGCCACGGGGCGCCGTCGGGCGCGCCTGGAGGCCGCCCAGCCGCGCCCGTGTGCTGCGCGTGCGCGACCGCCTGCGCGAGGTCTACGGCGTGCCGCTCATGCGCCCGCATGGTGATCCGATCGCCGAGCTCGTGCTCACCGTGCTCTCCCAGAGCACCAACGATCGCAACCGCGACGTCGCCTACCTGCGCCTGCGCGACCGCCTGCCCACGTGGGAGCGCGTGCGCGACGCGCCCCTCGCCGCGGTCGAGGAGGCGATCAGACCGGGCGGGATCTCGAAGGTCAAGTCGGCGCGCATCAAGGCGATCCTGGGCGCGATCGGTGCCCATGACGCCGCGCGCGCGGGGGAGCATGCCCGGGGGCGCGACGAGCTCTCGCTCCAGTGGCTGGAGCGCGCCCCGCTCGCGCAGGCGCGCGAGGAGCTGCTCGCGCTTCCCGGGGTCGGGCGCAAGACGGCCGCGTGCGTGCTGCTGTTCGCGTTCGGTCGCCGCGAGGTGCCGGTGGACACGCACGTCTCGCGTGTGGGCACGCGCCTCGAGCTGCTGCGCGCGGGTGCGCCGTTCGTCGAGCTGCACGATCAGATGCTCGCGCTCACGCCGCCCGGGCACGAGCTCGAGCTGCACGTCAACCTGCTGCGCCACGGCAGGCGCACGTGCTTCGCGCGCCGGCCCGCCTGCGAGCGCTGCGCGCTCGCGCGCATGTGCCCGAGCCGCGGCCTGTTCGCGCCTCAGCCGCGCGGGAGCACGGCGAACGCGATCACGGCGTAGTGCAGACCGGCGGCGGCGAGCACGAGCGCGTGGAACACCTCGTGATAGCCGAACACGCGCGGCGCCGGGTCGGGGCGCCCGCTGGCGTAAACGACCGCGCCGGCGGTGTAGAGCAGGCCGCCGGCCGCCAGCCCGGCCACGCCCAGCCACCCGATCGCCGCGGGCAGCTCGCCGATGACGACGAGCGAGACCCAGCCGAGCGCGACATAGACGAGCGCGAACAGCCACTTGGGCGCGTCGATCCAGACGAGCTTGAACACGACGCCGCCGAGGGCTGCGGCCCAGACGCCGACCAGGATCGCCGTTGCCAGCGGGCCCCTGAGCGCGAGCAGCGCCACCGGCGTATACGTGCCCGCGATCAGCACGAAGATCATCGAGTGATCCAGGCGGCGCATCCAGCGGCGCGCGCGCGGACGCCACGTGACGCGGTGATAGAGGGCGCTCGTGCCCAGCAGCGCGGAGACGGCCACGGCGTAGATGACCGCCGCCAGACGTGCGCGCCCGCCCGACGCCCCGAGGATCAGCGCCACGCCACAGGCCAGCGACACGAAGAAGGCGTACTGGTGTGAGACGCCGCGCAGGCGCGGCCTGATCGGCGCGATCCGCGACAGCGCGCCGGTGTCGATGCTCGGTCCGTTCACGAGCTCAAGCTAGCGCGCGCCCAGGCGCCTGTCGAGCGGCTCAGACGCTCGAGGTCTCGATCGCGCGCAGGACCTCCTCGTCGTCGCGCCCGGCGTGCGCGCGATCGGGTGTGGCGCGTGCGATGCGTGCGCCCGCGCCGAGATCGGCGGCCGCGGGGGCGCCCTGCGGAGGCGCCGGCGAGGAGCTCGCGAGCTTCGCCAGCGCGCGCTCGGGCGTCACCCTCTCCACGTCCCACGCCAGCCCGACCCGCGCCAAGGCGAGGATCAGCCAGCCCGAGGGGTCGAGCTCATACCAGCGCAGGCCGTGGAAGGCCGACTGGGGAAAGGCGTGGTGGTTGTGGTGCCAGGCCTCGCCGAGCGAGGGGAGCGCCAGCCAGAAGACGTTCGTCGACTCGTCCTCGGTGGCAAACCGCCGCTGTCCGAAGAAGTGGCAGATCGAGTTGATGCTCCACGTGACGTGGTGCACGAGGAAGATGCGCACGAGCCCGCCCCACAGCAGCGCGCTCAGCCCGCCTGCGACGAGCGAGCCCCCGCTGAGGATCAGGCCGAGCAGGAAGGGCACCACCAGGCTGGCGAGCGCGATCAGAGGAAAGCTCCTGTTGATGCGGCGCATCGCCGGCTCCTGCAGGAGATCGCGCGCGAAGCGCTTGGACGAAGCCTGGCCGTGCACCTCGAACAGCCAGCCCACATGCGCGTGCCACAGGCCCGCGACCATCCCCCGCAGTCCCGCTCCGTGCCCCGCGTGCGGGCTGTGCGGATCGCCGTCTTCGTCGGCGAAGGTGTGATGCTTGCGGTGGTCGGCTACCCAGTCGATCACGGGGCCCTGGACCGACATCGAGCCGAGCACGGCGAGCGTGTAGCGGATCCACGGGCGGGTCTGGAAGGCGCGATGGGTGAGCAGACGGTGAAAGCCCACGGTCACGCCGAGGCCCGTGAGCACATACAGCGCAGCGAGGATCACGAGGTCGCGCGGGCCCAGCAGGCTGTTCCACAGCAGCACGCCCGCGACGACCACACCCAGGAACGGGATCACCACGGCGGCGATGTTCGCGTTGCGCTCCAGCCGGGTCACTCGTTTGCAGATACCCGCATACGGGCACTTCGTTACCAGGTTTTTCGAGCTCCCGCCGTCCTCTGCGGGGCTACCCGGCGTCCTCTTCGTGAGGCCCTCGGCCTCGGGCGCGCCCGGCCAGATGCCGCGGATGCGGCTCGTCGGCGGGAAGACCGTTCCCTCCACTGCTCGTGTCAACTCGAGTTTGGGGTGATTTGCAGGCAGATTCCGCACTTGATCGGCCTAAGGAAATCTGCCATACTGTCGCTTAGATTTATACCGCTTACCTGAAGGAGCAATCCCACATGGCCAAGACCATTGGCATCGACCTGGGTACGACCAACTCGTGCATGGCCGTGCTCGAGGGCGGCGAGCCCACCGTGATCGAGAACGCCGAGGGCGGGCGCACGACCCCGTCGGTCGTCGCGTTCACGAGCTCGGGCGAGCGCCTCGTGGGCACCGTCGCCAAGCGCCAGGCCGTCACCAACCCCCAGAACACGATCTTCTCGATCAAGCGCTTCATGGGCCGCAAGGAGGCCGAGGTGCGCGAGGAGGAGGCGATCGTCCCCTACAAGGTCGTCGCCGGACCCAACGGCGACGCCCGCGTGGAGGCCGGCGGTGGTCAGCACTCCCCGCCGGAGATCTCGGCGATGATCCTCCAGAAGCTCAAGTCCGACGCCGAAGCCTACTTGGGCGAAAGCGTCGACGGAGCCGTGATCACGGTCCCCGCCTACTTCAACGACGACCAGCGCCAGGCGACCAAGGACGCCGGCAAGATCGCAGGGCTGGACGTCAAGCGCATCATCAACGAGCCGACCGCGGCCTCGCTGGCGTACGGCCTCGACAAGGAGACCGACCAGACGATCCTCGTGTTCGACCTCGGGGGCGGCACGTTCGACGTGTCGGTGCTCGAGATCGGCGACGGCGTGTTCGAGGTCAAGTCGACCGCCGGCGACAACCACCTCGGCGGCGACAACTTCGACAAGGCGATCGTCGATTGGCTCGTCTCGGAATTCAAGAAGTCCCAAGGCATCGATCTGTCTGCCGACCCGATGGCGCTCCAGCGCCTCTACGAGGCGGCCGAGAAGGCGAAGATCGAGCTCTCCACCACCCAGGAGACCCAGATCAACCTGCCGTTCATCACCGCCGACGCCTCCGGGCCCAAGCACCTCGACACGCGCCTGACGCGCGCCAAGCTCTCCGAGCTCACGTCCGATCTGCTCGATCGCGTCGTGGCGCCCGTGCGCCAGGCGCTCGACGACGCCAAGTCCAAGGGCGTCAAGGACATCGACCACGTCGTGCTCGTCGGCGGCATGACGCGCATGCCGGCCGTCCAGGAGAAGGTCAAAGAGCTGACCGGCTCAGAGCCCCACCGCGGCGTCAACCCCGACGAGGTGGTGGCGGTCGGCGCGGCCATCCAGGCCGGTGTCCTGGCGGGCGACGTCAAGGACGTGCTGCTGCTCGACGTCACCCCCCTCACGCTCGGGATCGAGACGAAGGGCGGCGTGATGACCAAGCTGATCGAGCGCAACACGACGATCCCCACGCGCAAGGCCGAGGTCTTCTCGACGGCCGAGGACAACCAGCCGTCGGTCGAGATCCACGTGCTCCAGGGTGAGCGCGAGATGGCCGCCTACAACAAGTCGCTGGGCAAGTTCCAGCTGACCGGGATCCCGCCCGCGCCGCGCGGCATCCCCCAGATCGAGGTCGCCTTCGACATCGACGCGAACGGCATCCTCAACGTGTCGGCGAAGGACCTCGGCACGGGCAAGGAGCAGAAGATCGAGATCAAGTCCGGCTCGGGGCTGTCCGAGGAGGAGATCAAGGCGATGGTCTCCGACGCCGAGAGCCACGCCGAGGAGGACCGCCGGGCGCGCGAGCTGGCCGAGGCGCGCAACAACGGCGAGAACGCCGCCTACCAGGCCGAGCGCCAGCTGGGCGACCTCGGTGACCAGATCGACGCCGACTCCAAGTCGCGCATCGAGCAGTCCATCAAGGACGTCCGCGAGACGCTCGAGTCAGACGACGCGGCCGCCATCAACGCCAAGACCGAGGCCCTGCAGACCGCCTTCCACGCGGTATCCGAGGCGATGTACCAGCGCGCCCAGGAGCAGGCCGCGGCTGGCGCCGCGAGCGGCAACGGCGCCGGCGCCGGCGGCGAGGAGACCTCCGACGACGAGGACGTAGTCGACGCCGAGGTCGTCGACGAGCCTCAGCCCTAGGAGGCGCGATGACTCGCGACACGAGCGAGCCCACGCTCCACGGTAGCCCCGGCGCCGATGACGCGCCGGGGCGCGGCTCCGCGGGCGCCCCGCGCGGCGCCAGCGCCGGCGAGGGGGCGAGTGGCGGCGAGGGCGCCAACGGCAAGCGCGCCGGAGAGCGCGACGGCGACGGCCGGCGCGAGCCGCGGCCCGGCGCGCGCGCCGCGGGCGAGCAGGGCGGCGGAGCGGCTGAGATCGAGGGTGACCTCGACGAGCTCGTCGCCACCGCCGCCCAGCGCGACGAGTACCTGGCGCTCGCCCAGCGCACGCAGGCCGACTTCGAGAACTACCGCAAGCGCGTCGCGCGCGACGCCGCGCTCGCCCAGGAGCGCGGCGTCGCCAAGATCGTCAAGGAGCTGCTGCCTGCGCTCGACGACATCGACCGGGCGCTCGAGGAGGCAGGCACGGACGGGGTCGACGACGATGCGCTGCGAGCCGGCGTGCGCCTGGTGCGCGACGGGCTGACGTCGGCGCTCGCGCGGGTCGGCGTGGAGTCGTTCTCTCCGGTCGGCGAGCCGTTCGACCCCGAGCTGCACGAGGCGATGGCCCAGCAGCCGGTGCCCGGCGCCGCGAGCGGGACGGTGGCGGAGGTCTACCAGCCGGGTTACCGGCTGGGCGACCACGTGATCCGCCCGGCGCGCGTGGTCGTGGCCGCATAGGCCACCCGGGGGCAGGCACATGGCATCGCGACCCGACTACTACAAGACGCTCGGGGTCGACAGCAAGGCGACCGCCGACGAGATCAAGAAGGCCTACCGCAAGCTCGCGCGCACCTATCACCCGGATCGCAACCCGGACGACAAGAGCGCCGAGGAGCGCTTCAAGGAGGTCTCCCAGGCCTACGACGTGCTCGGCGACCCCGACAAGCGCGCCCAGTACGACAACGGCACGGGACCGTTCGCGACCGGCGCCGGGGCCGGCGGCGGCTTCGGCGGCTTCGGCAACTTCGACTTCGACGCCTCCAACATGGGCGACATCCTCTCCAACCTGTTCGCCGGCGGGCGCGCCGGCGGGCGGCGCGGGCAGCCGCGCGCCCAGCGGGGCGCCGACCTGGAGGCGCAGGTCTCCATCTCCTTCGACCAGGCCATGAGCGGCGCCCAGGTGCCGCTGTCGGTCCCGATGCGCAGCACCTGTCCCACCTGCCACGGTACGGGCGCGCGCCCGGGGACGACGCCGAAGGTGTGCCCGCGCTGTGAGGGACGCGGGGTCGAAGTGGAGGGACAGGGCATGTTCTCGATCTCCCAGCCCTGCCGCCAGTGCGGCGGCTCGGGCACGATCATCGAAGACCCCTGCCCGACCTGCGGCGGCACCGGCGCCGTGCGCACCGTCAAGCGCATGCGCGTCAACATCCCGGCGGGTGTACGCGACGGCAGCCGCGTGCGTCTGGCCGCTAAGGGCGAGCCCGGGCGCGACGGCGGTCCGCCGGGCGACCTCTACCTGGTCACGCGCGTCAACGCGTCGCCGGTGTTCAAACGCAAGGGCAACAACCTCGAGGTCGAGGTCCCGCTGTCGATCCCCGAGGCGCTGCGCGGCGCCGAGGTGCAGGTGCCCACGCTCGACGGCTCAAAGACGCTGCGCGTCAAACCGGGGACCCGGCCGGGCGCGGTCCAGCGGCTGCGCGGCGAGGGCCCGCCGAAGCTCGGCAGCTCCTCGCGCGGCGACATCCACTATCGCTTCGTGCTCGACGTGCCCGACGAGCTCGACCCGGCCCAGCGCGAGGCGGTCGACGCGCTCGCGAGGACGCTGGACGGCAACCCGCGCGAGCGGCTGTTCGAGGGCAGCGAGGGGCGGAGCTCGTGAGGGAGCGCAGGCAAGCGGCCAGACAACCCGCCAAGCTGGCGCACGTCCCGGCCAGGCGC
>DASPVR010000092.1:0-12183 GCA_035622255.1 Solirubrobacteraceae bacterium | reverse complement strand
CGTTGTAGTCGGTCACGGTGTTGATCAGCGTCGTGGCGCTGGAGGCCGCATCGATGAAGATGCCATCGAGCGTGTTGTGGTTGGCGACCTGTTCGATGATCGCGGTGTTGGTGCTTTTTTCGACGCTCACGCCGTTGCCGGCGTTGTGGTTTGCGCGGTTGCCGATCAGCCCCGTGTCGGTCGCATCAGCGACCCTGATCCCGTTGGCGGGCCGGTGTTGGTGCTCAGGCCGTTGTTTGAGGCTTCGTCTTCAGAGACGGTGGTTGGGCCGCTCACCTCCACGAGGATCCCAGAGAAGGGAAGGATGCCGAGCGTCGTGCTCGTGCCGTTTTCGTCGGCTCTGCTGTTTTCGATCGTGCTGGCCACCGTGGCAGTGGTGTTGTTCAACGACACCGCGTCGATCCCAGCCCCGCCGTTGCGGTTGGCCTTGTCTTCGTTGACGGTGGCCCCCACGATCAGCCCGTTTTCAGGGCAGGTCAGATTGGTGTTGAGCGTCACGCTCAGGTCGCGACGCTGCCGCAGGTAGGCTGCGGCGGTGGCGGCGGCTTCCGTGCGTGCTAGCGCGCCAACGCAACAGCGCCCGAGCTCGCTGGGCGAGGCACGATGACAAACCGTTCACGGGCCGTCCAGAGACCGTCCGCGTGGGCGAGGAGGTACTCTCGCCACTCGCGCTAACCGACTGAGCTACTCCGGCACGGGTGGCGCAGTTTAGCCTTGCGGTGCGATGACGCCACCCCTCCTGCTCGCGGTGCCGAACGTGTCCGAGGGGCGCGACGAGCGGGTGATCGCGGCGATCGGTGAGGCGTTTGCGGGGGGCGGCGAGAGCGCGCGTGGCGTGCGTTTGCTCGACGTGCACTCAGACCCCGACCACCACCGCTCGGTGTACACGCTGGTGGGGCCGCCGGGGGCCCTCGCCGACACCCTTGTGGCCGGAGCGCGCGCGGCCGTGGAGCGGGTGGACGTGATGCACGCCGGTGGGGAAGGGCGGGCAGCGGAGAGCGCTGAGGACGCGGCCGTGCGCCAGCACCCATTCGTAGGGGCGCTCGACGTGGCGCCGGTCGTGTACGTGCGCGAGCGCGACCGCGGCGCCGCCTGCGCGGAGGCGCTCGTGGTGGCCGATCGCATCGGCGAGGAGCTCGGCGTGCCCGTGTTCCTCTATGGGGAGCTGACGGCCGACGACGGTTCGACAGGCAGGACGCGGGCGCAGCTGCGCCAGGGGGGGGTGCGCGAGCTCGCGCGGCGGATGGCCGCGCCCCCCGAGCACGAGGAACGTGACGCGTGCCACGCCGAAGGCCGCAGCGGGGACAGCCTGGCGCCTGACTTCGGGCCAGCGCGCATGCACGTGAGCGCGGGGGCGACGCTCGTTGCGGCGCGGGCGCCGCTCGTGGCCTTCAACGTGCAGCTCGCGGAGCCGGCGGGCGTGGGTGAGGCGCGCGCGATCGCAGCGCGCATCCGCGAGGGTGGCGAGGAGGGCCTGCAGGGCGTGCGCGCGATCGGGGTTCGGCTGGGCGTGGGGGTGGCGCAGGTGTCGATGAACGTGGAGCGCCCGCGCGAGACGCCGCTGGGCGAGATCGTCGCGGCGATAAGCGCGCACGCGCCGGTGGCGAGCGCCGAGCTCGTCGGCCTGGCCCCGCGCGCTGCGCTCGAGGGCTTCCCGCGCGACGTTAACTTGCAGGACTTTGATCCCGCGCGCCACGTGATCGAGAACGCTCTAGGCTTTGGGTGATGGCCCAGACGAGGCGCAGACGCCAGACCAAGCATCGTGGCAACGCCGCCGGCGTGGTCGAGTCGCGTGGGCGCACGGGCCGTGCGCCCACGGCAGCCGAGAAGCGTGGCGAGGTCCGGGCGGCCGGCAAGGGCAAGCGGGCCGACCGCTACGACCGCCCGCCGACCTGGCGCGGATCGTTCTGGCGCGGGCTGGCGATGGCGGTGGCGATGGTGGCGCTCGCGGTCCTGCTCACGCACAAGCCGGGGATCGCGTTCGGCCTGTTTCCGTTCGTGCTGGCGATCTACACGGTGGTGAGCTTCTACACCGACCAGTGGATGTACCGGCGGCGGCTTCGCTCCAAGGCGCGCGAAGGCAAGGCGCTGCCGCGATGAGCGACCTGGACGTGCGCGCGTTCACGGTCGGGCCGGTGCAGGAGAACAGCTACATCGTGAGCGCCGCGTCGCCTGAAGGCGAGCAGGGACAGCCGATCCCCGCCGTGCTCGTCGATCCGGGCGAGGAGGCGCCGCGGCTGCTCGAGGCCGCGCAGGCGCTGGGTATGCGGATCGAGGCGATCCTGATCACGCACTGCCACTTCGACCACATCGGCGCGGTCGCTCCGGTCGCCCGTGCCACGGGCGCGCCGGTCTACTGCCCCGAGATCGAGCGCCCGGCGCTCGTGGACATCATGCGCTGGGTGCCGCCGGGGTTCGGCCCGTTCGAGAGCTATGAGCCCGAGCACACGGTCGCCGGCGGCGAGCGGCTGAGCATCGCCGGGCTGGACATCGAGGTGATCTTCACGCCTGGACACAGTCCAGGACACGTGACTTACGCGATCACGCCGGCAGGCGAGGAGCGCGCGGGCGCGCCGGCGCTGCTGTCGGGCGACGTCCTGTTCGCCGGCTCGGTCGGACGGGTCGACCTGCCCGGAGGAGACTGGCCGACGCTCGAGCGCTCGATCTCCCAGCTGCTGCAGCGCTTCCCCGAGCAGACGGTCGTCTACCCGGGGCACATGGGCGTCACGACGCTCGGCAGAGAGCGCGACGCCAACCCGTTTCTGAGCGAGCTGCGCGTGCCGGTCGCGAGCGCGCGAACACCGGACGCGGCGGCGGCGCCGGACGCGGCGCCCGCGGGGGGCTGACCGGCCGGCCTCGACCCGCGAGCGATCGTTGCCGGACCCCAAGATCAGAGCGCCGCGCGGGACGTTCGACGTGCTGGGCGAGCAGGCGGGCGAGCGCGAGACGCTCGCCGAGCGCGCCCGGGCGATCCTCGAGGGCGCGGGCTATGAGCGGATCGAGACGCCCGTGCTCGAGGCGACAGAGCTGTTCGCGCGCGGGGTGGGCGAGTCGACCGACATCGTGAGCAAGGAGATGTTCACGCTCACCGACGGCGCCGGACGCTCGCTGACGCTGCGTCCCGAGGGCACCGCCCCGGTGTGCCGCGCCTACGTCGAGCACGGCATGCACAAGCGCCGCCAGCCGGTGAAGCTGTGGTACCTGTCGAGCTTCTTTCGCAGCGAGCGCGCCCAGGCGGGTCGCTACCGCCAGTTCTGGCAGGTCGGCGCCGAGGCGCTGGGGTCCGAGGACCCGGCCGTGGACGCCGAGTCGATCGCGCTGCTCGCACGGCTGCTGTCGGACATGGGGGTGGCCGACGTGCGCCTGCGCGTGTCGAGCCTCGGCAGCGCCGAGAGCCGAGGCGAGCATCGCGAGCGCCTGCAAGCGCACCTGCGCGCGCACGAGCAGGACCTGTCGGCGGAGGTGCGCGCGCGTATCGAGCACAACCCGCTGCGCGCGTTCGACTCAGACCACGAGGGCACGCGCCGGGTGATGGCCAGCGCGCCGCGCCTGCTCGACCACCTCGACACCGCCGACGCCGAGCACTTCGCGCAGGTACGCGCGCTGCTCGACACGGCGGGGGTGGCCTACGAGGTCGACGCTACGCTCGTGCGCGGCCTTGACTACTACACGCGCACCGTGTTCGAGTTCACCTCCGACGCCCTCGGTGCCCAGAGCGGCGTCGGCGGGGGCGGGCGCTATGACGGCCTCGTGCAGCGCCTCGGCGGACCGCCGACGCCGGGCATGGGCTGGGCGGCGGGGGTAGAGCGGATGCTGCTCGCCGGGGACGCCCAGCCGGCGCCGGCGCCGGTCGTGCAGCTGTTCCTCGCGCTCGACGATCAAGGACGCGACGGACGCGACCACGGGGGAGAGGATGAGCTTAAAGGGCCCCCTGCCGGGGGCCGGGATGGGTCGCGCGAGGCGCTCCGGCTGGCGGCGTTCGAGCTCCTAGGCGAGGCACGCGCCGCCGGACTGACGGCGCAGATGGAGCTGCAGGGTCGCTCGCTGAAAGGGCAGCTCGGGCACGCCGACGCGCTCGGGGCCCGCTACGTGGCGATCCTGTCGAGCGGCGGCGAGGCCGTGCTCAAGGACATGCAGGGCGGCGACCAGGAGAGGCTGCCAGCGAACGCCGTCGTGCACGCCGTGCTGCGCGGCCTGCACGAGCTCTGAGCTGGCTAGAGGGCAGCGGCGGGGAGCGCGATCGCGCGACCCAGCTGCATGCCCACCTATCGACAGCAGCCGGCGACGCTCTTGAGGGGCTGAACGAAAGGGTGCGTTTGTCCATGTTCGTTTAACTTCTCGCGCCCAGATGCCGAAGTGGGGGAGGATGACGCAGATCTCCCGCCCGTTCGTGATCGCTCTCGCGGCGGTCCTGCTTCTGGCCGGGGTGTGGTTCGTGGCGCTCAAGCCGCACGCCTCGAGCAGCCCCGAAACGCCCGCGTCGACGCCCGCGCAGGCACCGGCGCCATCAGGCGCCGCGCAGGAACAGGCGAACGCCGCGCCCAGCCACGTCGACCACACCTCGACGCCCGGGCTGGAAGGGCTGACGAAGGACATCAACAGGGCCCACGGTGCCGTTGCGGCATCCCAGGCGAACGGCAGGGGCGTGGAAGAAAAAGCAGCGCAGGTCTCCGGCGGTACCTCAGCGAGCGCCACGAGCAGTCCGCCCTCCAGTCAGCCCACGCAGGCACCGAGCACTTCGAGCCCGCCGACGAGCGCGACGGCTCCCAAGACAGCCTCGGCACCGAGCACGTCGAAGACCTCGGGCGCGCCGGCGTCCGTTCACGCTGCCGCTGCTGCGGCGGCCGCCGAGAGCGCGAAGGCCGCCGAGGAGAAGGCCGCGAGCGAAGCGGCGAAGGCCGGAGCGAGCGCCGGCAAGGAAACGACCACGCGGATACCCGCCAACCAGGCGCTCGTGGAAGACGCGCTGAAGGAACACAAGATCGCGGTGCTCCTGTTCTGGAACCCGCACAGCGCCGAAGACCAGGTCGTGCGCCTGTCGGTCGGCCTGATCGCGGGCGTGCACGAGATCTTCGAAGCGCTTCAGTCCAACCCCGAGACCAGCCGCGCGGTCAAGCAGAGCGGGGTCTCGCTGCCCAAGATCGCGGTGTTCGAAGCCGGTCCCGGCGAGGTGGCGTCGTTCGGCTCGTTCACGCGCAGCGTGCAGGTGCTCCAGACGCCGACGGTCCTGATCGTCAACCCGCTCGGGCAGGTCACGTCGATCCCCGGATACACCGAAACGCGCGCGATCAACCAGCGCATCGGCGAATCGCGCGAAACCTACGAAGCCTCGGCCAACAAATCCTCGCAAAAGGCCGCGAAGTAAAGCGCCGGGCGCGCGGGACGCGCCCATGGCCCGTGCGCCCCTACACTCGGCCGGTGTCGCCCGCCGAGGAGCTAGCGCAGCACCTGCGTCGGCCGCTTCGACGCGGCCACACCCCCGTGGGGTCGTTCACCGGTGCAGCGGGTGGCGCGGCGTGCGGCGACCTCGTGCGAGTCTCCGTCGCGCTGCAGGAGGACAGCCTGGATGGGCGCATCGCCGACGCGGGCTTCGACGCCAGCGGGTGCGGGAGCACGATCGCGGCCGGGAGCGCGGCGGTCGCCCTGGTGCGCGGCGTCCCGCTGCTCGCCGCGGCGCGCGTCGGGGCCGAGGAGATCGCTCAGGAGCTCGGGGGGCTCAGCGCGGGCAAGCGCCACGCCGCCGAGCTGGCCGCCGACGCACTGCACCGGGCGCTGGGGGCGACGGCGCGTGAGCGCGCCCAGCTCCGCGGCGCGCCGGGTCGCGTCCTCGTCGCGATGAGCGGCGGCGTCGACAGCGCCGTGGCGGCGCTGCTCGTCGCGCAGGGCGGCGGCGAGGCGATCGGGGTGACGCTCGAACTGTGGTCGGACGCCGACAACGACGGCGAGCTCAGCTGCTGCTCGGCGCAGGCCGTGCGCCGGGCGCGCGAGCTGGCGCATGGCCTCGGCATGGCGCACCTCTCGATCGACCTGCGCGCCGAGTTTCGCGCCGGGGTGATCGACCCCTGGATCGCAGATCACGCCGCCGGCGAGACCCCCAACCCGTGCATCCGCTGCAACGGCAGCGTGCGCCTGGACGCGATGCTCGAGCTGGCCGAGCGCCTCGGCGCGCACGAGCTCGCGACGGGCCACTACGCGCGCGTGCTGGCGGCGCGCCCGGGCGCCGAGGATCCGCTGCTGCGCGTGGCCGCGGACGTCGCCAAGGACCAGAGCTATGTCCTCTCCGCGCTCTCGCCACGCTCGCTTGCGCGCCTGCGCTTTCCGCTCGGGGAGCTGACGAAGGCGCAGGTCCGGGAGCTCGCGCGCCGTTCCGGCCTGGACGTGGCGCGCCGGCGCGACTCCCAGGACCTGTGTTTCTTGGCCGGCACGCGTCAGGACGCCTTCCTGGAGCGCCACGGAGGCCTCGGGCCGCGCGCCGGGGCGATCCTCGACGCCGCCGGGGAGCGGCTGGGCGTGCACGCGGGCGCGCACCTGTTCACCGTGGGACAGCGCCGCGGGCTGGGCGTCGGCGGTCGCGGCCCGCTGTACGTGCTCGCGACCGACGCGCGCGCGAACACCGTGACGGTGGGACCTCGCGCCGAGCTGCTCGCGCAGGGCGTGGACGCGTGCGAGGTGACGCTGCACCGCGACGGCGCTTGCGTGGACGGCGTGCGCGTCCGCGCCCACGGCCAGCGGCTGGCGTGCCGCCTGGGCGAGCCGCTCGCGGCCGGGCGTCACGCGCGCGTGCGAGTCGAGCTCCAGGAGCCCGCCGAGCGCACCGCCCCGGGGCAGCTGGCCTGCCTGTACGCCGGCGACGTGGTCGTCGGCCACGCCACGATCGGCGCGTAGCGACGCCGGCGCGACGCCGGCCGGCTCGGCGTGACGCCTTAACATCAATCGCCACATGGCGGCAGGCGCGATCAGCTCGGATGAGATACGCGAGCGCTACCTCGGCTTCTTCGAGGAGCGCGGCCACGTGCGCATCCCTTCGGCCTCGCTGGTGCCGCCCGCCAGCGACCGCAGCGTGCTGCTCACGACTGCCGGGATGCAGCCGCTGAAGCCGTACTTCCTCGGCCGCGAGACGCCGCCGGCGGCCCAGCTCACCAGCTGCCAGAAGTGCTTTCGCACGGTCGACATCGACAACGTCGGCAACACCGCGCGCCATCTGACCTTCTTTGAGATGCTCGGCAACTTCTCGATCGGCGCCTACTTCAAGCAGGAGGCGATCCGTCTCGCCTGGGAGCTGTCGCTGGAGGTCTTCGGCTTCGCCCCGGAGGACATCTGGGTGACGGTGTTCGCCGGCGACGACATGCTCGGGCTGGGCGCCGACGAGGAGGCGATCGAGTTGTGGCAGGCGGTCGGCGTGCCGCGCGAGCGGATCATCGACTGCCCGCGCTCTGAGAACTTCTGGGAAGCCGGCCCGGTGGGGCTGAGCGGTCCGTGCTCTGAGCTCTACATCGACCGCGGCGTGGCCCTCGGGGCACCCGGTGACCTCCCCGGCGGCGACAACGATCGCTTCCTGGAGTACTGGAATCTCGTGTTCATGCAGTACGACCAGGATCCCCACGACGAGCTCGTCCCCCTGCCGACGCGCAACATCGACACCGGGCTGGGGCTCAACCGCTTGGCCGCGATCCTCCAGGACAAGGACTCGGTGTTCGAGACCGACCAGTTCCAGCCGCTGATGGAGCTCGGCCGCGAGCTGTCGGCGGGCGGGGCGGACGGGGGCGGCGGCTCGCGCCGGGAGGGCACCGAGGGGCGTGCCCTTCGCATCCTCGCCGACCACGCGCGCGGCATGTCGTTCCTGATCGCCGACGGCGTGGTCCCCTCCAACGAGGACCGTGGCTACGTGCTGCGCCGCCTCACGCGCCGCGCGATCCTCCAGGGCCGGCGGCTGCATATGGAGCCGGGGTTTCTGCTGCGCTACGCGGCCGTCGTGCGCGAGCTGATGGGCGGCGCCTATCCCGAGCTCCTCGAGCAGCGCAGCGCGATCGAGCGCTGGCTGTCCTCTGAGGAGGAGGGCTTCGGGCGCACGCTGGCGCAGGGCACGCGGCTGCTCGACGAGCTGATCGCGCGCGCGCGCGATGCAGGTAGCGCCGCGATCGCGGCGGCCGACGCCTTTCGCCTGCACGACACGTATGGCTTTCCCTTCGACCTGACCGTCGAGCTCCTCGGCGAGGCGGGCCTGCGCGTCGATGACGATGCCGAGTTCGAGCGGCTGATGGATGCCCAGCGCGCCCGCGCGCGCGCTGCCGCGGCGGGCACGGACGGCGACCGCGATGGCGCCGATGCGGGCGCCGCCGCGCGCGAGCTCGCGGCGCAGGCGGGCTTCACGACGCGCTTCACCGGCTATGAGACCGAGCTGCAGTCCACCACGGTCGGGGCGAGCGCGCCGGCGGGCGACCGCCAGCTGATCAAGCTCGCCGACTCGCCGTTCTACCCCGCCGGCGGTGGCCAGGTCTCAGACCAGGGCACGATCGAATGCGCGGACGCGGAGTGCCTGGCGCGCGTGACCGACGTGTATCGCATCGGTGACGACCAGGCGCTTGCGGTCGTAGTCGAGCGCGGCTCGCTGCAGCCCGACCAGGCGGTCCTCGCGCGGGTGGACCGCCCCGCGCGCCTGGCGACCGAGCGCAACCACACGGCCACACACCTGCTGCACGCGGCGCTGCGCGAGCGCCTGGGCGAGCATGTGCGCCAGGCGGGCTCCTATGTGGGCCCGGACAAGCTGCGCTTCGACTTCACCCACAGTGGCGCGTTGAGCCCCGCGGAGTTGCGCGACGTGGAGGACGCGGTCAACGCGCGCATCGCCGACGGCGAGCCGGTGCGCGCGATCTCGACGACGCTGCAGGAGGCCCGGCGACTGGGCGCGATGGCGCTATTCGGGGAGAAGTACGGCGACGTAGTGCGCATGGTGCAGATCGGCGATGGCTCCTACTCGCGCGAGCTGTGCGGCGGCACGCACGTCGACAACACGGCCGAGATCGGCGCCTTCCTGATCACGAGCGAGACGTCCTCGGCGGCCAACGTACGTCGCGTGGAGGCGCTGACCGGCGCGGGCGCGGTCGAGCGCCTGCGGGTGCACGACCGCCTGCTGGCCGAGGCGGCCGGGGAGCTGCGCGCGCGCCCCGACGAGGTCGCGCAGGCGGTGCGCGCACGCGAGCGCGAGCTCGCCGAGCTCAAGCGCGCCGCGCGGGCCGAATCGCCTGCCGGCGGTCAGGTGGACGTCGCCGCGCTCGCAGCCGCGGCGGAGTCCGTCGACGGCGCGCAGGTGCTCACCGCGACGATCGAGCTGGCCGACGCCAAGGCGCTGCTTCAGATCCTCGACCGCCTGCGCGGGCAGCTGGACACGGCGGCGATCGTGCTCGGCAGCACGCTCGATGGTCGCGTGCACCTCGCGGCCGGCGTGGACCCGGCGCTCGTGGCGCGCGGCGTGAAAGCCGGCGCGATCGTCAAGACGGCGGCCGAGGCGGTCGGCGGCGGGGGCGGGGGACGCGACACGGTCGCCCAGGCGGGAGGGCGCGACCCCGAGCGCCTGGAGGAGGCACTGGCCAACGCGCGCGACGCGATCGAGGCCGCGCTGCGCTCGTGAGTCGCCGCTCCCTCGCGCCCGGCCCGCGCGCCGGTCTGGCCGGCGGCGCATGGGCCGCGCGCTGATGCGCGTGCTCGCGCTCGACTATGGCAGCGCGCGCTGCGGCTGTGCACTCAGCGACCCGCACGGCACGATCGTGACGGCGCTTGAGGCGATCTCGGCGCCGGCGACGAGGCGGGGGCTGGCCGAGATCGCGCAGCTCGTGCGCGCGCGCGGGGTCGAGCAGGTCGTCGTGGGGCTGCCGCTGTCGCTGAGCGGCGAGGACTCGGCCCAGACGCGCGAGACGCGCGCGTTCGCGCGACGTCTGGAGCGGGTCCTGGGCGAGCGGGTGCCGGTGGTTCTGCACGACGAGCGCTTCACGACACGGATGGCCGAGCGCGATCGCGGCGCGCGCGCCGACGAGGACTCGCGCGCGGCGGCGCACCTGCTCGAGAGCTGGCTGCAGGCGGGGCAGGGTCCGCTACCGTCGTCGCCGTGAGCTCCCGCCGACCTCCCGCGCAATCGCAGGCTCGCAGCGAGGAGCAGCGCACCCACGACCGCGCAGAGCGGGCTCGGCGCCGCGTCGCGCGCGAGGTCGCCGAGCCCGGACGGGCCACCGTGCCCCCGCTGCCACCGCCCAGCGCGGACGCCGCCGCTGGCCTGCTCCCGCCCTCGCCGCCGCCGGCGAGGGCGCCCGGCACAGCGCCTCGACGCCGCAGGCGCGTACGCGCCGGCGTGCTCGCGGCTGTGGCCTTGCTCGCGATCGCCGCGCTCGTGTCGCTGGCGAGCGACAGACACGGCCGCGAGCGCGCGGCGCCGGTGGCGGCGCCGGTCGAAGTGAAGGTGCTCGTCCCCGAGGGCGAGACGCGCGTGCAGATCGCCGCGCGTGCGCACGCGGCCGGCCTCACGGGCAGCTACCTGAGTGCCTCCAGGCGCTCGCCGCTGCTCGACCCCGCGCGCTACGGTGCGCCGGCCGGGACCGCCAGCCTGGAAGGCTTCCTGTTCCCGGCTACCTACGACGTCTACCGTGGCGACGCCGCCAGCCGGCTCGTGCGCGAACAGCTCGTCGCGTTTGGCGAAAACTTCGGCGACGCGGAGGTGAGCCGAGCGCGCGCCCTGCACATCACGCCGTACCAGCTGCTGACGGTCGCCTCGATCATCGAACGCGAGGCGCAGCTTCCCGGGGACCGGGCGAAGGTCGCCGCGGTGATCTACAACCGCCTTCGCCTGGGGATGGCGCTTGGCATCGACGCCACGATCCGCTATGCGCTCAACGACTACACCGAACCGCTCACCGAGGCCCAGCTGCAGCTGCCCTCGCCGTACAACACGCGCCTGCACACCGGCCTGCCGCCGACGCCGATCTCCAACCCGGGCGTGGCGGCGATCGAGGCCGCGGCGTATCCGGCACACGTCGGCTACCTCTATTACGTGGCGGGCGCCGACGGCTGCGGTGAGCAGGTCTTCTCCACCAGCTTCGCCCAGTTCGAACGCGACGCCGCCGCCTACCGCCGGGCGGTGGGCGAAAACGGCGGGCGCGTGCCCACGTGCCACAGGAAGACCTAGGCGGCCAATGCGCGCGCGCCTGGGCGTCCTCGGCTGGCCGGTGGCTCACAGTCGCTCGCCGGCGATGCACAACGCTGCGCTCGCCCACATGGGGATCGAGGGGTGGCGCTATCAGCTGCTGCCCGTGCCGCCGGCGCTGCTCGAGCAGACCGTGCGCGCCCTGCCCGCGAGCGGCTTCGCCGGCGCCAACGTGACGATCCCGCACAAGCAGCGCGCGCTCGCAATGGCGGACAGCGCGGGGGATGCGGCGCTTGCGATCGGCGCCGCCAACACGCTCACCTTCGCAGACGGCGGCGCGATCGCAGCCGAGAACACCGATGCTCCCGGGCTGCTCGCGGCACTGGGGCGCGAGCCGCGCGGCGAGCGTGCGCTCGTGCTCGGCGCGGGTGGGAGCGCGCGCGCGGCGGTCTGGGCGCTCGCCCAGGCCAGCGCCCGCGAGGTGTCTATCTGGAATCGCACGCCGGGGCGTGCGCGGGCGCTGGCCGAGGAGCTCGGGGTGCGCGCAGTGAGCGAGCCGGTGGCGGCCGAGCTGCTCGTCAACTGCACGTCGGTCGGCCTCGAGCCGGGGGCCGACGGCGATCGCCACGGCGCCGAGCGCGAGCTGTCGGCGCTGGGGCTCAGCTTCGCGGCGCTCGGCTCCTATGAGACGGTCGTGGACCTCGTCTACCGTGCCGGCGCGCAGACCGCGCTCGTCCAGGCGGCGACGGCGCACGGGGCGCGTGTGCTCGACGGGCTCGAGGTGCTCGTACACCAGGGCGCGCTCAGCCTCGAGCTGTGGACCGGGCGAAAGGCGCCGCTCGAGGTCATGCGCGCCGCGGCGCGGGCGGCGTAGTCGCGGGCGCCCCACGCTGCCCGCCGCGCCCGGCGCCGGAACAGGTGGGCGGTGTGCACGGCTCGAAGCGGCTCAAATCTTCGTCCAGTCAGCCCGGAAGATCACGATTTCGCGCGGGCGGAGGTCGATGCGCGCGACCATGGACATCGATTTCGCCGACATGCTGATGGAGGTCGTC
>DASPVR010000091.1:0-3363 GCA_035622255.1 Solirubrobacteraceae bacterium | reverse complement strand
GCGTCTGGATCAACAGCTCCGAAGGCGCCCTGTTCGGCAGCGGCACCTTCTACTCCACCGCCGCCGTCATCTACGGTCGCATGTTCCTCGGCAACACCGACGGGCGCATCTACGCCTACGACGCCTCCACGGGCGCGCTGGACTGGGCCGTGCAGACCGGCGCCTACGTATACGCCTCCCCCGCCGTGACCAACGCTCCCGGGCTCGGACCGACGATCTACCTGGGCTCCTACAACGGCACCTTCTACGCGCTAAATGCCCGCAGCGGCAAGGTCGAGTGGCGCTTCAACGCGCACGGGCGCATATCCGGCTCGGCGACGATCCTCGGGCGCACCGTGTACTTTGCCGACCTCGGCCAGCACCGCACGTACGGCCTGGGCATCTCGACAGGGCGCGTTCAGTTCGTCGAGGGCACCGGCTCCTTCGACCCCGTCGTCAGCGACGGCCAGGACGTATACCTCACCGGCTACACGGGCCTCTACGCGCTCGCACCCCGCTAGCTCTCCGGTCGCGCCGCCGCCAGCTGACCGCGGCTCGCCGCGCGATCGCCCCGGGCCGTCGGTCGTGTCGGTCGTGAGCGCGGTGCTATCGCGCCGGCAGACCGAGCGCGTGCGCGAGCAGGTTGCGCGTCATCGCCACGACGCGCGGGTCGGGCGCGAGCGGAGCGTCGGGCGACGCCTGCGGCACGGGCGAGAGCGCGTACTCCCAGCCGAGCATGCCGGTCGCGAACACGAACGCTCCCGAGCGCGCGGTGTAGAGGGTGGTCTCGGCCAGCCGGCCGTGGATCGGCGAGGGCTCGTTCTCCGACGAGCAGGGGACCCCGGCGCCAACGCCGACGATCATCGTTCCCGGCGGGCTGGCGGGGCCGCGCTCGTCGAGCTCGTAGCCGACGACGCCCGGTATGCGCGTCGCCACGCTCACCCCGCTGTGGGCGAACAGCCAGCTCGGGCGCAGCGGCCGGGACGGCGTCCAGGCGTAGTAGCGGTACACGGGCGGACCGGGCTGCTGCACGCGCGGCACGATGCAGCCGTCATAGGCGCTTCCGGTCAGGTTGGCCCCGCCGAGTGGGAACAGACCGGTCGGCTGCGCGCGGTCCGGATCGCGCGCCACGAACTCCTTGTAGGCGACGATCCGGTGGTCGGGCTCGCCGACCTGGCTCGAGGCGCTCGTGGCGGGCGCGAAGCGCACGCGCCAGGCCAGCGTGTCCGAGCTGATGAAGATCAGGTTCGTGCCGCGGTCGCGAGCGGCCGCGACCGCCTGCTCGTCGCGCTGGGACCAGTACTCGGAGTGCCCGACGTCCATCAGCGCGCGCACGTTCATCACCTGCGCGGGGTCGCCGTCGATCGACTCGATCGTGGTGTACGTGACGGGGTAGCCATAGCGCTCCAGAAAGCGCACCATCGCGACGTCTCGGATGAAGAACTGCCCGGCGCCGGTCTGGCTTTCATACGGCCGGTCGTATGAGACTTCGACCCCCTGGGTGGTCCCGGTGATGCCCACGAGCTTGGAGCCTCCGGGGTACAGGTCGTCGCCGCCCCAGGCGTTGTAGGCCTCATATGACGCCGTCGGGATCTCGACCAGCAGCCCGCCCGGGTGCGCCGCCCGCACGACGAACAGGCAGTCGCTCTCGGCCCCGTCGCTGGCGTGCAGCTTGGCGATGAACACTCCGCTCGCCAACGCCGGCGGAATCGGGAAGGCCAGCGTCGCCTTCCAGTCGCACTCGGTCAGACCGGTGCGGTCGCGATGCGCGCATGGCGGCTGGCGGACCGCCGCCAGCCGTCCGCTCTCGAGCACCAGTCGCCCGCCGGTGCCGCGGTACCAGCCCATTCGGTACACGCGCACGTCGACGTAGAGCGCGCCCGGCGCGTTCACATAGACGCGCTCCGTTTCCCCCGGCGCGATCGCCTGCTCGGCGACGTAGCCGGCGATCGCCCCGCGGGCGGCGCCCCCGATCAGCTTCGGAGGGCCCGCCAGGCGCCAGGCGCCGGTTCCGCGCGCGCGATTCTCCGCCGCGACCGTCGGCGGGGACCCTGTCGTCGGCACCAGCCAGCGGTAGTCGCCGGCTGGCGCCCGGGAGGCGCGCGCCGCGGGCGCCCTCGCTGCCGGCAGCGCGGTGATGCTCGAGCCCGTGGGAGCGCGGCGCGCCCCCGACCCGCACGCGTCCACCAGCAGCGCCAGCGCGAGCGCCGCCGACGCCGCCGCGAGCGTCCGCGATCGCAGCCAGCCGCGCATAGCTCAGCGCGCTCGGGGCAGCCGGCAGGCGGCTGGCGAGCTCAGCCCCAGTGCCCGCGCCAGCGAGAAGCGCGCCGCGATCTGCACGGTCCCCGGCGCGCGCACGTCGATCGCCGTCCATCCACCCGGTGCCTCGCTCACGCAACCCCAGCCGCGCGCGAGGGTCCAGTAGGGCGTGAAGTGCACGCGCAGCAGAAAGCTGCCCGCGTCGCTCGCGCCAAGCGTCGCAGACTCGTGGCCGAGCGAGATCAGGTGACCCGGCCCCGACAGCAGCGGCGTAGGTGCCGCGACCGCGTAGATGCGCCAGTGGCGCCCCGCCCACAGCTCGTGCAGGAACGGCAGACCGCCGGCGATCAGCCGGCCCTCGCGCGCACTCGAGGGATCGAGCGGGGTATCGGGCAGCGCGACGTAGTCGACCGCCTGCGTGTGCAGCCAGCGGTCGTACTCTCGCGCCGTTAGCCCCGGTTTCAGCAGCACGCCGTCATAACGCTCCTCGAGCTGCTTCTCCCATCCGCGCGCCAACGAGACGCTCGGCGCCAGCAGCGCGGCCTCCCAGTGCGAGCGCGTGAGCGGCACCTCCACGCGTACGGGTCCGGACGCGTGCACAGCCAGGAAGCGCTCGAGCGGAGCGTAGTAGGCGGCGCTCGTCGAGCGGTTGCCAGCGACCGCCAGCGTCTCGCGCACCGGCCCCCACACGACCCACACGCCGATCACCGCGAGCGCCAGGGCGACGATCGCGTCCGCACGCCGCGCCCCCCGGTGCGCGTCGAGATGCGCACACACCAGCAGCGGCCCAGCCAGCAGCGCCGCGTAGCGCTCGACGTTGCTTCCCATCGGGCTGGCGATCGCCAGGCACGCCAGGCACGCCCCGAGATACACGAGCGCGCCGATGCGAAGCCGCCGCGCTCCCGGGGGCAGCGCCACGACGAAGGCGGCCATCACGATCATCGTCGCCACGAACGAGGCCGCGGGGTAAGGCTCGACTCCCCCGTCGCCGAACAGCATCCCCAGCGCCAGCGCGACCCCGCCCGCGGGCGCCGCGAGCGCGAGCGCCCCGGCAGCGCGCCGGCGCGAGAGCGAGAAGGTCACTCCCGCGAGCGCGAGCAGGACGCCAGCGACCGGGCTGCTCGC
>DASPVR010000090.1:0-2312 GCA_035622255.1 Solirubrobacteraceae bacterium | reverse complement strand
GCGCCCCGGGTTCGTAGTGCGACGGCGCGACCCCGAGCTGGAGCTCGATGCGGCGCACGCGCTCGAAGGTCTTCTGGGTCATCACGCGCTGGGCGGCGAGCAGGTCGCCGATGACACCGAGGGCCCAGAGCACGACCGCGGCGATGAACAGCACGGCGCCGAGGATCAGCGACTGGACGTGGCCCTTGCCGTTGCCCTCGGCGTAGGCGACGACGAAGCGGGTCCACACGCCGACCGACGCCAGGCCGATCACGAGCGCGAGGCTCCAGAAGACCCGTAGCGGCTCGTACTGGGCGTAGATGCGAAAGATCGACACGGCGTTGCGTCTCACGTAGGCGCCCATCGACGGAAACAGGCGCGACTCGCGCGTCGTGGGGTTGGTGTCGACCGGAACGTGGTCGATCGCGACAAGCAGCTTGCCGGCCTGGATGATCGTCTCCAGGGTGTAGGTGAACTTGGACACGACGAGCATCTGGATCGCCGCCTCGCGGTTGTAGGCGCGAAAGCCCGAGGTCGTGTCGGGCACCGAGGTCGAGGAGGCCTGGCGCACCACCCACGAGCCGAGGCGCTGCAGGAGCTTCTTCAGCGCCGAGAAGTGCTCGATCCCCGTGACCTCACGGTCGCCGATCACCATGTCGGCCCGGCCATCGAGGATCGGCCGCACGAGCCTGGCGACGTGCGGCCCGTAGTACTGGTTGTCGGCGTCCGTGTTGACGATCACGTCTGCGCCGAGCTTGAGCGCGGTGTCTATTCCGGCCTGAAAGCCCGTCGCCAGCCCCTTGTTGTTGGTCAGGCGCACGAGGTGATCGACGCCTTGGGCGCGGGCGACGGCGACGGTGTCATCGGTCGAGCCGTCGTCGATCACCAGCCACTCCACCTCGTCGAAGCCTTCAACCTCCCGCGGCAGGTCTGCGAGCGTCTGCGGGAGCTGATCTGCCTCGTTGAAGCAGGGGATCTGGATGATTAGCTTCATCGGCGATTATTTCGCTGTGTGCGCCACTTGGCCTTCGCCAGTATCCCAAAGCATGCGATGGTCCCAGGCGGGTGGGCGCGCCGCAGCGTGGCAGGCGCAGCCGCCGGTCCTGCCCCGAGGTTAGTGTCCTAGCGGCCACGCATGCAGAGCGCGACGCACACCCGGCCGGCCCCGGGCTCGCTTCGGCTGGCGCGGCTGCGTGCGCGCTGGCCCGCCAGCTGGGGCGCCATCGCCGTGGCGCTGCTCTGCGCCGGCGCGGTGATCGGCTTCTTCGCGTTCCCGACCTACCCGACCTACGACTCGTTCTACGCGCTGTTGTGGGGTCGCGACCTGCTGCACCTGCACCTGCCGGACTTCAGGGTCTACCGAGCGCCCACCGAGCACCCGCTGGCGATCGCCTTCGGGATGCTCTGCTCGATCTCCGGCCAGGCCGGCGGGCGCGTGATGGTGCTGGGATCGATCCTCTCGTTCGTCGCCGCCGTGGTGGGGATGTACCGCCTCGGGCGGCTGTGCTTCGGCCCGGTCGTCGGCGTGCTTGCCGCGCTGCTCGTGTTGACACGCTTCTACGTCGAGAACCTAGCCGCGCAGGGCTATCTCGACGTCTCCTACGTGGCGCTGCTCGTGTGGGCGATCGTGCTCGAGATCGAACGGCCCAGACGCGGTCCGGTGGTCTTACTGCTGCTCGCCGCGGCCGGCCTGCTGCGGCCTGACGCGTGGGCGCTGAGTGGCGTGTACTGGCTGTGGTGCGTGTGGCCGTCCGGCGCCCAGGCCGAGCGCGTGGCAGGCGCTTCCGCCGGGTCGCGCGCGGCAGACGGGCCGGGGCGCGATGAGCGATCGCGCCTGGCGCGTGTGCTCAGCGAGGGGCGCACCTATCGCTACCTCGCGCTCGCGATCGTGGCGCCGGTCATCTGGGTGGCGACCGACGCCGTGGTCACGGGTGATCCGCTGTACTCGCTGCACTCGACCTCCGGGCTCGCGCAGGAACTGGAACGGACGCAGGGCCTGACGAGCGTGCTCGCCTCGACGTGGACGTACTCGGTGCGCATCGACAAGCTCCCGGTCGTCCTGGGGGTCCTCGCCGGGATACCGCTGGCCGTCTGGCTGGCGCCGCGGCGCGCGATCGTCCCGCTCACCGCACTGCTCGTGCTGACACGCTTCTACGTCGAGAACCTGGCCGCCCAGGGCTACCTCGACGTCTCCTATGTGGCGCTGCTCGTGTGGGCGATCGTGCTCGAGGTGCAGCGGCCTAGGCGCGGAACCGTCGTCTTTCTGCTGCTGGCCGCCGCCGGCCTGCTGCGACCCGACGCCTGGGCGCTCAGCGGGGCCTACTGGCTGTGGT
>DASPVR010000089.1:0-6128 GCA_035622255.1 Solirubrobacteraceae bacterium | reverse complement strand
ACGTGCAGGAGGCCAAGCGGCTGATCTCGCATGTCGTCGGGATCGACGGGTTCGCTGGCCCGAGCGATCTGCTTGTCGCGCTCGCCGCAGATCTCGGCGAGCCCGACCTGCGCCTGGCCGCGCTCGACATGCTGGCCCAGGCCGAGCACGGGGAGGGGAGCCTGATCGTCGCCGTCGCGCCCGACGCCGGGGCGATCGATGCGCTGCAGGCGCTGCTCACGAGGCTCGCGGGTGAGCGCGCGACCCTGGGGGATGCAGCGCTCGCGCTCGTGCAGTCCACCGACGCCCGCGATGCGCTCGAGCTGGCCAACGCGTTCGCGCCCGAGCACCTGCAGCTGATCGGCCCCGAGATCGAGGCGCTCGCGCCACTCGTGCGCAACGCCGGCTGCCTGTTCGTCGGCGCGGCGAGCGCGACGGCCTTCGGCGACTACGTGGCCGGCTCCAACCACGTGCTGCCGACGGCGGGGGCCGCGCGCTTCGCCTCGACGCTCTCGGCACGCCACTTCCGTCGCAGGATGGCCGAGGTGCGCATCGGCGCCGCGGCCGACATGCTCGCGGCGGCGGGAGTGCCGATCGCGCTCGCCGAGGGCTTCGACGTGCACGCGGAATCGATGCGTGCGCGCATCGGTGACAATGACGCGATGGCAGAGGACCAGGCGATCTAGGCGATGGCACAGCGGACAGCGACGATCGAGCGCAAGACCGGCGAGACCGACGTAAGGCTGACGCTCGCGCTCGACGGCGGCGGTGCAGGCGAGCGCGCCACGGGCGTCGGCTTCCTCGACCACATGCTCGATCTGCTGGCGCGCCACGGACACCTGGACCTCGACGTGAAGGTCAGCGGCGACCTCGAGACGGGCGCACACCACACCGTCGAGGACACCGCGATCGTGCTCGGCCAGGCGCTCGACCGCGCGCTCGGCGACCGCGCCGGGATCGTGCGCTACGGCTCGGCCACGGCACCGATGGACGAGGCGCGCGCGACCTGTACGATCGACGTCTCCGGGCGCCCGTTCACCGTCTTCGCGGCGAGCCTGCCGCCGGGCGCCACGGGCGGCTTCGATCACGAGCTGACCGAGGAGTTCTTCAGGGCGGTGGCCAACGCGGCAAAGCTGACCCTCCACCTGCGCGTGGAGACCGGCTCCAATGCCCACCACATGATCGAGGCCGCGTTCAAGGCGTTCGCTCTGGCCCTGCGCGCCGCGGTTGCGATCGACCCGAGCGAGACCGGCGTGCCGAGCACTAAGGGCACACTGACGTCATGAGCGACGCGCTGGGTGACACGCTGCCGGTCGAGCCGGTCGAGATCGCCGTCGTCGACTACGGCATGGGCAACCGGCGTTCGGTCGAGAAGGCGCTCGAGCACGTCGGCGCGCGTGCCTTCGTGAGCCCCGACTGCGTGCGCCTGCGCTCGGCCGCGGGCCTCGTGGTACCGGGGGTGGGCGCGTTCCCGCGCGCGATGCAGAGCCTGCGCGAGCTGGGGCTCGACGATTTGCTGCGCGAGCGCGTCGCGGCGCAGTCCCCGGTGCTCGGGATCTGTCTCGGGATGGAGCTCGCGTTCGAGTTCTCCACCGAGCAGGGTGGGGCCGAGGGGCTGGGGATCGTCGCGGGCGAGGTCCGCGAGCTGCAGGCGGGCTCGCTGAAGCTGCCCCACATTGGCTGGAACGAGGTGCGCTTCGCCGACCGCGAGTCACCGCTTCTGGACGAGCTCCCGCGCGAGTGCGCCTTCTACCACGTGCACTCGTTCGCGCCCGTGCCGGCCCACGATGAGGACGTCCTCGGCACGTCGGTGTACGGCGCGCCGTTCGTCAGCGCCGTGCAGCGCGGGTCCTTCTACGGCGTTCAGTTCCACCCCGAGAAGTCCTCGGCGGCCGGCCTGCGCATGCTCGCCAACTTCGCGCGCATCTGCGCGCGTGCCTCGCAGCCCGCCGCGCTGTGAGGCTCTACCCGGCGATCGACATCCTCGGCGGCGACGCAGTGCGGCTCGTCAGGGGCGACTTCGCCGCCAGCAAGGTCTACGACGAGGACCCGCTCGCAGCGGCCCGCGCCTGGCGCGACGCCGGCGCCGGCCACCTGCACGTCGTCGACCTCGACGGCGCGAAGGCGGGCGAGCCGGTGAACCTCAGACACCTGGAGCGGATCTCGCGCGAGCTCGACCTGCCCGTGCAGTACGGTGGCGGCCTGCGCTCGGCGGGGGCCGTGGCGGACGCCCTGCGCGCGGGTGCGGCGCGCGTGATCCTCGGCACCGCCGCGTTCACCGACCCCGAGCTGCTGCGCGCCGTGCTCGCTGAGCACGGGCCAGAGCGCGTGCTCGTGTCGGTCGACGTGCGCGACGGGCGGGTGGCCACCTCGGGGTGGACTGACACGACCGAGCTGGGGACCGCGGCGGTGCTCGAGCGCCTACACGAGAGCGGGGTGCGCGAGCTCGTGTACACCGACGTAGACCGCGACGGGGTGCTCGAAGGACCCGACCTGCAGCAGGTGCGCGCGGTGGTGCGTGCCTCCCGCGTGGGTTCGCTCACCTACTCGGGCGGCATCGGTTCGCTGTCCGATCTCGAGGGTCTCGCCGGGCTGGGCGAGGAGCGTTTGACCGGCGTGATCGTGGGCAAGGCTCTGTATGAGCGTCGTTTCACCGTGGCGCAGGCGCGGGCGGTGCTCGGAGACTGAGCCGGCAGTGCGCGGTCGGCAGCGGGCGCTACGGTGAGCTGATGCACTTCAAGCGCGTCATCCCATGCCTGGATGTCGACGACGGGCGCGTCGTCAAGGGCGTGGAATTCGTCGACATCCGCGACGCCGGAGATCCCGTCGAGCTGGCCGCCCACTACGACCGCGCGGGCGCCGACGAGCTCGTCTTCCTGGACATCACCGCCACCCATCAGCGCCGCGAGACGATCGCCCAGCTCGCGCGTCGAACCGCCGACGAGGTCTTCATCCCGTTCACCATCGGCGGCGGCATCCGCTCCGTTGCAGACGCCCAGGCGGTGCTCGACGCCGGCGCCGACAAGGTGTCGGTGAACTCCGCCGCGCTCGAGCGCCCCGCGCTGATCGACGAGCTCGCCGCGGTCTTCGGCTCCCAGTGCGTCGTGCTCGCCGTCGACGCCAAGTCGGCGGGCGTCAACGGCGCCGTGCGCTGGGAGGCCTACGTCGCGGGCGGGCGCACGCCGAGCGGGCGCGACGTGGTGGCCTGGACGCGCGAGGCCGTCGAGCGCGGCGCGGGCGAGCTTCTGCTCACGAGCATGGACCGCGACGGCACGAGCGACGGCTACGACCTGGCGCTCACGGCGGCCGTGAGCGAGGCGGTGAGCGTGCCGGTGATCGCCTCGGGCGGCGCGGGCGAGCTCGACCACCTCGCGCAGGCGTTCGCGAGCGGCGCCGATGCGGCGCTCTGCGCCTCGATCTTCCACTACGGGCGCTTCACCGTCGCGCAGGCCAAGGCCCATCTGGCCGGCGCCGGCGTGCCGGTGCGGCCCTAGCGCGCGACGCGCGGCGAGCGGATGATGACTGACGAGCGATTCGACGCCGCCGAGCTGCTCGCGCGCACGCGCGGCCTGTCTGGAGGCGCCGAGCTGCTCGAGCTGGCAGCGGCGCGCGACGACGTCGAGCTCGTCGGCGGCGCCGTACGCGACCTGATGCTCGATCGCGCGCCGCGCGAGCTCGACGTGGTCGTCGGCGAGGGGGCGGGCGCGTTCGCCGGCCAGCTCGCGGCCCGCCTGCAGGCCACGGCGCTGGCGAGTGAGCACGAGCGCTTCGGCACCGCTCTCGTCACCTGGCCGGGTGGTCGCATCGACATCGCGACCCGGCGCGACGAGCGTTATCCGGCCCCCGGCGCGCTGCCCGAGGTGGGCCGGGGAACGCCAGAGCAGGATCTGGCGCGCAGGGACTTCACCGTCAACGCGATCGCGGTCGCGCTCGGTGCGACCCACCGCGGGCGCGCGCGGGCCGTCGCACACGCCCGCGAGGACGTCTCGCGGGGCGTGCTGCGCGTGCTCCACGACAAGAGCTTCCGCGATGATCCGACCCGTCTGCTGCGCCTGGCGCGCTACCGCGCGCGCCTGGGCTTCGAGGTGGCGCCTGCTACCGGCGAGCTCGCTCGCGCGGCTGTCGCGGCACACGCGCTCGACACGGTCTCCGGTGCACGCGCGGGTGCCGAGCTGCGCCTGGCGCTGACCGAGGAGCAGCCGCTCGCGGCGCTGTCGGCGATCGACGACCTCGGCCTGCTCACCGCACTGCATCCCCGGCTGCGCCTAGACCCCGATCTGAGCGCGCGGGCGCTGGCGCTGCTGCCCGGCGACGGCCGGCCCGACCTCCTGCTGCTGGCGAGCGTCGGCATGGCGCTCGTGCTGCGCGCGGGCGGGAACAGGGGCGCCGAGCTGGGGGCCCTGCTCGACCGCCTTGAGTTCCCCGCCGGCGACCGCGACCGGGCTGTGGCGGCGTCGCTCGCCGGGGCGTCGCTCGCGGAGGCGCTCGGGGGCGTGCAGAGCGCCTCGGAGCTGCACGCCGTCGTGGGCGGCTCGCCGCCCGAGGGAGTCGCGCTCGCGGGCGCGCAGGCCAATCCCGGCATCGCCCGTCGCTGGCTGGAGCAGGTGCGTCACGTGCGCCTGCGCATCGATGGCTCGGACCTGCTCGCGGCCGGCATCCCGCAGGGGCCAGACATCGGTCGGCGCCTGGACAGCGTGCTGCGCGCGCGCCTGGACGAGCGCGTACCCGACGAGCGCGGTGCGCAACTTCGGGCCGCACTAGAGCGCTCGTGATGGCTCCGCGGCCGGCCAGCGAAGCTTGGCCCGGGGTGATCCGGTGCGAGCTCCCCGGGGGTGGGCGGGTGCTCTTCACCGCGCGCGCGAGCGGCAACCTCTCGACGATGCGCGGCGCGGGGCACGAGCTCGGCGCCGCGGCACGCGATCGCATGCGCGCCGAGCTCGGGCTCCGGCGCCTGTGCGCCGGGGCGCAGGTCCACGGCAGCACGGTGCGCCGCGACCTCCCAGGCGATCGGCCCGGCGACGACCTGCTGCCCGTGCAAGCCGACGGGCAGGCGACGAGCTCTGGTCGCGTGGGAGTGATGGTCCTCACGGCCGACTGCCTGCCGGTCGTGATCGCGTCGCGCGCCGCCGTTGCCGCGGTGCACGCCGGCTGGCGTGGGCTGGCGGCCGGGGTGCTCGAGGAGGGCGTGCGCGCGGTGCGCGAGCTGGGTGCCGCGAGCGCGAGCACGTCACACGAGGCGCCGGCGCCCCCGGAGCCCGGATCGGCCGAGGAGATCGTGGCGATCATCGGTCCCGGCGCCGGTCCGTGCTGCTACGTGGTCGGGGTCGAGGTGCATGCGGCCCTCGGTTCGCCGGTGCAAGCGGGGCCCGCCGCCCCCGACGGCGGCGCGGCTGCGCCGATCGACCTGAAGGCGATCGCGTGCGAGCGGCTGCTGGAGGCCGGGGCGAGCAGCGTGCGCGACCTCGGCCTGTGCACGATCTGCGACGAGCGCTTCTACTCGCACCGGCGCGAAGCTCAGCACGCCGGACGCCAGGCCGGGATCGCGTGGCTGAGCTGACCCACACGCTCCGGGCCGAGCGCGTGCGCGACAACCTCGCGCGGCTGCGCGCCGAGCTGGCCGAGGCAGCCAGCCGCGGGGGACACGATCCCGACGGCGTGCGCGTGCTCGCGGCGACCAAGTACGTGCGGGCCCAGGACATGCCGGTCCTCGCCGACGCGGGGGTCGAGCTCGTTGGCGAGAACCGGGCCCGGGATCTCGAGGCAAAGGCCGCCGCTCACCGAGAGCTTTTCGAGTGGCACTTCATCGGCCAACTGCAGAGTCGCCGCGTCCGCGTGATCGTGCCGTGGGTCCGTCTAATCCACTCGGTCGCCTCGGAGTCGGCGCTGTGCGAGCTGGCGCGACATCGCGAGCTCGCGCATCCGGATCTGCGCATCCTGATCGAGGTGAACGTCGCCGACGAGCCGGGCAAGGCGGGGATCGCGCCGGCCGAGCTCGAGGGGCTGATCGAGCGCTCGCCCGTCCCGGTCGCCGGCCTCATGACGATGCCGCCGCTGTCGTCCGATCCCCACGCAAGCCGCCCATGGTTCGCGGCGCTGCGTGAGCTCGGCCGCGAGCACGGCCTGCGCGAGCTGTCGATGGGGACCTCCCA
>DASPVR010000088.1:0-2757 GCA_035622255.1 Solirubrobacteraceae bacterium | reverse complement strand
CTCGATGACGACACGTGCTGGCTGCTGGCAGTCGACCTTGATGGCGATGCTTGGCGCTCCGATGTCGCGGCGATCCGTGCGGTGTGCGGCGAGCTCGACGTCTCACCGGCGGTGGAGCGTTCGCGATCGGGTGACGGCGCGCATGTCTGGTTCTTCTTCTCCGAGCCGGTGCCCGCGGCGCTTGCGCGGCGCTTTGGGCTGCTGCTGCTGACCGAGGCGATGGCGCGCAGCCCCACGCTCGACATGTCCTCCTACGACCGTCTGTTCCCGAGCCAGGACACGATGCCGAAGGGCGGCTTCGGGAACCTGATCGCGCTGCCGCTGCAACGACAGTCGCGCGAGCAGGGCAACACCGTGTTCGTCGACGAGCAGTTTGAGCCGTTCGCGGACCAGTGGTCATATCTCGAGGCGCTGCCGCGAATCGCTCCGACTCGTTTGCGTGAGCTGGTCGCGGCCGGTGCCCGCGACGGTGGCGTCCTCGGCGTCAACGACGATGAGGACGCCGGGGTGCCGTGGCGTCCGGTTCGTTCGATCACTGATCGTCTTGCCGGGACTCAGCTGCCGAGGAGCGTGTCCGTCACGCTCGCGCAGCGCGTCTACATACGCGAGGAGAGCCTGCCGCCAGTGCTGGTGGATGCGATGCGGCGACTGGCGGTGTTCTCGAACCCACGGTTTCTCGAGCTGCAGGCGATGCGCATGTCCACCGCGCGCACGCCGCGCGTGATCGCGTGCTTCGAGCAAACGGACGGCTTTCTGGTGCTCCCACGCGGCTGCCGAGACGCTCTGGAGGAGCTGCTGGCGGGCCTCGGCGTCGCGCTTGAGCTCGCTGATGAGCGGACCACGGGAGAGCCGCTCGACACCCAGTTCACGGGAACCCTGAGTTCCACGCAAGAGGAGGCGGCGTCGGCAGCACTCGGCCATGACCTCGGTGTGCTGTGCGCCCCTCCGGGTGTCGGCAAGACGGTGATCGCCGCTCGGCTGATCGCCGAGCGCGGACGCTCGACGCTAGTGCTCGTGCACCGCCGGCCGCTGCTCGAACAGTGGGTCAAACGGCTCGGCGAGTTCCTCGACCTCCCGGCAGAGAAGATCGGGACGATCGGCGGCGGCCGCGGCAAGCCCACGGGCGTGCTGGATGTAGCGATGGTGCAGAGCCTTGCACGACACAAGACGCTCGATGCGCTGCTCGCCCGCTACGGGCACATCGTTGTTGATGAGTGCCACCATGTCCCGGCCGTCACGACCGAGCGTGTTCTGCGCTGTGCCCCGGGTCGCTTTGTGACCGGACTCACGGCGACACCCAGGCGCCGCGACGGACACCACCCAATCATCGCCATGCAGTGCGGCCCGGTACGGCACACCATCGGGCTCGACGCGGCTCACTCGTCCCAGCGGCTCGCGCAGCGTCTCGTGCGCCGAGACACCCTCTTCGACCCGGCAACACTGCCCACCGACCCACACATACAGGAGGTCTTCACAGCGCTCGTGACCGACGAGGCGCGCACCCAGCTGATCGCCAAGGACACGCTGGAGCTCGCAGCCAACGGCCGCCGGCCGATCGTGCTAACCGAACGGCGCGAACACCTAGAGCGACTCGCCGTCCATCTTGACCAGGGCAGCCACACACTCATCACCCTGCACGGCGAGATGCGCCCGGCGGAGCACCGCGTCGCGCGCGAGCAGCTCGCCAAACCAGGACGGCGAGCACATGGTGCTCGCGACCGGCCGCTACATCGGCGAGGGCTTCGACGACCCCCTTCTCGACACGCTCGTGCTGGCAATGCCGATCGCATGGAAGGGCACCGTCATCCAGTACGCCGGGCGCCTGCACCGAGCCCACCCCGGTAAGCAAGACGTTCTCATCTACGACTACGTCGACGCAGAGGTGCCGGTCCTGCGGCGCATGTTCAACAAGCGCCTACGCGCCTACCGCTCGCTCGGATACGAGCTCGCCCACGCTGGAGCGCCCGCGTTCGGCGAACCCATCAGCTGACGTCCGGTCGTTCGGCGAGGACTCGGTCGACGCGGGAAACGCTCTCGAGCCAGACGCGCGCGTCCGGATCGATCAACGCTGCGAGCGTCAGTATCTCCTCGTAGTGCGAGGCGATGGGTCGACGAACGATGGTCTCATGATGCGCGAGCCTGTTACGGAACGGGACGAGGTTCGACATCAGCTTCGCGACCTCGGTGCGCTGCCCGGAGCCTGCCGGAAAGGCTCGGTGTAGCTGTGCGACCCACAGCCGCTCGTACTTGCGGTCGAACAGCGCCCGCCAGAATGCGAAGGACAACCCGGCTACGACCCGGCCTCGGGTGGGGGACTTGCCCTCGCGCCTGACCCGTTCGACGGTCTCGGACACGCGCCGGCGCGAGGCCTCGTTGAGGATCGCGGGGTCAGTCAGCCACGTCGCGCCGACGGTAGCCGACGGGTCGACAGGCGTAAACTGCTCGTCCACCGCGTTGCGCAAGAGAACCTCGACGTGATGCAGCGTCTCGAATGCGGCCGCGGAAATCTGCGCGTTCCACACGTACAGCGAGACAGCCCCGGCATGGTCGCCACCGGCAAGCGCGAGATATGGCGCAAACCGAGCGTCGGTGATCCATCTTGCGGCTTGGGATGGCTGCACGAGAGCATTCGCGACGGGGCGTGCTTGCGCTACACTAGCTTGCGTATGCCCCAGGTAGGGCTCTCGCGCTTCGGCGCGATCCCCCTGGGGCTCCGTCGTTCTTGACCGCCTTGCAAGCAGGAGGTCACCGGTTCGA
>DASPVR010000087.1:0-3820 GCA_035622255.1 Solirubrobacteraceae bacterium | reverse complement strand
ACGACACATGAGCGCGCCTACGGCTTCCCGCCCGGCCATCCGGAGATGCACAACTTCCTCGGGGTCCCGATCCTGGTCGGTGGCGAAGCCTGGGGAAACCTCTACTTCACACAGAAGCAAAGCGGCCGCTTTGACGAGGCGGACGAGTCGCTGGCGGTGGCCTGTGCTGCTCGGATGGCAATGCTAATCGACGCCGAGGGCACCTGACTCCCTAGCACCGCCACCCGAGGCACGCCACAGGGCGCGTCACCAAGCGTCCTGAGCATCACCGAGGAGCAGCGAGCATCGGCGCCCGTGCTGGGCATCACGCTCAGGTGCGGGTTGTGCCCCAAGCGATCGTGGGTTCGATCCCATCGCTCACACCAACGCGCACCCCTCACGAAGTGCCTACAGGTAGGCAGTTTTTCCGGGCACAGCGGGTCGATGCGTACCACGCGTGCGCAGCCGCGCCGCACCGACTCGACAGCGTCCGGTCCCCTGCGCCGACAATCGCGACGGTGGCTGCTCGCTTGTGTGCGATCGGACGCGCGAAGGGCCGGCGATCGTCGGCGTGGTCGGCCCAGCAGTCGTGGCGTCACGCGACGCCACCCACGAGCCTGACACCATGGGTCGGCAGATTGCCGATGCCGCCCCCGGAAACGCGAACGACGTCGCGGATGCCGCCTCGGCGCAGGAGGCTCGCCGCGAAGGCGGCGCGCGCGCCAGCTGCACAGGCCACCGCGACAGGCGCCCCGGTCAGATCTAGGTCGAGCCTGCGGCCACTGCCGAGCTTTGCGAGGGGCAAGTGCCGAGAGCCATCGACGTGTCCGCAACGCCACTCGTTCGCATCGCGTACGTCGAAGAGATCGACAGCGTCCTCGCGGATCGCCCGGGCTAGCCGCTGCAGGCTCCAGGAGCGCTCGCTCACGATCGCCAGACCATCCCAGTCGAGCGCGATTCCGACGATGCGCCACAGCCCGACCGCATGCAGTGCGCCGGCTGTCGCCCAAGCGACGCGCTCGTCGTCGGCGGCGATGACGAGCGCCTCCTCGGGCCGCACAGCCCAGCCGGCCCGCGTGCCAATCGCCTGGGTCATCGCTGGCAGATTGATCGCGCCTGCGATGTGGCCGGCGTCAAAGGCGCCCGGCTCGCGTACGTCGAGCACGCTGGCGTCGTCTCGCAGGACGTCGGCCAGCTCCTGCGAACTGAGGAAGTGGGGCCTTTCGGGCTCGCGCCGAAACGTCGCGCGGTTGCCCTCCACGATGTGCGCAATGTTGGGTGGGCGCACCGGGATGCCGGCCATGAGGCGATCGACGAAGGAGTCCTCGTCAAGCTTGAGGAGCGGGTTGGTCCGCGCCTCGTATCCGACGGTCGAGGAGGTCTTTGCGCTGAGGCCGGTACCGCCGCAAAGAGAACCGCCTACGTGGCCGGGCCACACCTCGACGTGATCGCCGAGCTCGAGCAGCCCGAGCACGCTCGAGTGCAGCTCGCGTGAGCCGAGCTCAGGCTCGACGGCGAGGTCGGGGCGCGCGAGGTCACCGACGAGCAGCGAGTCGCCCGTGAGGACCAGCCAGGGATCGGGCGAGCGCGACTCGTCGCTGACGACGATCGCGATGTGCTCGGGTCTATGGCCCGGCGTTGCCAACGCGCCAAGGCGCAGGTTTCCCACGAACAGCTCTTGGCCCGGCTCGATGTCGTTCCGGTTCGGGTCCTCGGAGCGCGCCGGTCTGTGCGCGATCGCACCGGTGCGCTCGGCGAGGCGGACGCGCCCGCTCATGTGGTCGGCGTGGTCGTGTGTGTCGATGACGTGCGTGATCTCAACATTGTTGTCCCGCGCGAGCTCGAGGTAGACGTCGATGTCGAAGCGGGGATCGACGACCACGGCCTTGCCGCCGTCGCCCAGGACGTAGGACGCACATCCGAGATCTCTGTAGAGAACCTGCTGGAAAAGCATCACGACCTCCCAATTATCACTTTGTCCGTGGACAAAGTGTAGTAGGCGGGTGATCGCGTGCCGGGCGGTGAACGTTGCGCGCCGCACTCTTCAAGCAAAGCGCTCGTCAGACCAAGCTCCTGCCGGCGCTCCGGAGACGCCCGGTGCTCGCCCCAGGGGCGTCCCGTCACGCTGGGGCGTAGGGCTCGCTATCCGCGCAAACAGAGGCGCCCGCTGCCGCGGGGCCATTCCGGCACCCCCCAACGTAACGCCTCCAGGAAGAGCACGATCTCGAGGCCCTCGCGTTAGACCGCGGTGAAGCCCAGCGCCACGCGACCGAACATCAGCTTGCGCCCGCCGGAGCCCGACAGCTTGTCCTGCGACGACGATGATGGTGAGCGATCCACCCCGTCCAACAGACGCCGTGAAAGAACCAGTTCATGATCACGAGCAGCAATGCGACCGCCAACAGGCCGGCCGCCGCCTGCACGTCGAGTCCTCCGCCACCGAGCGTGCCGATCGGCCAGATTGCCGGCGAACCCGGTCGCAACGACCGCGGCGAACAAGATGCCTGCGCCGAGCGCGACGGGGTTTCGCTTGCTCTTGTTCGCGCCCAAGAAGCTCGCGCTCACAGGGCCGAGCACCAGGATCGCCTCGAGCCCCTCGCGGAGCACGAGGACGGCGCTGTCCACGATCACAGCGCCATGGCTTAGGTGGCCCTCCCTGGTGGGTCGGGCACAGCACCCGTGGCTGTGATCGACTACATCCCGCTCTGCATGAGAAGTAATGGTGTCACTCGCGCGTCTCAAGCGCGCGAGATTATCTACGGAGGTTGGTCCGGTGTTTGGGCGGATGGCTGCGGACCCACGCCAGAACTAGCGTCTGATGGCGCGATGTCGGCTGGGGATCCCCCCGATTCGAAAGTTGCGATGCCGGTCCGGGCCCGGACGAAGCTCCCTCCTGTGGCCGGCCGCTGGAGCATCGAGCCAGAGCGATCAAGGGTCGGATTTACGATCAGGCATCTGACGGTGGCCACCGTCCATGGAGCCTTCCAGCGATTCGATGGCTCGCTGGAGACCGATCGATCGGGGCTTGAGCGCGCCAGCGGGACCGTCGAGGCGGCCAGCATCGACACCGGTGACCCCAAGCGCGACGAAGTGCTTCTCGCCTTCTATCGCGAGCAGCTCGGCTTCGAGGAGGTCACGCATCCCGCGCCCACGTTCACGATGCTCTCACGCGGCGCTCTTCGCCTCGTGCTGAGCGCACCGTGCGGCGGCCCGGGGGGCGGCCAGGCGATGCCCGACGGCACGCTTCCCGAGCCCGGCGGCTGGAACCGCTTTCAGATCGAGGTCGAGGACCTCGAGGCGGCGGTGGACGACCTTCGCGAGCGCGGTGCGAGCTTCCGCAACGAGATCGTGACCGGAGTCGGGGGAAGGCAGAACCTCGTCGAGGATCCCTCCGGCAATCTCGTCGAGCTCTTCCAGCCCACTCCCTAACAGAGGCTCCGTGGGCGTAGTCTCCGCAGAGCCGGCGACCCACAAGGCGTCGCTCGGGACTGTCGCGCGCGAGTGGACGCGCATCGGGATAACCGGCTTCGGCGGTCCGCCCGCGCACATCGCGCTGCTTCGCCAGCTCGTCGTCGAGCGCAACAGCTGGATGGACGCGCACTCCTTCCAGGACGCCAACGCTGCGTGCAACCTCTTACCGGGGCCGACCTCAACGCAGCTGGCGATCCTCTGCGCCTACCGCGCGGCGGGTGTCGCCGGCGCGATCGTAGGCGGACTGGGGTTCATCGCTCCCGCTGTCGCGATCATCCTGCCGCTGTCCGCCCTCTTCCTGGGGCACGCGCCTGCGACGTGGGTGCTCGGTGCGGGCGCCGGTGCGGGCGCTGCGGTCGCCGCGGTCGCC
>DASPVR010000086.1:0-16819 GCA_035622255.1 Solirubrobacteraceae bacterium | reverse complement strand
CGTACGCGCACCATCGCCGGCGCCGCGCCGCCGCCCGCCATCGCCCCGGCGAGGCCGTCGATCGAGAACACCTCCTCGCCGCTCAGGCCGAGCGAGCCCGCGCTCTCACCATCTCCGAACTGGAGCGGCAGCACGCCCATGCCCACGAGGTTGGAGCGGTGGATGCGCTCGAAGCTCTCGGCGATCACCGCGCGCACGCCCAACAGCTTGGTGCCCTTGGCCGCCCAGTCGCGCGAGGAGCCAGAGCCGTACTCCTTGCCCGCGAGCACGACGAGCGGCACGCCCGCTGCCATGTAGCGCACGGCGGCGTCGTAGATCGACATCTGCTCGGCGGGCGCCGCGCCGTCTGAGGAGCCCGCGGCGGGGCCGAGGTAGCGCGTCACGCCGCCTTCGGTGCCCGGCGCGAGCTGGTTGCGCAGGCGGATGTTGGCGAACGTGCCGCGCATCATCACCTCGTGGTTGCCGCGGCGCGAGCCGTATGAGTTGAAGTCGCGCGGCTCGACGCCGCGCTCGCGCAGGTAGGTGCCTGCCGGTCCGTCGCGCTTGATCGAGCCCGCCGGGGAGATGTGGTCGGTCGTGACGCTGTCGCCGAGCAGCGCGAGCACGCGCGCGTCGCGCACGTCCTCGACGGGCTGGGGCTCGCGCGGCATGTCGGCGAAGTAGGGCGGCAGGCGTACGTAGGTCGAGCGCTCGTCCCAGGCAAAGCGCTCGCCCGCGGGCGTGTCGAGTGTGTTCCAGCGCTCGTCGCCGGCGAACACCTCGCTGTAGCTCTTTCTGAACATGTCGGCCTGCACGGCCTCCTCGATCGTCTGGGCCACCTCCTGCTCCGACGGCCAGACGTCGCGCAGGTACACGTCCTCGCCGTCGGCGTCGGTCCCGAGCGGCTCACCGAGCATGTCGATGTCCATCGTGCCGGCGAGCGCGTAGGCGACGCACAGCGGCGGCGAGGCCAGGTAGTTCATCTTCACGTCGGGGTTGATGCGCCCCTCGAAGTTGCGGTTGCCCGAGAGCACCGACACGACCGCCAGATCGCCCTCGGCGACCGCCTCTGAGATCTCTGGCGCCAGCGGCCCGGAGTTGCCGATGCACGTCGTGCAGCCGTAGCCGACGAGGTTGAAGCCGAGCTGCTCGAGCGGCTCGGTCAGCCCGGCGCGGTCCAGATACTCGGTCACGACCTTCGAGCCAGGCGCGAGCGAGGTCTTCACCCACGGCTTGGCGCTCAGCCCGCGCGCGACGGCGTTGCGCGCGAGGATACCCGCGCCGACCATGACCGACGGGTTGGACGTGTTCGTGCAGCTCGTGATCGCCGCGATCACCACGTGGCCGTGGTCGAGCGCCACCTCGGTGCCGTCGGCGAGCTTGCAGCTCACGGCGCTGGCCGAGCGCACCGCCACGCCGCCGGCGTCGGGCTCTTCGACGTAGCTGGGGCCGTCGCCGTCGGGACGCCACTCGCGGTCTGACCCGTTGGCCGGCGGGTCGCTGGAGGGAAAGCTCTCGGCGACCGCCTCGTCGCGTCCGTCGTAGCGCACGTAGCCGCCGAGCGCCTCGTGGAAGGAGTCGCGGGCGTCGGCGAGCGCGACGCGGTCCTGCGGACGCTTGGGACCGGCGATGCTCGGCTGCACCTCGCCGAGGTCGAGCTCGACGACATCCGAGAACGTCGGCTGCTCGGAGCGCTCGTCGTGCCAGAGTCCCTGCTCGCGGGCGTAGGCCTCCGTGAGCGCGATCCGCTCGGACGAGCGCCCGGAGAAGCGCATGTAGCGAAGCGTCTCCTCGTCGATCGGGAAGATCGCGCAGGTGCTGCCGAACTCCGGCGACATGTTGCCGATCGTGGCGCGGTCTGCGATCGGCAGGCCGGCCAGCCCGGCGCCGAAGAACTCGACGAACATGCCCACGACGCCGCGCTTTCGCAGCAGCTCGGTGACCGTGAGCACGAGGTCGGTCGCGGTCGCGCCCTCGGGCAGCTGACCGTGCAGGCGCACGCCGAGCACCTGCGGGATGAGCATCGACATCGGCTGGCCGAGCATCGCCGCCTCGGCCTCGATCCCGCCGACCCCCCAGCCGAGCACGCCGAGGCCGTTGACCATCGTCGTGTGCGAGTCGGTGCCCACGAGCGTGTCGGGGTAGGCCTGGCCGGTGCGCTGGTCGTCGAACACCACGCGCGCCAGGTACTCGAGGTTGACCTGGTGCACGATCCCCGTGTCGGGCGGCACGACCGAGAGGTGCTCGAAGGCGCCCTGGCCCCAGCGCAGGAACGCGTAGCGCTCGCGGTTGCGCTCGAACTCGCGCTCGGCGTTGACGCGGAAGGCGTCGCGCGTCCCGAAGGCGTCGACCTGCACGGAGTGGTCGATCACGAGCTCGGCGGGGGCGAGCGGGTTGATCGTCTCGGCGTCGCCGCCCATCTGCACGATCGCGTCGCGCATCGCGGCGAGGTCGACGATCGCCGGCACGCCGGTGAAGTCCTGCATGAGCACGCGCGCTGGCGTGAACGCGATCTCCTTGCTCGGCTGGGCCTTCGCGTCCCAGCTGGCGAGCGCCTGCACGTCGGCAGCGTCGACCGCACCGTTGCCCTCGGTGCGCAGCAGGTTCTCGAGCAGGACCTTCAGCGAGAACGGCAGCCGCGTGACGTCGAAGCGCTCCTGCAGGCTGTCCAGACGGAAGATCTCGTACTCGCGGTCGCCGACGGTGAGCTTGTCCCTGGCGGCGAAGCTGTTCTGCGACATACGCATTCTCCCGTCTGTGGGGTCTGTTCTCGGCCTTCCCCCAGTCTCGCAGACTCAACCGGCCGGTCGGTCGGCGGCCGGCGCCGCCCTGGTCACGCGCCCCTTGCCCTCGCGCTTGGCACGCAGGAGCGCGCGATCGCAACCCTCGAGCAGCTCGTCGGTGGTCATCGGCGCGTGCCACTCTGCGGCGCCGATCGAGGCCGAGATCGCCGGGCCGTCGTCGAACGCGGGCACCTCGCGCAGGCGCTCGAGCGCACGCGCGGCCGCGGCCGCGGCGGCGCGCAGGTCGGCGTTGGGCAGGATCACGACGAACTCGTCCCCGCCGTAGCGCGCCACGCGGTCGAACGCGCGGAACTCCCCCACGAGCGCCTGCACGACCCGCCGCAGCGCCCTGTCGCCTGCCTGGTGGCCGTGCTCGTCGTTGACGAGCTTGAAGTCGTCGAGGTCCATCAGCAGGCACGACAGCGGGTTGCCCGTGCGCGCGGCGCGATCGATCTCCTCGTCCAGGCGCCGGCGCATCGCGCGGTGGTTCAGGCACCCGGCGACGGCGTCGGTGCCGGCCTCGGCGCGTGCCCGGGCGAGCGCGAGGGCCGTGGCCCCCTGGTCGACGAGCGTGGCCGCGATCGCGACCGAGCGCTCGTCGAAGGGCTCGCCGAGGCGCCGGGCGAGGATCACGACCGCCCGCGGCACGCCCCCCTGGGACAGCGGCAGCAGCAGCGCGGCGGTAGTCGCGCCGGTGGCCACCAGCCGCGGCACGCTCGCGGCGAGCTCGCGCTCGTCGGTCGCCAGGAAGCTGCGCCCGGTGCTCGCCACCCAGCTGACCCCCGGCGGGCGCTCGCCGCGCGCCAGCATGTAGCTCAGACGGGCGTTGCCGTTGCTGAGATAGACGGCCACGCGCTCCTGCGTCTGGCCGGGCAGCGCGAGCTGGTGGACGTGCACCTCCTGGGCGCCCGGCAGCACGAGCAGCTCGCCGGCCAGCCCGCGCACGATCTGGGGCTCGTCGGCCACCTCGTCGGCCAGCTGGGCTACCCGGCGCACGGCGGCGAACAGGGGGTCGCCCCCCGCCTGCGGGGCTGGCTCGCGCCCAGCGTAGAGGCTGTCGAGGCTGCCGATCGATGCGTCCATCGGCTAGAAATCTAGGGCAAGTGCAGGCTTAAAGCGAGGGGGCGGCCCAAAGGCCGCCCCCGATGGCTGTGAACGAGACCTCGCCCTAGGGGAACCTGACCGACTGGTAGGCGACCGACGTCGCCGCGCCCTTCTTCTTGGGGAAGAAGCCGATGCGGACCCTCACCGTTTTCGGCTTGTGCTGGCGCGCGGAGGACGTGAGCGGGACGTCGATCGTCGTGCGCGTCGCGCCGTTGACCCACTTGGCGGCGGTGCTCAGGCCGCTGCCGCTGCCGCTAACGCGACCGGCTCCGTAGGTCTGCACGGTGATGCGCGCCACGTTGCCGGCGGTCTTGTGGCCGACGACCTGGATCCCGCAGTTGACCGGCTGGATCTTGGTGTTCTGTTTGAACACCTTGCCGTTCTGCGCGGTGATCGTCGTCGGCATGACCAGCGACTGCGTGCACAGGTTGCCGTTGGCGGCGAGCGCCGAGTTCGACGCGAGCGGCAGGACGACGGTGATGCTCGAGACCGGCGAGTCTGGCGTCGATTCGAAGTTCGTCGTCGTGATCCCTTTGGTGATTTTCGTGTGCCCGACGACGATCACGCGAATGCCGTTGGCTTCGAGCACGAGATCGAGGTCGGGGAAGGCCTCTCCGCCGTGGGAGACGAAGATCGCCGGCCCCTGGAGTTTGCCCGGGAGCAGGATCGTGTTGGCCCTCGCGGAGCCGACCTTCGAGCCCGGCGGGCACGCCAGCGGGTTTTCCGCGAACTGTTTTTCGGTGCACGCTTTCTGCAGCGTGGTCAGGCGTGACGGCAGCTGCTTGGGCAGCTGGACGAGCACCGATTTGGAGTTCGCGCTGCCTTCGGGCGTGTTGAACGTCGTTTCGAGGCTCGCTCCGTTGGCTTTGGAGTACTTGCCGCTCGTCTTGGCCACGAACGTCGGCTTGTATGGCAGGCTGGAGCAGCCTTCGACCTGGAACGGGCTCGTGAACGTCGAGCTCGCGCCAAGCGTCGAGGTGGCGGTCGATTCGAACTTCAGCTGGCCGCAGTTGGTCGGGTTCAGGACGTAGTTGGCGCGCGTGAGGTTGACCGTGAGTTCCCTCAGGCGCGTCGGGATGCCCGCCTTGATGGTCGGCACCGGCGAGGTGACCACCACCTGTGCGGTGTTCGGGTTGACTTCGATCTTCGCGTGGACGTGTTCCACCCCGAGGTTGAACGGTCCCGCTTCGACCGGGACTTCGAACTGCAGGCCATACGGCGCGCCCTGGTCAGGGCCGGTCAGGTAGACCAGGCCCCCGAACGGGTACGGCTTACCCGAACCGACCTTCGCGGTCACAGTCCCCACGAGGCTCGCCGCCGGACAGGCGTGCGCGTTGACCTGCGCTTCGCTGCACAGCGTCGGCACCGCCGGGATCTTGGCGTAGAGCCCCGGCGGCAGGGTCGTGCTCAGAGAGTTGACGTACTGTTGCCCTTCGGGCCGCACCAGCGTGAACGTCAGGTTGGTCGTCGACCCGCCGACCGCAGGCAGGACCGAGCTGCTCTGCGACGGGGCAAACGGGGGCGGCGAGGAGGCGCAGCCGATCGTGGTGAACGTGCTCGGGCCGGGGAGGAACGATTTGCCCGAGACGTTCGGGCTTGGGAAGCTCGCGAATTCGGGGGTCACTCCGGTGTTGCCGCAGACGAGCGGGTTGGCAATCGGCGCGAACGCGCCTCCGTTGAAGTGCAGCTTGACGTTGTTGAACGGTGCCTGCGGGTTTTCGTTGAACGTGACCGTCAGCTGGCCGGTCGACAGGTTGGGCATGGCGCTGCCTTTCAGCAGCGTGCGCACGCCGTAGCGCGTCGATTCGGCGTCCAGGTAGATCGTGTAGGGCGGGCCTTCGATCGGTTTACCGGCGGGCTTGCCGAGGAAGATCGGGCCCTGCAGAGCGCCTTCCGGTGCCGTCGGCACTTCGAGGTTGACCGTACCGATCTTGCTGCCCGACGGACAGGCGATCGGGTTCAGTTTGGCGATTTCAAAGGCCGTGCTCGGTGTGTTGGTTTCGGCCTGTGCCGGTTCGCAGCCTTCGAGCGACGCTGCGGCCGACGGGTTCATCGTCATGCCTTCGGGCATTTTGACGGTGATCGAGGACAGGTCGGCGGTGTCGTTTCCGGCACCGGCAGCAGGATGCGTGGCCTTCGTTTCGGTCGTGATGCCGTCGGTGCCGTCCGTGAACGCCGATTCGGGCGTGAGCGTGAACGACGGTTCGAAGGCCAGACCAGAGCATCCTTCCCCTCCAGCCAGACTAGTGTAGGGCCGTTCTTCCGAGGCGCCGGTTACGAATTCACCACGGTCGACCGTCGTCGTTTCCGCCCCGACGACGGCGCACTTCGTGCCGTTGCGGATGAACGTGGTCGGTGCTCCACTGTTTTCTGGGTTTTTGTTGCCGTAGAAGAGGAGACGGGACTCGATCAGGCCCGCTGAGATGTTCTTGATCACGAAGTAGTCGTGGTAGTCGGATGCGAATTCGACGCTGCCTTCGATGATCGTGTGGGTGACGAGACCGCCGCCGACTTCGAGTGCAACCCCATAGGTCGAGCCCTGGCCGGCTTTCTGTTCGAGGTTGTAGACCTTGCCGGTCAATTCGACGTCTTCCCATTTTGGGGGATGGACTTCAGAGATGGTCGTGACTTCGTTCTTCCCGATATACGTGCTTTTCGGGCACGTTGGTGCGGTGAAGATGGGAACGCCTTTTACTTCGGCCACTTTTACGCCCATGAAGTCGGCTTCCGAGCACTTAGGAACCGACTGAGGGTTCGTAACCACGCCGGGAGCGACGTCGACCCGGAGGTTTTTGAGGTTTTCAGTGGGGAACCCGATCGGAGCGAAGAATGTCGAGTGGGGTTCGTAGGCGAACGTTTCGTTGTTCGCTGGGTAGGCCGCTAGTTTGAAATCGGTCACTCCGAACGGCACGAACGCGCCCGAGTGGAGTTCACCTTGTTCTTTCGCTTCTTTGGGGGTGCCTTCTTTGGCGCCTTTGCCGCAGGTTTCACTAGCCGCGTTGCAGTTCCCCGCGAAGAATTTTTCGAAGCTGCCAGCAGCGTAGGCGGCAGGGGCAGCTGCCAAGAGGACGAGCGCTCCCACTATGAACGCAAGAAACGAAGTACGCATGTTGGTCCTCACGGCAAACTACCTCCCTGTCGGATACGTCTATCGCCCCTTTTGAGCATGAAGCGCCCGAAAGTTGCGGGGATTCGAGTTCGGTATTAGACGTGTCGGCGCGAACTCCTGCCGACTGAAATCGCGCGGCCCGCATCGCACGGACGTTTAGTCGGGCGGGTGCGCGCCTGGCTGGACGGCGAGCCCGGGGGCCCTGTTTCGGCGTCCCTTTCGGCTGGTTGCGACGCCCTCTCCTGATCGCATGGAGATGCCGGTGGCAGCGCATCATGATGCTAGAGTTGGCACATGCGCACGACCGTGACTCTCGCCGACGACGTTGCGGCGGAGCTCGTGCGCCTGCGGCGGGAGCGTTCGCTGGGCCTGAGCGAGGCGCTCAACGAGCTCGCGCGGGCGGGCATGACGCGCCGGCGTGAGCCGCGCGCGCCCTTCGTGCAGCGAACACACGATCTCGGCCTTGAGATCGACGTGACGAACATCGCCGAGGCGCTCGAGCTCATCGAGGGGCCCGACCACCGCTGATGCTGCTCGACGCCAACCTGCTGCTGTTCGCGGTCGACGAGCGCAGCCCGTTTCACGCACGGGCTCGGGACTGGCTGACCGAGAAGCTGAACGGCGAGCAGCCGGTCGGCCTGGCGTGGCAGTCGCTGGGCGCGTTCCTGCGGATCGTCACCCGCCCACGGATCTCCGCGAGCCCACTCGCGCCTTCAGAAGCGTGGCGCCAGGTGCAGGACTGGCTGGCGTGCGACGTGACCTGGCTGGCGACGCCCACCGAGCGCCACGCGGCGATCCTCGGCGACCTGATCGAGCGCTACCAGCTGCGCGGCAACATGATCCCCGATGCCCAGCTCGCCGCGCTCGCGATCGAGCACGGCGTCGGCCTCTGCTCGGCGGACACCGACTTCGCGCGCTTCAGCGAGCTCCCCTGGCTCAACCCGCTCGCGCCCTGACGGCGTTAGAGGCGCCAACGAGCACGAGGATCACTCGGCGACAGAGGCCAGCTGGTCCGCGTAGCCCCGGCAGTCATACAGGCTTCCGCCCGTTCCGACGCCGCCGCCGGAGGCGGAGGTCGTGGAGGTCCTTGCCGGCAGCGTGACCGCCCTGCAGGTCTTCGCGACCGCCGCCATCGCGGTGCGCGAGCCCGTGCGTGTTTCGCCCGGGGGTCCAGCGGCGAGCCCGCCGTTCGCTTCATCGAGCACCCAGCGGATTTTCCCCGCACGGACCTCCTGGGCAAGCCAGGACACGCTCACGTCGCTCTCGCGCCCGGAGAAACCGCCGATGCCGGCGACCTTGGCGTCGCCGGAGATGATCGCCGATGCGGCGCTCGACTGGCTCGCGACCGCGATCGTGCCGCCGCCGTGGTGCTTGACGTATTCGAGGATCGTGCTCGACAGCGACCCGCCCATCGGGCCCGCGCCGCCGCCAAACCCGCCGCGGGCGCCAAAGCCAGCTCCGGCGCCAAAGCCGCGTCCGCCGCCTGACCCCAACAGCCCCGGAGGCGCTCCTGGGCCGCTCGAGCCCGCGCTCGCGCTCGAGCCCGCGCCGCCGCCCGCCGGCGGGCCGCCGGGGCCGAACAGCTGGAGCGCTGAGCCGCCGCCCGCGCCAGATCCGAAGGCGCGAGCGGAGCCGCCGAAGCGCGCGCCGCCGAAGCGGCCGAACGCCCCTCCCCCTCCGCCGAACGCCCCTCCCCCTCCGCCGGCGTCGGCGACCGAGGCCGGCCCGCCGGCCGGGAAGGTGCCGCTCGTGGCGTGGCCGAGCGTGTCAAAGGCCCACGCGCCAGGTGCGATGAGGAGCACGGCGAGGACCGCGGCGACGGCGGCCGCTCGTGCGCGCGCTCCGCGCAGGCCGACGAGCATGAGGATCGCGAGCACGCCGACGACGATGAGCACCGGCGCAAGCCAGGTGAGCTGGCCGGGGTAGTCGCCGAGCACGACGAGCTCGACGACGCAGCCGGCGGCGACGGCGAGCGGTCCGACGATGCGCGCGCGCAGGCGCCCGCCGACGAGCTCGCCCACGAGCGCCCCTGCGAGCGCCGCGATGAACGGCGCCAGCAGCGAGACGTAGTAGGGGTGGAAGATGCCGCTCGCCTCGCTGAACAGCACGGCGGTGACGGCGAACGCTCCGCCGACGACGATCAGCCAGCCGCTGCGCGCATCCGAGCGGCGCAGGCGCGTGGCCACGAGCAGCGCGAGCGCGCCCACGGCGGCGAAGCCGAGCAGCCAGCCGGCCTGCCCACCGAGCGCGGAGTTGAGCAGGCGCAGCGGGCCGGGGGTGCCGCCGAACACGCCGCCGCCCATGCCGCCCGGGCCGCCGGCCTGCCCGTCTACACGGCCGAGGCCGTTGTATTCGAAGATCAGCGACAGGATCCTGTTGTCGCTCGTGCCCGAGACCCATGGCCGGTCGGCGGCCGGCGTGAGTTCGACGAGCGCCGGCCAGGCGCCGCCGACGACGAGCATCGCCGCGCCGCCCATGAGCAGCTGGCGCAGGGCGTGCAGGCGCCCGCGCGCCGCCGGGGCGAGCCACAGCCAGGCGGCAACGATCCCGGGCACGACCACGAGCGCGACGAGCATCTTGGTCTCGAAGCCGAGGCCAGCGCACACGCCGGCGAGCACGATCCAGCGCGTGCGCCCGCTTTCCAGGCCGCGGACGGTGCACCAGAGCGCGGCCACGCAGCACAGCACGAGCAGCGCGTCGGGGTTGTTGTGGCGCGACATCGCGACCGTGATCGGCGTGAGCGCGAGCGCGAGGCCGCCGGCGAAGCCGGCCACGCGCCCGAAGCGCCGGCGCACGAGGTCGTAGACGAGCACGACGCTGGCGACGCCAATGAGCGCCTGGGGCACGAGCACGCTCAGCGGGTGGTAGCCGAACGCGCGCACCGACAGCGCCTGCACCCAGAGCGCCAGCGGCGGCTTGTCGACGGTCATCACCCCGCTGGGGTCGAGCGAGGCGAACAGGAAGTTGTGCCAGCTCGTGCTCATCGAGCGCACGGCGGCGCTGTAGTAGTCGTTGGCCCAGCCGTTGCGCGAGAGGGCCCACAGGTTGAGCACGCCGGCCAGCGCGATCAAGCCGGCGAGCTCGGGATGCGGGAGGCGCAGGGAGAGGGTTTGGGCTCGCGTGCGCAGCCACCGCGCGCGTGCGCCGCTGGAGCGGGACACGCCCGTGCGCCGGGCCGGTGGCGCGGAGACGGCGGCAGAGACTGCGCTCGCGGGCGCGCTGTGCCCGGCGGCGGCCGGGGCCGCCGCGGGATGCCTGTGCGGGGGAGGGCTCATGGTGCGTAGCATCGCCCGCGCGCCTGAAGTGGGCGTGTGGGGAAGCTCAGGGTTTGCTGAGCGTGCTCGGTGCAGCGGCCGCCGTTGCTCAGTCGATCAGCCTCCGCCCGAGCTGGGAGATCGCCAGGCGCCAGGCGAGCAGCGCGAAGACGACGAGCACCCCGGCGTGGTAGAGGTCGACGAGACCGAGGTGCGCGAGCGAGGCGTCGCGCACGAGCTGGACGCAGTGGAACAGCGGGTTGAACTGGGCCGCGACGCGCACGCCGACCGGCAGCCTGGAGATCGGAAAGAACGTGCCCGCGAGCAGGAATAGGGGCGTGAGCACGGCGCTCGTGACGTAGTTGAAGTTGTCGATCGTTTTCGCGACCGCCGCGATCGCGACGCCGAAGGCGGCAAAACCGAAGCCGGTCAGAAAGGCGATGAACGGCACGAGCAGCATGCCGGGCTCGGGCTCTAGGCCGAACGCGAGCGCCACGAGCAGCGGCGCGACGCCGTAGATGCCCGCGCGGATCGAGATCCAGAGCACCTCGGCGGTGATCAGCTCCTCGACGTCGAGCGGGGCGGCGAGCATGGCGTCGTAGGTGCGCTGGAACTGCCAGCGCACGAACGTGTTGAACATGCCGGGGAAGGCCGAGGAGAAGAGCACGGCCGTGGCGACGACGCCGGTGGCCACGTACTGGACGTAGGGGATGCCGCCGTAGTTGTGCAGCAGCGCCCCGAAGCCGAGCCCGAAGGCGAGCAGGTAGATCGTCGGCTGGACGATCGAGGAGAACGTGGTCGCCTTCCAGTAGCGCCCGAAGATGGTCACGTCGCGGCTCATCACGGCCGTGAGCGCGGCCGGTTCCAGCCGGCGCACGGCACGCGCGGTGGCCGACGTGCCATCCACGCGCCCGGGCGCGCCGCCAAGCGATGCCGCCGGCGCGCTCATTCGATCTGCTCGCCGGTGAGCGCGACGAACGCGTCCTCGAGGTTGGCCGGGCGGCGCACGCCCTCGGGGGCCATGCCGTCGAGCGTCTCGGCTCGGAGGATCGCGACCGCGGGCCCGCTGCGCCGGCTCGACCAGCCGTTGCCCTCGGCCAGCTCGCTCACCTGCGCCAGGCGCTGGGGCGGGCCGTAGACCTCGAGCACCTGCTCGCCGGCGTGCTCGCGCACGAGCTCGGCGGGCGGGCCCTGGGCGATCACGCGGCCGTGGGACATGACCGCCACGGTGTCGGCGAGGCGCTCTGCCTCCTCGATGTAGTGCGTGGACATGAGCACGGTCACGCCGCCGGTGCGCAGCCCGTCGATCAGCGACCACAGCTCCTGGCGGACCTGCGGATCGAGCCCGACGGTGGGCTCGTCGAGCAGCACCAGGCGCGGCTCGTGGATGAGGCCGCGGGCCACGAGCAGCCGCCGGCGCATGCCGCCCGAGAGCTCGCGCACGATCGTGTCGGCGCGCGGAGACAGATTCGCGAGCTCGAGCGCCCGCTGCACAGCTGCGGCGCGCTCTGCGCGAGCCACCCGGTACAGGCGCGCGAACACCATCAGGATCTGGCGGCAGGTGAGCTCGACGTCGAGGTTGTCGAGCTGGGGCACGACGCCCATCTCCATGCGCGCCTGCTTGGACTGCGCCGGGAGCTCGTAGCCGAGCACCTCGATCGCGCCCTCGTCAGCGAGCGCCTGCGCGGTGAGCATGCGCATCGTCGTCGACTTGCCCGCGCCGTTCGGGCCGAGCAGGCCGAAGCACACGCCGCTAGGCACCTCGAGGTCCAGTCCGGCGACAGCCCTGATCGCCCCGAAGCTCTTTGCGACGCCCCGCAGCGAGATCGCGGCCGCCGCGCCCGGCGCGGGGCCGGTCGTCGCCACGCGCGGCCTCGTCGCACCCGATCGATCGTCTGGCAACGGCTCTTGTCGTGGGTGCTCGGCCATCGCCCGACACTCTAGGCGCGCGCACCGGGCAGGCGGTACGCTGCGGCGATGAGCGCCAGCGAGTCGCGCCAGCCGATCAGGCTGCTCGTGTTCGGCGCGTCGCTGCGGGGCGAGTCGCTGAACGTGCGTCTCGCGCAGCTGGCGGCAGTGACGATCGAGGCCAACGGCGGCGAGGTCGACCTCGCCTCGATGAGCGACTTCGACACGCCCTCCTACAACGCCGACGTGCAGGACGCCGCGGGCTTTCCGCCCGGCGCGCACGAGATGTGCCGGCGCCTGGAGCAGGCTGACGGCTTCGTGATCGCATCACCCGAGTACAACGCGTCGATGCCGGGCATGCTCAAGAACTCGCTCGACTGGGTCTCGCGCTTCTCGCCGCAGCCGTTCAACGAGCTCAGCGGGCTCTTGCTGTCGGCCTCGCCGTCGATGGTCGGGGGCAACCGGGGGCTGTGGGCGCTGCGCGTGCCCCTCGAGCACCTGGGGGCGCGCGTGTACCCGGACATGTTCTCGCTCGCCCAGGCCCACGCGGCGTTCGACAGCGAGGGGCGCCTCGAGGGCACGCAGCTGGCCGAGCGCTTCAACACGAACATCGTCAACTTCATGGACGCCGTGGAGGCCCACAAGCACTACCCGTGCATCAAGAGGGCCTGGGTCGAGTACCTCGGCGAGCACCCCGAGCCGGCGATCGACCGCGTGCAGTGAGGCCGGCGACGGCGGCCGGGTGCAGCTGGGAGATCTGCTCGAGCACGAGGTCGGCCTGGGCGAGCGCGGCATCGCCCGGCGGGAACTGGCGGTTGGGGATCGCGATCACGGCCAGGGTCGCGGCATGCGCCGACTCGATCCCGGCCGCGGAGTCCTCGACGGCGGCGCAGCGATCGGGGGCCGCGCCCAGCCTGCGCGCTGCCTCCAGGTAGACGTCGGGCGCCGGCTTGCCGCGGGCGACCTCCTCGGAGGAGACCGTTTGGGCGAACAGCGCGCGCCAGCCGGCGCGATCGAGCACCAGCTCGATGATCTGGCGGTTGGCCGACGAGGCGAGCCCCAGCGGCCAGCACGCGGCGAGCGCGCGCACGGCCTCATCGGCGCCGGCGATCAGCGGCAGCCGGGCGCGATAGCGCGCGGCGACGAGCTCGACGACGCGATCTGAGATCTCGCGCGCCGCCAGGGCGACCCCGAGGTGGTCGTGCATATAGCGGCTCCACTCGCTCGAGCTCATGCCGAGCATGTACGTCTGTGCGGCGTCGCTCCAACGACCGCCGCAGCGCAGGGCCAGCTCGCGCCGCGCGCCGCTCCAGATCTCCTCGGAGTCGAGCAGCACGCCGTCGAGGTCGAACACGACCGCGGCCGGGCCGCCCCCGCGCACGCCTCGGTCGCTCACGCGCGCGCCTGGGTGTTCGCGGTCACGAGCGCTGGTCGCCGACGGCATGGCCGGCGAGCGCGGGCTCACGGCGCACGGCCGAGATGTTCAGGCGGACATAGTCGAGCGGTGGGCGCACCTGCTCGGTGACCGCCCGGACGAGCGCCTCGCGGTGCGCCGGGAAGGAGCGCTCGATGTGCGCGGCGAGGATCGAGGTGCGCACGAACTCGCCGAGCTCATCGGGGAACGTTGGGCGCTCCTGCAGCCAGCAGCGGATCGCGCCGAAGCCGGCCTTGACCAGGCGCTGCTCGGTCTCCTCGGGGGTGGCGAAGATCCACGGGGAGAAGCCGATCAGCTCGGGAGCGTGCGCCCGGGCCGCCTGCGCGATCGCCGCGCGCACGCGAGCGATGTTGCCCGCGCCGCCGCATTGGACCTCGAGCGCCCCGTGCGGTCGCAGCGCTCGCGCGAGCGCGACCCAGAGGCGGTCGTGTTCGGGCACCCAGTGCAGAGCCGCGGTCGAAACCACGACGTCGACCTCTTCGCGGAGATCCAGGTCGAGCGCGCTCTGGCACCACACCTCGGCGCGCTCGCCGAGTCGCTCCCGCGCGAGCGTGACCATCTCCTGTGAGGAGTCGATCGCGAGCACCCGCCCTCGCGGCACGAGCTCCAGCAGCGTCTCCGTCACGCGGCCGGTCCCACAACCGATGTCGAGTACCGTCGCGTCCGGCGCGAGGCCTCCAAGCCGCGCCAGCACGTCCTCGGCCCAGGACTGCTGCGGCGCGCTCGTTCGATCGTACGTCCGTGCATCCCAGGGCGTGGCCATCTCAGCCCGCCCAGCGTATCTCGGCGATTCGTCGAGGTCGCCCGTCCAATCGTCGAGCCCGCGGTTAGACATCACGACGATCATCTGGTAGAAAGGAGAGCGTCGGGCTGTCACGGCTGGACGGCCTGAACGTAATGGAAGGAGCGAAGCCATGACCCAGGCAGATTCGCTCGTGCATCGCGTCCCGTCGTGCGGGCTCGACCCGAGCAGGTCCAGGATGGCCAAGACGGAGCAGTTGTTTCGCGCTTGCCGTCGCTATGGCGACGGGGCGGCTCGAGAAGAGCTGCTGGTGCGCTTCCTTCCGCTCGCCCGCAAACTCGCGCGGCGCTACTCGCATGCGTCGGCGCTGGACGAGGACCTGGTGCAGGTCGCGAGCATTGCGCTGCTGAAGGCGATCGACCGCTTCGATCCCGACCGCGGCAGCGCGTTTCAGTCGTTCGCGATCCCGACAATCCTCGGCGAGCTGCGCCGCCACTTCCGCGATACCTCGTGGGCGTTGCACGTGGCGCGCGCGGCGCAGGAACGCGCGCTGGCCGTGCAGGAGACGATCGACCGCCTGTCGGCCCGCCATGGGCACTCGCCAACCGTGCAGGAGATCGCCGTGTACCTCGAGCTGAGCGAGGAGGAGGTGCTCGACGGCATGCAGGCCGGGCGGGCCTACTCGACCATGTCGCTCGACGCGCCGGCGCCTTCCGGCGAGGAGGACGGCGACACGACGCTGGCCGCGGAGCTCGGCCGCGACGAGCGCGGATACGAGCTGATCGAGACCGGGTCGGCGATTGCCGACGCGCTCGACGGGCTCGCCCCGCGCGACCGCCAGCTGCTGCAGATGCGCTTCGCGGCCGGCCTCACCCAGGGTGAGATCGGGGAGCAGCTCGGCGTCTCCCAGATGCAGGTCTCGCGCCTGCTCGCGCGCACGCTCGACACGCTGCGGGCGAGGCTCGCCGGCACCTACGCCAGCTAGCGCCGGCCCCGACACGATTGGCCCGTGCCGGCCCGAGCCCGCCGCGCGGCAACCGTCGTGGGGTCCGCCGCCTGCCCGGGGCGCGCGGCCGCCTTCGGAGATAATCACCCCAATGGATCTTGCGCAGGCGCAATCGGTGACGCTCGACGCGCTCGCCGAGGCGGTCACGATCCGCGCACCCGACGACCAGCTGATCTACGCCAACCGGGCGGCGCTGCGACGCCTGGGGCTGGGCTCGCTGAGAGAGCTGCGCGAGGCCGACCCACGGGCGCTGATGGAGGAGTACGAGACGACCGACGAGCGCGGTCGGGCGATCGCGATGGACGACCTGCCGTCGGTTCGCCTGCTGCGCGGCGAGGAGCCCGAGCCGCTGATGCTGCGCTCGATCAACCGGCGCACCGGGCAGGAGCTGTGGTCGCTGCTCAAGACTGCGTCGGTGCGCGGCGACGACGGCTCGGTCGAGGCCGCCGTGACGGTCATCGAGGACGTGACCGCGGCCAAGCGGGCGGCGCTGCGCACCGAGTACATGGCGCGGGTCAGCGAGCTGCTCGCCTCCTCGCTGGACCACGAGCAGACGCTGCGCAACGTCGCCGCGCTCGCCGTGCCGCAGATCGCCGACTGGTGCGCCGTGGACCTGTTCGACGAGGAGGGCCGGCGCGAGCACGTGGCGGTGGCCCACGCCGATCCCGACAAGGCCGCGATGGCCGACGAGCTGCGCGCGCGCTTCCCCACCGAGCTCGATCCGGCGCGGGGCCTCGGGCATGTGCGGAGCACCCGCAGACCGCTGCTCGCCGCGGAGATCAGCGACGACATGCTCGTCGCCGCGGCGGTCGACCCCGAGCAGCTGCGCCTGCTGCGCGCCGTGGGGATGCGCTCGGTGCTGATCGTGCCGATGCTCATCCGCGGCGAGGCGATCGGGGCGCTCACGCTCGTGAGCGCCGAGTCGCGGCGGACGTTCGACGACGACGACGTGCGCTTCGCCGAGCAGATCGCTGAGCGGGCGGCACGAGCGGTCGAGAACTCACGCCGGTACACCGAGCGCACCGAGGTCGCGCGCACGCTCCAGCGCAGCCTCCTCCCCGAGGCCCTGCCGAACATCCCCGGCTGGGAGATCTCCGCGCTCTACCGCCCTGCCGGGCATGGCAACGAGGTGGGCGGCGACTTCTACGACTTCTGGGAGATCGGAGCCAGCTGGCTGGTGATGATCGGCGACGTCACGGGCAAGGGCGTGGGGGCGGCGGCGGTTACCTCGCTGGTCAGGCACACGGCGCGCACGGCCTCGGAATTCGACGACCGGCCCGGGCGCGTGCTCGCGCACGTCGACACCGCGCTGCGGCGCAGCTCGTCGCTCTCGGTGTGCACCGCCATCTGCCTGCGGATCGCACAGGATGAGCAGACGCTCGCGGTGGGCGGGCATCCGCTGCCGCTGTGCCTCGGCGCAGCGGGCGTACGCGAGATCGGCTCGCCTGGAACGCTGCTCGGGGCCTTCGACGCCCTGAGCGTCAGCGAAACGCGCTTTG
>DASPVR010000085.1:0-20634 GCA_035622255.1 Solirubrobacteraceae bacterium | reverse complement strand
CTCGGCGCCGGCGTATGCCAGGACTTCGTGCACCTATCGCTCGTTCTGCTCAGGCGCCAGGGGATCGCGGCGCGCTATGTCTCAGGCTATCTCTGGGTGGCTCCCGCCGACGGCCGTGGGAGCTCGCTCGAGGTCGATACGCACGCGTGGCTCGAGGCGCTGCTCCCTGCTCCCGACGGCGCCGACCCGACGTGGGTGAGTGTCGATCCGACGAACGGCGGGCGCGCCGACCAGAGCCACGTGAAGATCGGGCACGGGCGCTTCTACGCCGACGTCCCGCCGGTGAAGGGCCTGTATCGCGGCGATGCGACATCGAAGCTCAGCGCGGCCGTGACGATGTCGCGTCTCGACCCCCAGGCCAGCGCGCGCGCCTGAGTGAGCCGCTCGACGGCGATCCTCGTCCTGCGGCACATCGGGCGCTGCCCGCGGCGGCCACTGAGCACGGGCTGATCGATCGCGGGCTGCAGGCGCTGCCGGTGCTCATGCGCGAGGGGCAGGAGCTTCCCGACTGGCGTCGCTTTGCGGGCATCGTCGTGATGGGCCGACCGATGGGCGCCGGTGACGATGCGCTCTACCGGGCTTGCGAGCGAGCGGCGATTCATCGCAGAGGCCGTGCGGGCGGGGGGTGCTCCCTAGTAGTGGCCAGATGAGGGCGCTCGCGGAGCCTGTTCGGCCGCTGGCTGGAGGAGGTGGCCGGCGTGGACGCAGAGCGCCGCTGAGGAGCACGCCCGCCGCGGCGCCCGTTGCAATCACGTGCGATTGCGGGCGTCGACGCGTAGCATGGCTACATGCCCGACGCGCCCGAGAAGGAGTCAGACGGCGCCGGCGCAAGCCGAGCCGACGCCCATCCGCCGATGCCGCGCGACAAGCGGGGCTGGCACGTGGCGCCGGCCCTCGACGGGCGGGGCATGCCCGAGCAGACCCCGATCGGTCCGCCCCCCCACAGAAGGCCCGGATTCTTGTGGTTCGTGATCTTCCTCTTCGCGCTCAACTGGCTGCTAGTGCTGCTCGTACAGCCCTCCGTCGGCCAGCCACGCGTGACGGTGCCATTCAACCCGTTCTTCTTGAACGAGGTCCAGGCCGGCCAGGTCAAGTCCATCTCCACCAAGGGCGACACGGTCCAGGGGACGTTCACGACCAAGCTGCGCTACCCCGCCAACGACAGCAAAGCGACGCCGACGACGCTCTTTGCGACCGAGATCCCGACCTTCTGGAACGACACCCAGCTGTCGGCGCTGCTCAAGGAAAAGGGTGTGGAGATAAATGCGAAGTCCACGGTCACGAGCCAGTCGCTGCTCGCCGAGCTGCTGCTCGGCTTTGGCCCCACGCTGCTGATTGTGGGGCTGTTCATCCTGATCGCGCGTCGCGCTACGCGCGGGGGCGGGATGGGCGCGCTTGGCAACTTCGGGCGCTCGCAGGCGCGTCGGGTCGACCCTGAGACGATCCGCGTCACCTTTAACGACGTGGCCGGGATCGACGAGGCCAAGGCCGAGCTCACAGAGATCGTCGACTTCCTCCGAAATCCCGACCGCTACGGACGCCTCGGCGGGCGTATGCCCCACGGCGTGCTCCTGTCGGGCGCGCCAGGGACCGGCAAGACGCTGCTCGCGCGCGCTGTCGCCGGTGAGGCGCACGCGGCCTTCTTCTCGATCTCGGCGTCTGAGTTCATTGAGGCGATCGTCGGCGTTGGCGCCTCGCGCGTGCGCGACCTCTTCACGAAGGCCAAGGAGGCCGCCCCGGCGATCATCTTCATCGACGAGCTCGACGCGATCGGTCGCTCGCGCCAGGGGCAGGTGTCGGTAACAGGCGCAAACGACGAGCGCGAGCAGACGCTCGACCAGATCCTCACCGAAATCGACGGCTTCGAGTCTTCCCAGGCGGTCGTCGTGCTCGCGGCGACCAACCGCCCCGACATCCTGGACCCTGCGCTCCTGCGCGCCGGGCGCTTCGATCGGCGAGTGACCGTGCAGGCGCCGGACAAGGCGGGGCGGGTCGAGATCATCAAGGTCCACACGCGCTCCATCCCGCTCGACGACGACGTCGACCTGGGGGCCATCGCCTCCTCCACGCCGGGGATGGTCGGCGCCGACCTGGCGAACCTCGCCAACGAGGCAGCTCTGCTCGCGGCGCGCCGTGAACACGAGAAGGTGAAAATGGCCGACTTCACCGATTCGCTGGAGAAGATCATGCTCGGCTCGCCGCGCGGCATCCTGCTCTCTCCGGCCGACCGCGAGCGCACCGCCTATCACGAGTCCGGCCACGCGCTCGTGGGCATACTCACCGCCGCCGCCGACCCCGTGCGCAAGGTCTCGATCATCCCGCGCGGCATCGCGCTCGGCGTGACGCTCTCGACGCCTGAGAGCGACAGGGTCTCCTACTCGTTCGAGGAGCTGCAGGCGAAGATCAGGGTGGCGCTCGGCGGGCGCGTTGCCGAGGAGATCGTCTACGGGACGATTACGATGGGCGCCGAGTCCGACATCCAGCAGCTCACCCAGATCGCTCGTCAGATGGTCGGACGCTGGGGGATGAGCGCGGCGATCGGCCCGGTGGCAGTCCTGCCCGACGAGAGCCAGCGACCGATGCTGCCGGGATTCAGCGAAACCTCCCAGGAGACGCAGCAGCTCGTCGACGAGGAGGTGCGCAGGCTCGTCGAGGATGCGCACAACGAGGTGACGCACCTGCTCGTCGAGCACCGCGAGCAGCTCGAGAGCCTCGCACAGGCGCTGTTGAAGGCCGAGACGCTCGATGCGCCCCAGGTCTACGCAGCGGTCGGCCTGCCCGAGCACGAGCACGAGGACCGCACCGCCGTCCCTACCTGACAGCGCGCGCTCGCGACAAGCCCGCGCTAGCTGAGATCGAGCACCGTCGTCGGCGGCTCGATCGCGCCGTCATGATCCTCGCTGGTGATGATGCCGGTGCCGACGGCGAAGAACTCGATCGTGTGGCTGCCCCAGCCGTGGCTCTTCTCCTGGAGGTCGACGCCCACGATGCCCTCGGCCTTCAGCTCCTGTGCCTCGTTCTGCATGCGCTCCATCGCCAGCTCGCGGGCGTCGTACAGCGCCTGGGTGAAGTTCGACAGCTCGACGTTGCGCCCCGTCTGGGCCATCGACTTGAGCATCCCCCGATGGGCGACGTGGTAGACGCAGCTGCCCATCACCATCCCGACGGGGCGATAGCCGGTGCGCAGCAGCGTCCAGAAGTCCTGTCCCGACAGATCGCTGGTAAAGGGCCGGCCGTTGGGCGCGCGGTGGAGCACGCCTTGGCGGTGCTTGACGGCGGTGCCGATCGCGATGAACTCGGCCATGTCCTGTCCCCACTCGTAGCGCCCGATGTCGAGGCGGACGCCCACCACGCCGTCGGCGCCGAGCTGGTCGGCCTCCTCCTCCATGCGCGTCATCGCCAGCTGTCGGGCGCCGTACATCGCTTCGGAGAGAACCGTCATCTCCTGGCTTTTTTTCCAGCCCGCGACTTGGATGCCGATGTGGTAGATCGAGCTTCCGACGACCAGGCCCAACGGCTCGAAGCCGGCCTGCTTGATCAGCAGGAACTCGTTCACGCTGAGGTCGGACGTGAACAGCCCGGCACGGTTCTGCTGCAGGCGCTCGCGCCCGGCCTCGGGGATACCTTCCAACGATGCGGGGTCGTATGCCTGCTCGCTCATGGCTGCTCCTCTCTAGGTCGTCAGATCGATCGTCGTCTTGGGCGCGCGCGGCCCCGCCGCACCCTCGTCGCGCACGGCGGTGCCGGTGGCATCGAACGTGATCACCGCTCCCCCGCGGCTGCTGTTGGCGCTGCCGACCTGCGCCCGGCTGACCGAGTGGCCGATGCGCACGCCGACGACGCCCGACGCGCCTCGCTGCTGAGCCTGCGCCCCCAGACGCCCCATCACCTGCTCGCGCGCGCTGTACACGGCGGCCGTGAATTCGGTCATCTCGTAACTCTGCGCCGGGTTCATCACCGGGGCGCCCATCCAGTTGCCGGCGTAGGCGGCGAAGAACACCGACGTCCAGGCGACGATCCCCAGCGGCTCGATTCCCGCGTCCAGGAGCTTGGCGTAGTCGGCCACGGTCAGCTCGGTGAGCACCGGCTGATCGCCGCGCCGCGCGCCCGAGCGGCGCACGGCCGTCCCGAGCGCCGCATACTCGATCGCGCCTTCTGCCCACTCGTGACCCGCGGTGCGCACCTCCACGCCGACGACGGCGTCTGCCCCCGCGTGGCGCGCCTCGAGCTCCAGGCGATTGAGCGCCCGCCGGCGCACCTCGTTCCACGCTTCGGTGAGCACACCGAGCTCCGACAGAAAGCTGCCGCCGATCATCGTCGGCCAGGTCGCCCCCTGATAGCCCACCTGGTAGATGGCGCTGCCCATCACCTGTGAGAGCGGCTTTAGCCCGAGGCGATCGCAGAGCGCAAAGCCGCTCACCGACAGATCGGAGGTGAACGAGCCGCCCCGCTCGTGCAGCTCCTGCAGGCGGCGCTCGGCCGACAGCGGGATGTCCCCGGCCTCGATGCGCGCCAGCGAGAGCTCGTCCTCGCGCTCCTGGGCCGGCGACTCGCGTGGTTCGGCGTCCATCTCAGCCCAGCAGACTGGCTAGCGCCTCGCGGGCCTGCTCGCTTCGCTGCGCCTGCGCACGCAGCTCCTCTGTCAGCGCCGCCACCCACGCACCGGGGTCCAGCGGCTCGCGCCTTATCGCCACGCCGCCGACCTCGCACACGCGCAGGCCAGCGACGCGATCACCATCGACGGCGAGCTCGTAGCGGCTGTCGCCGAGCTCGACGCGAAGCTCACAGACCCGCCGCTCGCCGCGACCGAACAACCCGCCGCCGCTTCGCTTGACGCTCGTGTGGCCCGGCAGCGCCTGCGCGAGCTTGACGGCCAGCGCCTCCAGCGAGATCCGCAGCTCGCCGCCATCGGCGCGCAGCCCGGCGGCCACGAGGTCAAAGTCCGGCTCCTCGGGGTCGCTGGCCATTGCGCAAGCGTACCCCGAGCAGAGCGCGCCCATGCCACCACGCGGCGTATGCGCACCTTCAGCCACACGACCTACGCTAAGGCGTCGCGCCGGCGACCGCGGGCGGGCTCGGCTGTTCCAGCGGTTCTTCGCCCCAGGTCACAGAGAACGCTCCATCGGGCCCGCTCGGCGGGGATGGAGTCGCGTCGATCGGCGTCCGCACGCCGGCGAAGCGTGGCCTGCGCCCGGGTCCGCGCGCGGCGCCGTCACCCTGGCGTAGTTCGAGCTCGCTCGCGCTCCAGCGGGGGTCGTCGATCGTGCCGGTGTGCCCGCCGCCGGTCGCGGTGGCGCTGGCGAACGCGACGGTGCCGAAGTCCGTCAGCGCGAGCGTCGAGCAAGCGCCCGAGCCGACGCAGATCGACGGCGCCTCCACGATCCACTCGGCCGAGGAGGTGTCGGGGGAGCTCATACGGCGCGTCGTGTAGAAGTGCGCGCCGGTGCTTAGATCCGTTATGTGCAGCGCGACCGAGCTCCCGTGAACCGTCACGGACGCGGCCAGGTGATCGCCGGGTTGCACCTTCAGCTCGAGATCGACCGGTGCCTGGGGAACGAGCTCCAGCCAGGCGAAGTACACGGCCTGTCCGGTCTGAGCGCAGTCTGCCTCGCTGCCGATCTGCTCGAGTGCCCTCGAGCGTTCGCTAAAGCCCCCCAGCCCCACCCACACCGCCGAGTAGCTCGCCGCCCCCGGCCGGCAGCTGGCGCTCGGCTGCGTCCAAGCCCCGGCGACGCGCGTGAAGCGCGACACAGAGCGCGAGGATCCGACCACGGCATAGCCGGCCCAGTTGGAGCTCACGACGACCGGGGAGCCGCCTGGCGCCGCCGCCGCGTTCGCCGCAGGCGCCTGCGCGGCGAGCGCCACGCACGCCAGCCACACGCAGCACGCGAGCGCCGGGGCGCGCTCGAGACCCCACCCGGGGCGAGCCGATCCGGATCTCATGCGCCCAGCATGGCGCTCCCAGCCTAAACGCGGATAACCGGAAGATAAGGAGCAGCTAGGAATCGGCGCTTCCTGCCGGCGCCCGCGGCCGCGCCCGCCGGCAGAATACGCGCGTGCACACGATCTCGCCAGGGCGGGTGCCCGCCGGCCTGGCCTTGGCGGCCGCGGCGCTGACGGGCGTGCTCGCGCTCGGCATCGCGGCGAACGCGGCAGCCGAGCAGTCGGCACCTACCTGCGCGCCGCCCACGCTCGACAGATCGGCCGCGCTCGCGGACGGCGCGCTCACCGTCTCCCCGGCGCCGTACTCGATGGACGCCTCCTACCTCACCCAGATCAGCTTCCTCGGCGTCCCCGCCGCGCAGATCTCGGGTGTGACGGTCGTCGGCTCGCGCAGCGGTCCTCACGCGGGACGCCTGGCGGCATATTCGCAGGGCGATGGCGCCAGCTTCCTGCCCAGCCGACCGTTCGCGCAGGGAGAGCTCGTGACCGTCCACGCGGTGATCGAGCAGGGGACGACGACCACGCCCGTGTCGTGGCACTTCACGACCGCCGAGGTCGACTCGGTCAGCCGCTCGCTGGAGACTCCCCCGCCGCCTCCGCCGCCGCCGAGCCCCGGGGAAGTGCAGCACTTCGTCTCGCGACCCGACCTGCGACCGCCGACGGTGACGGTGACCGCGAACACCGGCTCGCAGGCCCCCGGCGACCTGCTACTGGCCCCGTATGCCGGACCCGGCCAGTACGGGCCGATGATCCTCGACGCCGGCGGCGGGCTGATCTGGTTCAAGCCGCTCGCCCCGGGCGAGCGCGCGGCCGACCTGCGTGTCCAGGAATACGCGGGCCGGCCGGTGCTCACGTGGTGGCAGGACCCGCTGATCGCGGGTGGCCAGCGGGACGCCGGCGTGGTGATCGCGAACAGCGCGTATGAGCCGATCGCGATCGTGCGCGCCGGAAACGGCTACCAGCCCGACCTGCACGTCTTTCAGATCACGCCGCAGGGCACCGCGCTGTTCACGGTCTATGACGCCATCCGCTGCAACCTGAGCGCCTACGGCGGGCCGCGTGACGGCGCGGTGGCCGACACGCTGTTTCAGGAAATCGACCTGCGGACCGGGCTCGTGCGCTTCGAGTGGCACGCGCTCGACCACGTGGCGCTGTCGAGCTCCTATCAGCCAGCACTTCGCGGCAGCCCAACCTCTCCGTGGGACTACTTCCACATCAACGCGGTCTCACCGCTGGGCGAAGACGAGCTGGTCGACTCACGCAACACGTGGGCGGCCTACGCGATAAACGAGCGCTCCGGCCAGATCGCCTGGCAGCTGGGGGGCAAGCGCTCGAGCTTCGCGATGGGCCCCGGCGCCAGCCCCGCGTGGCAGCACGACGTCCGCGCGGACCCGGGGGGAACGATCTCGTTCTTCGACAACGGCGCCACGCCGAAGGTGCACCCGCAGTCGCGTGTGATCGTGCTGGCGCTCAACTTCCAGCACATGACCGCGACGCTCGTGTCGAGCTTCGTTCACCCCACGCCGCTGGTGGTGGCCAGCCAGGGCGACTTCCAGCCGCTGGCCGGCGGCGACTGGGAGGTCGGCTGGGGACAGGAGCCGTGGTTCTCGCAGTTCGGCCCCGGCGGCCAGCTGCTGTTCGACGCCCATCTGCCCCCCTCCTACCAGTCCTACACGGTGCTCGAGTTCCCCTGGACCGCCGATCCCGCCAGCCGGCCTCAGATCGCGGTGCACCGCCACGGCCGGCACGGGCTGATCGTGTACGCGAGCTGGAACGGGGCGACGGCCGTCACGCAGTGGCGCGCCTTGACGGGCGCGAGCGCGCACGGGCTCGGCCCGGCCGAGACCGTCGCGCGCAGCGGCTTTGAGACCACGATCGCGCTGCCAAGCGCACCGTCGTACGTGGCCTTGCAGGCGCTCGACGCACAGGGACAGGTGCTCGCGACGTCGACCGTCACCCGCTCTCCCGCGCCCCTCTGAACGGCGTCGCGCGAGCGCAGCGCAGCACGCCGTGCGTGCAGTAGTGTGGCCGCCGAACGTGTGGCCGCCGAAACCCGATCTCCAGATCCCAGCGGTCACTGCACATCGGGGGACACGATGAAGCTGATAGGAGCGGGGATGCCCCGAACGGGCACGCTGACACAGAAGGTGGCGCTCGAAATGCTCGGGCTCGGGCCGTGCTACCACATGGTCGACGTCCTGGCCGACCTCGACCAGGCCGCGTTGTGGGAACGAGCGCTCGACGGCGAGGCGCCGTGGTCGCAGCTGTTCGACGGCTACAACTCGACCGTCGACTGGCCGGGCGGCTACTTCTACCGCGAGCTGATCGACGTCTACCCCGACGCCAAGGTGCTGCTGAGCGTTCGCGACCCGCAGGGGTGGGAGCGGAGCATGCGCCAGACGGTGTGGGCGGTGCGCCACGGGGAGTCGCTGATCAGGCTGCTGTCCAGCGCACAGGCGCACGTCGACCCGAAGTGGCGGGGCTTCCTGAACATGATCGACCGCCTGGTGTGGGAGGACAGGGGCACGTTCGCCTCCGGGCACGCCGTGCCCCAGCAGCTGATCGACACGATGAACCGCCACAACGAGGCCGTCAAGCGCGACGTGGCGCCCGAGCGACTGCTCGTGTGGAGCGTGACCGAAGGCTGGGGGCCGCTGTGCGAGTTCCTCGAGGTCCCGGTCCCCGACGAGCCTTTGCCACATGCCAACGACAGCAAGGAGTTCCTCAATCGCATCATCGACGGCTCGCTGCAGACGCTCACCGAGTGGCGCCAGCAGCAGACGAGCGTCGAGCCCGCGTTCGCGGCGGGCCATTGATGGCCGCCGCGACTGGCTGCAGCTAGGTTCCGCGCCGGCGGCTGATCAGCGCCATCGGGACCGAGAGACCGGCGGAGGGGCGCACGGTGGCGATCCGGCGACCGGGCTGGACCGCAGGTCGCGTCTCGCTGACCCGGTCCCCGAGCGACGCCACCGTCCCCTCGAGGTCGTTTGCGAGCAGCGCGAGGCCCCACAGGTGGGCAGGCCGATCAGGCGGCGACGTGCCGGAGGGGTCCTGAACGACCTCCAGGATCTCGTCGCCCAGCCGAAAGAAGGCCTGACGCGGCGCGCCGGTTGCGCTCGGCCGCTCGCGGATCCTGCGCAGGGGCAGCCCGGCGGCGGTGAGCGCCGAGACCGTCCGCTGCAGGTCAGGCGACACCGCGACGACGTGGTCGATCGCCGCGATCCCGTTGGGGTGGGGGGATACCTGGACGGGCACATGGGTCAGCGAGGGCGTTGGGGCGAGGCCGTCGAGCGGTCCGGGGACGATGTCGCGTAGCGACCAGCCGACGATTCCGCGCCCCGCGGACGGGCCGGCGAGGCGCACACGCACCTGCCCAAGCTGACAAACATCGCCATCCAGGGTAAAGCCGAGCGCCGCCCAGCGCGCGGGCTCGTCGGCGATCACGAGCTCGTCGATCGTGGGCATGTCGCGTCCGGTGGCGGCGTCGGGCGCTGGCATCCGGTTGCAGCCTAGGCGAGCAGCCCGGGCGCCAGGCCGCGGGTCACCCCGCCGCGCTAGCGGCCCGTGGCGGCCGACGCGAGCGAGGAGCGGCGCGAGCGCGCTGTGTGGGTGATCGTCGGTGCCAGGAGCCGCCGGTCGAGGAACCCGTCGCTCTCCTCGGCGGGGATCGGATGACACAGCAGGTAGCCCTGCGCGCGCTCGCAGCCGAGCTGGCGCAGCTGCTGCAGCTGGGGCTGGGACTCGACGCCCTCGGCTACGACCGTCAGCTTCAGCGCCCGGCACATCTCGACGATCGCGCGCATGATCGCGGCGTCCTCGGCTTTGTTGCCGAGGCCGTCGATGAAGGAGCGGTCGACCTTCACGGCGTCGATCGGGAAGCGACGCAGGTAGCTCAGCGACGAGTAGCCGGTGCCGAAGTCGTCGAGCGCCAACCGCACACCGTGGGCGTGCAGCTCGCTGAGGACGCCCATCGACGAGCCGGCCTCCTCGATCAGGACGCTCTCGGTGACCTCGAGCCCGAGCGTGCCCGCCGCCAGGCCGGTGTGGGTCACGACCTCGGCGACTTCGGAGGGGAAATGCGCATTTGCGATCTGGCAGCCCGACACGTTGATGAACATCTGCAGGGGGGCGCCGAAGCGCAGCTGCCAGGCCCGGCCCTGTGCGCAGGCCTGCTCGAGCACGTAGCGGCCGAGCTCGATGATCAGGCCCGTCTCCTCGGCGATCGGGATGAAGTCAAGCGGCGGGATCAGCCCGTGGTGGGGGTGCTGCCAGCGGACCAGCGCCTCGGCGGCGACGGGACGGCCGCTGGCTACGTCGAAGATCGGCTGGTAGTAGACGCGCAGCTGCCCCTGGTCGAGCGCCTGGCGAAGCTCGGTCTCGGTCTGCAGCCGCGCGATCACCTGCGCGCGCAGCGTGGCGTCGAACAGCTCATAGCGTCCGGGGCCGCGTTGCTTGGCGCGGTACATCGCGGCGTCGGCATCGCGCAGCAGCGACGCCGAGGTGTCGTCGTCGCTCTCGGCCGCGGCGATGCCGATGCTCGCGGTGAGGAAGTGCTCCCCGGTCGCGAGCTCGAACGGCCGCCCGACGGCAGCCGCGATTCGCTGCGCCAGCTCGACCACGTTGCTCTGATCCGAGCCGCTCTCGCACACGACGATGAACTCGTCACCGCCCAGCCGCGCCACGGTGTCGCTGGGACGCAGCACCTCGCGCAAGCGCTCGGCGAGCGTCACAAGGATCTCGTCGCCGACGGCGTGTCCGAGCGAGTCGTTGATGATCTTGAAGCGATCGAGGTCGAGTAGCAGCATCGACACGCTCGTCCCGTCGCGCCGGCGCCGCGCAAGCGCGAGGTCGAGCCTGTCCAGCGCGAGCGTGCGATTCGGCAGCCCGGTGAGGGGATCATGCAGGGCGGCGTGACGCGAGGCCTGATCCTGCTCGGCGCGCTCGACCGCCGCCGAGAGGACATTGGCGACGGCGACGAGGAAGTTCACATCGTCCGCGGTGAAGCTGCGAAGCTCGCGAGCGTGCGCGCTGAGCACCCCGAACGGCCGTCGGGGACCGTCGATCAGCGCGTTCATGCCGCTGCGCATCCCCTGCGCGAGCAGCGGCCCGGGATCGAACCGTGTCTCGCTGCGAAGATCGTCGGCCACGACCGGCCCGTGCGTCCTCAGGGCATAGCCGGCCTGGGTGCCGTTGCCCGCCGGCAACGGACCAGGGGCGCCCTTCTTACCCACGGCCGCGAGGATGTCGAGCAGCTCCTCGTCGTCGCGCAGCTTGAGCACGCTACACATCTCGACGTCGAGCGTTCTGGTCACGGTCTGGACGACCTCGACCATCAGCGTCTGCAGATCGTGGTCACGCAGCGCGATCTGCCCCAGGCGTGCGACCGCGTCTTGCTGGCGCCCGTGCTGAGCCAGCCGCTGCTCGATCTCCTCGCGCGGTGCCTCGCCGTTGGTGGCTTCAGTTTCTGGGGGTCGCTCGGCTTGCATGTGTCCAGAAGGCACGGCGCACGGCCGTGCCCGGAAGGGCTGCGTCGCTTTGTGCGCCCTTCTGTGATCGGCATCCCGTCCCTGAAAGGTGAATCCGGGCAGAATCAGCGGACATGCGGGCAGAACGCCGAAAACTGGGCATCCGCGCCCAAGACCTCCGCAAACACCAGCTTTTCGGCGACCGCACCTAAAGACGAGCTAACGGTTTATGTGGCGCAGGGCGCGCGGGCGGGACGTTGCGCGCGAGGCGAACGCGTCAAGGAGCGAACATGAAGCTCAAGCCACCGCAGAGCTCTACCGTGGCGACGATCGCGGGGGCCCTCGGGCGCCTGGCGCTGGCGCTGACCGCGTGCGCGGCGCTGGCAGGGTCCTGCTCGTCCGGCGCAGAGGCGGCGGCGCCCCCACCCACCGTTCACACCGGCGCGGCCGAGCAGGTCGGCTTCGGCTCGGCGACGCTCACCGGCCACGTGGAACCCCACGGCAGCAACACGTCCTACTACTTCCAGTACGGTCCAACGGCCGGCTACGGCGAGCAGACGGCCGTGGCCGAAGTGACCGGCAACGTCACCAGCCAGGCCGTGAGCGTCGCTATCTCCGGACTGGCGCCGATCACCACCTACCACTACCGCGTGATCGCGGTCAACGCCGGCGGTGCTAGCACTGGTGCGGACCGCACGCTCAAAACGACCAAGGTTCCGCTGTCGCTGCAGATCCTGGTGTCACCCAACCCGACGCTGTTCGGCGGCAGCGCCACCGTGCAGGGGACGCTGTCGGGAACCGAAAACGCCAATCGCGCGGTCGTGCTCCAGGACAACGCCTTCCCTTACACCGCCGGCTTCGCCAACGTCGGCAACCCCGAGCTGACGAGCACCAGCGGATCGTTCTCCTTTGCGGTCCTCAGCCTGACCACCGCGACGCAGTTTCGTGTGGCGACCACCACCGAGACCCCGGTGGTCAGCCCGATCGCAACGGAGGGCGTGGCGGTGCAGGTCAGCGCGCACATCGCTCGCGCGCGGGGGCGCCACAGGGTACGCGTTTACGGAACTGTCAGCCCGGCGGTAAACGGCATGGAAGTCGCGATCATGCGCATCGTCCGTGGCACGAACGTGCGCGTCGCCGGTGCGATCCTGCACGCGCGCAATGCGGGCAGCTCGCGCTTCAGCCGCGTGCTGCGTGTTCGCCCAGGTCTCTATCGCGTGTTCGCGCAGATCACCAACGGCTCGCTCACGTCGAACTCCAGCACACCACTGCTGATCCGCTGACGGGATAGGGTCTGGCTGGCGATGGCAGCCGGCGAGACCGACCCGCAGGACGTTCAGCTCGCCGACTTCCAGCTTGAGATCTACGCGCAGGGCCTGGCGGGCCTGACCCCGCCGCTGCCGGTGGCGATCACCCACCTCCAGGAGAGAGCTCGCGCGGGGCTCAGCGACGAGGCATACGGCTATGTCGCCGGGGGCGCCGGGATGGAGCGCACGATGGAGGCCAACCTGCTCGCGTTCGAACGCTGGTCGATCGTCCCGCGCATGCTGCGCGACGTGTCGGCGCGGGACCTGAGCACGGCCGTGCTCGGCACCGAGATGCGTGCCCCCGTGATGCTCGCGCCGATCGGCGTGCAGGGCATCGTCCACCGAGAGGGCGAGCTGGCGGTGGCGCGGGCGGCGGGCGCGCAGGGCCTGCCGTTCATTCTCAGCACCGCCTCTTCGCACGCGATCGAGGACGTCGCGCAGGCGGCGCCGGACGCGCACCGCTGGTATCAGCTCTACTGGCCACGCGACCGCGAGCTGGCGGCGAGCTTCGTGCAGCGCGCACAGCGCGCCGGCTACAGCGCGCTCGTGGTCACGCTCGACACCTGGCTGCTCGGCTGGCGCCCGCGCGACCTGCAGGCCGCCTATCTGCCGTTTCTCAAAGGCGAGGGCGTCGCCAACTATTTCAGCGACCCGGTCTTTCGGGCGGCGCTCGCGCGGGCGCCCGAGGACGATCCGGGACCGGCGATAGCCCACTGGGCGTACCAGTTCACCAACCCCAGCGTCACCTGGCAGGACCTCGATTGGCTGCGCGATCAGACGAGCCTCCCGATCGTGCTGAAGGGGGTCCTACATCCCGACGATGCACGCCGCGCGCTGGATGCCGGCGTCGAGGGTGTGATCGTGTCCAACCACGGCGGGCGCCAGGTGGACGGCGCGATCGGCGCCCTCGACGCGCTCGCGCCCGTGTGCGAGGCTGTCGGCGAGCAGCTGACCGTGCTGTTCGACAGCGGCATCCGCGGCGGCAGCGACGCCTTCAAGGCGCTCGCGCTCGGCGCCCGTGCGGTTTGCCTGGGGCGTCCATTCATGTGGGGCCTGGCGCTCGCAGGTCAGGCCGGTGTCGAGCACGTGCTGCGGTGTCTGCTGGCAGAGCTCGACCTCACGCTCGCGCTGAGTGGCTGCACGGACATCGAGCAGGTAGAGCGCGCGAGCTTGTTCGCCTCCGCCTGAGCGGAGCGGCCCGCGGCGAATATGATCCCCGCGCATGCGCGCGGATTCTGGCGGGGTGGGCATCGACTACGAGGTCACTGGCGAAGGCCGGCCGGTCGTGCTCCTGCACGGCTTCCCCGACTCTGGACGCCTGTGGCGAAAGCAGGTTCCGGCGATCGCGTCAGCCGGCTTTGAGGTGATCGTGCCCGACCTGCGCGGCTACGGCGCGTCCGACAAGCCGGACGACGTCGAGGCATACGCGATGGCGGCGCTCGTCGGCGACGTGCTCGCCGTCATGGACAGCGCCGGGGCCCGGCGCGCCCACGTGGTCGGCCACGACTGGGGTGCGGCGCTGGCGTGGGCGCTGGCCACGGCGATGGGCGATCGCGTGGACCACCTGGCCGTGCTCTCGGTCGGGCACCCGGCGACGTTCATGGCCGACGGCTTCGCGCAGCACGAAAAATCGTGGTACATGCTGCTGTTCCAGTTTCCCGACGTCGCCGAGCAGTGGCTTCGCAACGACGACTGGGCCAACTTCCGCACGTGGGGCCGTCATCCAGACGCGGACGCCGTGATCGGTGAGCTCGAGGCCAACGGCTCGCTCACGCCGGGGCTCAACTACTACCGCGCCAACAGGCCACCTGAGTCGTACCTGCACGGGAGGCTGCAGCTGCCGCCGGTCCAGTCTCGCACGATGGGCATCTGGAGCTCGGGCGACTTCGCCCTGGGCGAGGCCCAGATGAGAGCCTCGGCCGACAGCGTCGCGGGGACCTGGCGCTATGAGCGCCTCGACGGTCCGGGGCACTGGATGCAGCTGGAGGCGCCGCACGACATCAACCGGCTGCTGCTCGACTTCCTGCCGGCGTAGGGTCTCCCGGCAGTTCGTGGTCAGCCCTACGGGAGGACTGTCCAGACCCCCGAGGCCAGGCGCTCGAGCACGCCAGGTTCGCTGTCGGGCTGCTGAAAGCCGATCCACAGTTCTCCATACGGACCAGCCATTGCAGACGGCGCCGACGCCGTCATGGCTTCGGGGCCTGCAAAGCTGATCGTCGCCAGACCGCCATCGGGCGACGCTTCGGCCACCTTGAGTGAGCCTCGCGGGCCCTGGAACGCGATCGAGACCTTCCCCGCGCTGTCCACCACGGTGGATGGCGATGAGTAGACGGTTTCCGCCAAGAGCGTTTCAGGCGCCCGCCACACGCCAGCCCCGGCGGCGCGCTCGCTCACGAGCAGCGAGTTGTCTGGGCCCTCGGCCGACACCCAGACATTGCCGGCGGCGTCGATCGCGGTCGACGGTTCGGAGTAGGCCGTGTCGGAAGCCCCGGCGCTGCTGATCGACCAACGGCCGATCGGCGACTCGGTCTCCACGAACAACGCGTGGTGGATACCCTGGAAGGCGATCCAGACGCTTCCCGAGGGGTCCACCGCGGCCGACGGCGAGGAGAAGACCGCCCCGGTAGGAGTTGTGGATGAGCTGCTCCAGGTGACGCTTCCGGCCGGGCGCTGTGTCACGACGAGTTCGCGATCGGGGCCCGCAGCCGCTACCCAGATGTCGCCGGCTGAATCGATCGCGATCGATGGTGCGGAGTACGTCGTGCCTTCTGGGCTGCGATAGGACACCAGAGCGCGGCCCGTGCTAGGCACGTCACCCGTGATCCACAGGGAGTTGTTTGGCCCCTGGAAGGCGATCCACAGTGCCCCGGCAGGGCCCACCGCGGTCGACGGGGCGCTGGATGTCGTCCATGCGCCAGCTTCCAGCAGCGTGCCCAACAGTCCTTCGCCACCGAACCCGACGGTCGTGAGGACGAGCCCCCCGGACGCATCGCCGCTGACGAACGTCGGGATCGCGCCGAACATCGCGCCCGATGGGCGCCCGACGACAGGCTGCACCGTGAAGATCACCGGCTGCGTCTGTGCGGAGGTGGCGTTCGCGCTGCCGTTGGCGTTCGTCGCCGTGACCGTGACCGTGAGCGTCTCTTCGAGGTTGGCGCGCGTCGGTATGTACGCGGGCGCGGTCGCTTCAGGGATCGGCGTGCAGATCGCGCCCGAGCAGGCGTTCCACTGATAGCTGAAGCCGGTCGGCGCGCCCAACCATCCGCCCGTCACGGCGATCACCGCTTCTCCGACCACCGGCGGTCCGCCGGGCATCGACGCCAGGATCGAGGGGAGCAACGTGTTGACCGGCGCTGTGCCCGCGGGGGGCGGGGGGCCGGGCTGCGCGGTGTCGGGGCCGTACCCCAGGCATGGGGAGCTCGGCAGGAGCGTGTATTCGTGGTTCGCGGCGTTCGTGTAGAGCGGATCGGTGTGCAGGAGGTTGTCGCCGACGATCACACCGAGCAGCGAGGCAGGTTCGGTGAGGAAGCCTTCGATTTCACCAGAGAGGTTGTTGTCCAGGCAGTTGTCTTCGAAGCGGTCGCCCGAGGCTTCGTTGACCGCCACGCCGAAGTCGTCGCATCCGAGCGGAGCGCAATTCCCGGTGTCGTCGAGCGAGTTGTTGGTGATGATGTTCCAGCGCGCCGTGCTGTCGATCGTGCTGCCGAAGGTGATCCCGTTGCCGTTGTCGTCGATGACGTTGTGTTCGGCCACGCCTCCGTGCCCACCGCCGTAGAAGAGGATCCCGTTGCGCGAGTTTCCGTAGATGTAGTCGTTGAAGATTTTGGTGCCGATGCCGTAGTCGTAGATCCCGTGGTCGTGCCAGGCGCCTTCTTCGTTGACGTGCGGCGTTTCGCCTTTGAACGGCAGCCCGCAGTTGTGGACGCGATCGTGTTCGATGAGGGTGTCTTCGGCCACGCTGCCGTCGTAGGACACGATGTTCATGCAGATGTCGGTGTTGAAGTTCTGGATGTCGTCGTACAGCCAGCTCGTGTGACTGGAGCTGATCGCGATCTGCACGTGGTCTTCGGGGTTTTCCGGTTCGCCGTTGCAGGCGATGCCGGTTGGGCTCCCTTCTGCGTTCCAGCACGTATATGGCGGCGGCTGGGCCCACCAGAACCGCAGGTGCGTGAGGTTGATCCAGTTTGATCCTTCATCGAGCGAAAGCGAGTTGCTCACCGTCGCCGGTTCGGCCGGATTCGTCGAGGTGATCGTGATCGGCGCGGCTTCGGTACCGTGCGTCTCGTCGCGCAGCGACTGCGGCTGGTCGACGTCGATCGTCTGCCCCGAGAATATGCAGCCCGTCTGGCCTGCGCTCAGCGACGCGGCCAGCTTGCCGAGGGTCGCGTATGGATGGGCTTCGTCGCCGGGGTTGGCGTCCGAACCGCCCCTGGCGGGTTCGGCGGCGAACTTCGCGCACGGGGTATCGGCCAGTGCGGGCGCAGATGCCACTCCCGACACGAGCAGCGCCAGGACCACAGCGATCGCGCCCGCAACCGTGCCGGGGCCAGCGCCGCGGCGTCGATGCCGCAACGGTCGCTGCCACAGCTGTGAATCGCCCATCCCCGTGTTCATCTCCTCAGGGTGAGATCAGAGCCGCTCGCCGCTGCACGCGCTGCGGCCGAGCGATCCGGCGCCGCGGGGCGCCAGCATCCATGCGCTCCGCCAAGTCCACAGACAATGGCTTTTACTCGACAGCACGTGCGGCTTCAATCCTCGGACCGCTTAAATGCTCGCAAATTGCGGATATTTTTCGCTGCGCAAAGGCAAATCGGATCTAGCGCTGCACCTGTTCGCCACTCGAGCGGCGGACGTCTCGCCGACGGCGGGACAGCGGGAACCTCGAGCGCGCACGCCCCGGAGCGGCTTGGGCGGGCACCGACCCTGCGTCGTCCGGCGCCGCCGCGCCTGCCGACGATGACGCCGGCGGCGGCGGGGCCGCGCCCCCCGTCGCCGCTGCAGGCGCCGGCGCTGCAGTCGCCACCGCCGCCGGCACCACGGGCGTCGGCGCCTGCCGCGGCGGCGCCATACGGCCCGCAGGGGCAGGCGCGCCTGGGAGTGCCACGAGGTGTCGCGCACGAGCGAGGAGCGCAAGGAGCTGCGACACCCCGTGGCGGGCATGCTCGCGTTCTCCCACGCCGTGTTTCATCCTGCCGAGACGTTCGAGCAGCAGCGGCTCGTCCTCTGTTCCCCGTTGCCCGAGCACGACACGGCCGCAAAGCTCGCGCGGCTGCTCGAGGCAGGCTAGGTCCGGCTGCCCGCGCCGTTCACGCGCTGGTCCCGCCGTCGACGACCAGCTCGGATCCCGTCGTGTAGACGCTCTCGTCGCAGGCGAGGTAAAGGGCGGCATGCGCGACCTCCTGCGGGAAGCCTATCCGCCGAAGCGGTATCCCTCCGATCAGTCGCTCGACGACCTCGGGCGCGGCCTCGCGCGCGCGTGTGTGCATCTCGGTGTCGATCTGGCCCGGGTGTAGTGAGTTGACGCGGACTCCCGATCGCGCCAGCTCGCGTGCGGCGACCTTGGTCATGCCGCGCACCGCCCACTTGCTCGCGGCGTAGGCCGTCAGGCGCGGAGCGCCCGTCAGACCCGCGACCGACGACACGTTGATGATCGATCCATCGCCCTGGTCGATCATCACCGGCGCCACCGCCCGCATGCCTAGAAACACGCCGACCACGTTGACGTCGAGGACGTGCCGGAAGTCCTCGAGCGAAGTGTCCGCGAGCGGCTCGGCGAGGAACACCCCGGCGTTGTTGAGCAGGACGTCGATGCGCCCGTGGGCCTCTAGCGCCCACAGCACGACGGCCTCCCAGTCGGCCTCGCCGGTCACGTCGTGCTCTCGGGCCGCCGCGCCGAGCTCTTCAGCCAGTTGCTCAGCCCCCGTCAGATTGGCGTCGGTCAGCAGCAGCGACGCGCCCTCCTCGGCGAAGCGCCGCGCGGTCGCAGCCCCGACGCCACCGGCCGCGCCCGTGATCAGCGCAACCTTGCCATCGAGCCGCCGCGGCATCGGGTGAATATACGACCCTGCCGAGCTACGACCTTGCCGAGCTACGATCGCTCACGACCCCAAGAGCGGCGATCGCTGCCCGCCCATCGGCGGCGCCGCCCGGGCCAAGCCGGACGACGCCGCGTGGGTGCTTGTGGAGGCGCCTCCCCCCTGGGTCACAGTCCTTCCAGGAAGGGCACGAGCTTGCTCGAGCGCCGGGTACACCCGAGCCAGGTCACGCGGGCTGCCGAGATCGAGGCCCGCGAGCCCTGCTATCCGGCGCCAATCTCGTTTCGCCCGCTGCCAGCGACAAACCGTCGAACAACTGTCCAGCGCTCGCGTCATTCTTTGCATCGCGATCACATCTTCGTTTGCATCGCGATCACATCTTCGTCGGTAAGCGGGGTACAGAGGGGGAACAGAGATGGATCGGGATTCAGAAGCAGTCTTGTTGACCGGCGCAACCGGGTTCGTCGGCATGGAGGTGCTCGCGCGCTACCTGGAGCAGACCGACCGGCAGGTGTACACAATCGTGCGCGCGGTCGACGACCGTCAGGCGGCGGCGCGTCTGCGCCAGGCGCTCGTGTGCATGTTTGGCGACGACCACCCGTATGCGTCGCGGGCGGTGGCGCTGCGCGGCGACCTGACGCGCGGCGGCCTGGGGCTGATCGGCGGTCCTGACAGCCTTGCCGAGCGCGTGAGCGAGGTCGTCCACTGCGCGGCCTCGGTGTCGTTCGAGCAAAGCCTGGGGGCGGCGCGGAAGATCAACGTGCAGGGTACCCGCCGGATGCTCGACTTTGCCGAGCTCTGCCGAGCGCGCGGCGGCCTACGGCGCTTCTCCCACATCTCGACCGCGTTCGTCGCCGGCGACCACGTGGGCTGCTTCAGCGAGGACGACCTCGACGTCGGTCAGCGCTTTCGCAACGCCTATGAGCGCTCGAAGTTCGAGGCCGAGTGCCTCGTGGCGAGCGCCCACGAGGAGCTACCGATAACCGTGCTGCGCCCGAGCATCGTCGTCGGCGAGCGCGACAGCGGCTGGACGTCCTCCTTCAACGTCCTCTACTGGCCGCTGCGCGCCTTCGCGCGCGGCGCCTACGCGGCGCTGCCCGCACGCGCCGACGCGATCGTCGACGTGGTGCCCGTCGACTACGTCGCGGACGCGATCTTCACGCTCACCCAGGCGCCAGAGGCCGAGAACGCAACCTACCACCTGACCGCCGGCGCACATCAGAGCAGCGTCTCAGAGCTGGCGGGGCTCGCGAGCGGGTTCTTCGCGCGCCCCGCCCCGCGGCTCGTCAACCCGTCGCTGTACCGGCGCGTTGTGCACCCCCTGCTGATCCGGGCCGCCCACGACGAGCGCCAGCGACGAGCGCTGAGCCGCAGCGAGGTCTTCTTCCCCTACTTCGCCGTGCGGACCTCCTTCGACGACCGGCGGGCGCGCGTGGCGCTGCGCACCGCGGGCTTGCGCACCACGCCTCTGCGCACCTACTTCGACCGCCTGGTCGAGTTCGCGCTCGCGGCAGACTGGGGCAGGCGGACGCTCGCACGCGCGAGCACGCCGCGAACAACCGAGCCCGCACCGCTGCGCACCGCTATGGTCCCGCTGGCTCGCACACGTCTCGTGCTCGTCGAATGACCCGGCGGCTGTCAGCTCTCGACGCGTCCTTCCTCGCACTCGAGACATCGACGGCACACATGCACGTGGGCTGGGTGGCGACGTTCGATGCGCCGGCCGGGGGGCCGCCGCCGAGCTTCAGTGATCTTCGCGACCACATCGAGCGGCGCCTGGGACGCGCGCCGCGCTATCGCCAGAAGCTGCGCTCGGTCCCGCTCGGCCTCAACGCGCCCGAGTGGGCGGACGACGGCAGTTTCTCGGTCGACCGTCACGTGTAT
>DASPVR010000084.1:0-2804 GCA_035622255.1 Solirubrobacteraceae bacterium | reverse complement strand
GACCGCGAAAGCGGCGGCTGTCAGCGTGACGACCAGCCAGGTGGACAGCTTGCCCATCGAACCTCCGTGCGTTGTTCGCCCCACGTGTGGCGCGAGCGCGCGTCGCCCGCTCGTCGCGCGCAAGTATGGCGCAACGAGCGTGTTTTCGCCATGCCCTCGTCGTCTTCCACGCGCGCCGGATGTGACCGGAGTGCAGCCCACGTGCCTTTTCCGGTTGCCGGCGGCCCGGCTGTCCGCCCGGCGCGGGCGCCACTAGATCGCCCGAAGCGCTCCGAGGCGACGACGAGTGTCAGATGTGATACATGGCGTCTTTGGGCGCCTTCTTTCGCTTGCTAGAGCCAATCACGGGCCCCTCAGACCCCCCTCGTGCCAGTTTTCGTGCCAGTCTTGAGATCGAGCTGGGCAAGACGGCCCGTCGTGTCGGCCCGCGCCAGGTAGGCGTCGAGCAGCCCCGCGGCCTCGTCCTCGTTGCCCGGCATCAGGTGGCCGTAGCGGTCCAGAGTGATGCTGATGTTCGCGTGGCCCATATACGCCGAGAGCGCCTTCGCATTCACGCCGGCCGCGATCATCAGCGAGGCGAACGTGTGCCTGCACTCGTGCAGCGTGATCGGCTTCAGCAGCACGACTTGCTTCTCCTGCGCGTCTCGCGCCCGCTTGATGCGACGCTCGTTCTCAGCCTTCCACGCTCGCTTGGCCCGCTTCGTCGTTGGCGTCCCGGTGAAGGGCGACGCCGGCGTGCTGCCGAACACGAGCGCGTCGGGCTTCTCGCGCCACGCCAGCCCGAGCAGGTGCTCGTCCAGGTGGTCGCGCAGCACGCCCGCGATCGGGACCTTGCGGTCGCGGCCGCTCTTGGTAGCGATCACGCCCTCCTTGTAGTCCCAGCCGCGGGAGACGCGGATCACCCCGGCCGCCAGGTCGACGTCGCAGACGCGGAGTGCCATCAGCTCGCCACGGCGCAGGCCGGCATACATCGCCGTCGCCCACAGCGCCCGGTCCTTGCTGTCGAGCGCGTCGAGCAGCTTGGAGGCTTCCTCGGGGTCAGCGATTCGGTCGCGCCCACCTCGGACGGCCGGCATCTGCAGGCCGGTGGTCGGATTGATCGTGATGCCGCTCTCGGGGCGCGCCATCGCGCGCTTGTAGACCGCCCGCAACGGGAGCAGGGTCACGACGACCGTCGAGGGTTTCAGCCCATCGGCGACCAGCCGGTCCACGAGGTCTTGGAGGTCGGTCCTGGTGATGTCGCAGAGCCGCTTGGCGCCCAGCTCGTCCTTGATCCTCAGCCGCCAGCCTTGTTCGTATCCGCGGATCGCAGAGGGCTTGTAGGCGTCGCCTGAGCGGTTGCGGACGACGCCCGAGCGGGCACCATCGAACCAAACCTCGGCGGCCTGCTGCAGCGTCGTGGACACGGGCGCGCGCAGCTCTTTGCGGCGCACCTGGCCGCTCGCGTCATCGCGCCATCCCTTCGCCGCTGCCTTCGTGGCGAACAGCTTGCGAATCTTTTTCTTGTCGCGGGCGCTGTAGACCTCCGCCTGCCACGGACACCTGCATCCGCTGGCCGGACGCTTGCAGCCGTTGCCGTGGCGTTGGCGTATGCCAGTCGTGGCAGCCATCAGCGACCACCTCCGAACAGCGACTCGACCGGCTCGCCGACCGCGGCTGCGATCGCGAGCGCCAGCTCCACGCTCGGGCTCTGCGCGCCGGCCTCTATGCGCGCGATGCTCTGGCGCCCGGCGCCGATCTTCTCTGCGAGCGCCTGCTGACTGAGCCCTGCGCGCCTACGGGCCTGTGCTACGCGGTGTCCGCGCTCGGGTGCGCGGTTACCCTTCCGTCTTGGCATGGGACTTACCTCCCGTGTCCTGCCCCCGGCCGTTCGTGCGGTGCGGGGGCGCTTGTCGTTGTCGCCCTGCATTGTACCGGATACCGTACCGACGTGCGGGGACGGAACGACGGGCGATCAGAGCTGGCCGTCCAGCTCGCGCCGGTCTCTCAGCAGGCGCGACTCACGCTGCCCGACATAGCGCTTGTCGAGCGGATCGCTCACAGCGAAGCCCTCGGGCGTGTCGGCGCCGTAGTAGAGGACGGTCGCGAGCTTGTAACGCCTGGCCCGCAGCTGGTCCACGCTGACCACCCCCTTCTCGTCGCCCCGCGTCTCCGCCCGCCGCTGCTCGCTTAGCGACGCACGGTCGAGGCCCTCAAGGAACCCGTAAACCAACTGGTCGAGCACGTCGAAGTGTCGGCGCCAGAGGGCCGCAAGCTCGGCGTCGTCCATGTCGCAAGGCTAGATGCCGGTACGGCGACCCCCCGCTGCTCAAGGGAGGAAGGAGTCGGACTCCCGGTAATAGACGTTACGCGCCCCACTCTCGTTCGTCTCGACGATGCGCTGCTTGCCGCAGTCCCGCCTGCAGAGGTAGGTGACGACCAACGTGCCTCCGTGCCTCACGGGCCTGGGCTCGCGGAAACCGAGATCGGCGGGTGAGCACCACTGATGGCCCTCGGGGCTAAAGCAGGGTGGCTCTGGAGGATCGTCTGCCATGGATAGAGGAGCGTAACGGCAGTCGAATCGCATCGTCACCCACCCCGAGAAGGGGAGGCGCCGCCCCGGCGATGGGCCCCTCAGCACTCGTGGCTGATTGGCTCGCTGCCCGGCTCGTCCTCGCGCATAGCATCTTCGAGCGTTGCCCGCGCCTGCTCGATCCGCCGCGCGAGGGTATCCCGGTCGGGGTGCTCAACCTCGGCCTCACCCGCTAGGAACGTCGCAGCCTCGGCAGCACACACGGCGAACATGAGCAGCGCGCGCCGGCACA
>DASPVR010000083.1:0-4387 GCA_035622255.1 Solirubrobacteraceae bacterium | reverse complement strand
AGCTGGCCTCGCGCGAGGGCCTGCGGGGAATCGGCAGCGCGCTGGACGAGCTGATCGCCAGGTCAGGCCTGCAGCCCGAGCGCGCGGGCGAGGAGGCCGGCTCGTGAGCGTCCGCGCGGAGCCGCGTCTCGAGGGCGCAGCGCTGGGCGCGCGCGCGCGTCGGGTCGCCCGCGCGCTTGCGCTCGCACCGGTCGTCGCCTACCAACGGCTGATCTCGCCGGCGATCCCGCGCCGCTGCAAGTACGAGCCGACGTGCTCGCGCTATGCGATGGAAGCCATCCAGCAGTACGGCATACTTAGGGGCTTGGTGCTCGCGACGTGGCGCCTGCTCAGGTGCAATCCGTTCAGCCCCGGCGGATACGACCCGGTGCACGCGCAGCGAGTGTTCGGGGGCGCGTCCCGCGGGCCTCGGGCGGGCGCCTAGCCGACGGCGCGGCCCGCCGCGGGTCAAGCAGCGCCGGCAGACCGACACAGAACACCCCACCAAGATCGCCGACAGCCACAGCCGCGCATGCCAGTCCTCGCCAACGTGATCGAGCAGGCGTTCTCGCCGCTGATCAGCCTGTTCGAATCGATCATGGTGTTCCTCCACGCCCACGTGGTGGGCGGCAGCTGGGGCCTGGCGATCGTCGGCCTGACGGTGATCGTGCGCGCGGTGATGGTGCCGCTGACATACCGCCAGCTGAAGTCGATGCAGGAGATGCAGCGCATCGCCCCCCAGCTGCAGGCGCTCAAAGAGAAGTACAAGGACGACAAACAGCGTCAGCAGCAGGAGATGATGAAGCTCTACCAGGAGCACGGGGTCAACCCGTTCGCCTCCTGCCTACCGCTGCTGCTGCAGCTGCCGGTGTTCATCTCGCTGTTCTACATGCTGCGCACCGATCTGAAGCTCGACATCTGCGGCCCGGCGCTGCACAGGTACTTCCACGTGCCGCCCGGCCAGCCGATCCCAGCCAAGGAGCTGGCGGCGACAGGCTGCAACCAGGTCGCCCCCGGCTCGGCGAAATTCCTCTTCATCCCCGACATCACGGCGAAGGCGACCGGCATCGTGCTGATCGTCTTGATCCTCATGTACGTCGGGTCCCAGGTCGCCTCCACGCTCGTCGCCACCGCCACGGCGGACCCCAACCAGCGCCGCCTGGTGCTGCTGCTGCCGCTCGTGTTCGTCGCGATCCTCTACCGCTACCCGGCCGGGCTGCTCGTCTACTGGATCACGTCCAACACGTGGACGATCGGACAGCAGCTGCTGATAAGGCGCCACATGGGCGCCGCGCCGGCCGCGCCCGGGGGCGGCGCCCGGGGTGGCCCCGGTACGGGGCCCTCTCCCAACGGCAAGCCCGATGCTCCGCGCGGCAAACCCTCTCCCCAGCCGGCGCTGGCGGGGGTCGGCAGCGGCGGCGGGACGCCGAGCACGCCCCCGCGCCCACCGCGCAAGAAGAAGAAAAGATCCGGGAGAAGGCGATGAGCGACGATCTGGTCGATGACCTCGCGCTCGATGAGGACGAGATCGAGCCGGCCGAGATGCTGGAGGAGCTGCTCGAGGAGATCGTCGATGGGCTCGGCCTCGACGCGCAGATCGAGGTCGAGGAGCGCGAGAGCGTCCTCAGCGCACGCGTGGTCGGCGACGACGTCGGGCTGTTCATCGGCAGGCGCGGCCAGACGATCGACGCGGTCCAGCACCTCGCTCAGCGGATCGTTTTTCCCGAGGGGCCGTCCTCGATGCGCGTGTCGATCGACGCCGACGGGTACCGCCAGCGGCGTGCAGAGGTCCTCCAGGCCGAGGCGGATGGCGCCGCCGAGCAGGCGCTGCGCTCCGGTCGCGCCGTCGAGCTCGCCCCCATGCCCGCGTCCGAGCGGCGGATCGTGCATGAGCACCTCCGCGACCACGGGGGCGTCGAGACGCACAGCGAGGGCGAAGAGCCCGGGCGCTACCTGATCGTCTCGCCGCTGCGCCGCTGACTGGGCCAGGCGACCACGCCGCTCGGTGGTGTTTCATGTTTTTCTTCACGGTGAAACACCCTGGAGACGACACAGGCAGTTACCCGCCGCTCACCGACGTTGAGCGAGGGGTCATCGCCGGCGTGCTCCTCGGCGAGGGGCATTTCGGCGGCGACGGCAAGCAACCACAGATCACGCTGCGGATGCATGTGCGCCACGAGGTGCTGTTTCGTTGGCTGCAGCAGCGTTTTCCGCGAGCCCGCCTATACGGTCCTTACAACCATGACGGGCGTCGCTACTACCAATGGATGGCGCGCGGAGCGGCGCTCGCGGAGGATGTGCTGCCGGTCGTCGAAGCGGTGGTGACCGACGAAGTCGATTCCCACGTTGCGGCGAGAATACGTGAGATGCGTCACAAGTATGCCGACTTCTTCGCGCGTTATGACCGATGACGCTCTGCTCGCGACGCTCAAGGGGTTCGCCGGTGGGTTGGACGCGTCTCAGCTCGCTCAGCTAGCTTGCCTTCTGGAGCTGCTCGAGATCGACGAGCACGCTCCCACCGCCGTGCGGGCGGCCGGCGAGGCGGCTGACGTGCATCTCGCCGATTCGCTCGTCGCGCTCGAGCTGGAACCGGTGCGCGAGGCGCGAATGATCGCGGACGTCGGGTCCGGCGCCGGCTTTCCGGGCCTCGTGCTCGCGGTCGCGCTGCCCGAGGCACGCGTCAGCCTGCTCGACAGCCAGCGCCGCAAGTGTCAGTTCATCGAACGGGCGCGGACGCGGGCGGGCATCACCAACGCCCGGGCGGTTTGCACGCGCGTGGAGGAATGGGATGAGGGCGCCGGGCGCCAGGACCTCGTCCTGGCCCGGGCGCTCGCGCCGCAGCCGGTGGTGCTCGAGTACGCCGCGCCGCTACTGCGCGAAGGTGGAGCTCTTCTGGATTGGCGCGGCCGGCGCCTGCCAGACGAGGAGCGCGCTGCCCGCGAGGCCGCGGCGCAGCTCGGACTGGAGCGTGCGGAGATCAGGGCGGTCGAGCCGTTCGCCGGGGCGCGCGACCGCCATCTCCACCTTTACGTGAAGGTGGGCCACACCCCGCCTCGCTTCCCGCGGCGTCCCGGCGCCGCGCTGAAGCGTCCACTCGACGGCGCCCGCCGGAGGGGAGGGTGAGGGCCGGGTCGCGCGGGCTGGGGCGTAGCCGCCACGGCTGAGCTAAGCGGGGATGCCCGGTCACATGCAGCCGGGGTCTGACCGCCGACGCCGCTAGCTTGCGCCATTGTGGCCAAGGTCTACGCGATCGCCAACCAGAAGGGCGGCGTGGGCAAGACCACGACGGCCTTGAACGTGGGTGCGTGCATCGCCGAGGCCGGATACGACACGCTGCTCGTCGACGCCGACCCGCAGTCCAACGCGACCGTGGGCCTGGGCACGCCTCGCACCCACGCGCCGGGGCTCTACGAGGTGCTCGCCGGCGAGGCGCAAGCGGCGGACGCGCTCACCGCCACGGGCGTGGCCCGCCTCGATCTGCTGCCGGCGGGTGCAGGGCTGGCCGGTGCGAACGTCGAGCTGCCGCGGATCGAGGGCTTCGAGCAGATGTTGCGCGAGCGCCTGGCGCCTCTGCGCGATCGCTATGAGTACATCCTGCTCGATTGCCCGCCGTCGCTGGGGCCCCTGACGGTGAGCGCGCTGGTAGCGGCCGAGGGCGTGATCGTGCCGGTGCAGACGGAGTACTTCGCGCTGGAGGGTCTGGCCGGGCTGCTCGACACGCTCGCGCTCGTGCAGCGCGAGCTGAACCCGCGCCTGACGGTCGTGGGTATGCTGCTGACGATGCACGACGGGCGCACGCGCCTGGGGCAGGACGTGGAGCGCGAGGTCAGGGAGCACTTCCCCGAGCTCGTGTTCGACACGGTGATCCCGCGCAATGTGCGCGTCGGCGAGGCGCCCAGCTACGGTCTGCCCGTGACCCACCACGATCCCCACAGCGCCGGCGCCGAGGCCTACTTCCAGCTGGCAGCGGAGCTGGCCGCGCGATGAGCGCCGCGCGGCGTGGCATCGGCCGCGGGCTGGAGGCGATCCTGGCGGTCTCGGGCGGGGCCGGGGACGCGCCCGAGCAGCAGCTGCGCGAGCTGCCGATCGAGCTGATCTCACCCAATCCTCGCCAGCCGCGCAGGCGCTTTGACGAGCAGGCGCTGGCCGCCCTCGCCGGGTCGCTGGGCGAGCGGGGCATGCTCCAGCCCGTGCTCGTGCGCCCGCGCCCCGGCGGCCGCTACGAGCTGGTGGCGGGCGAGCGCCGCTGGCGCGCCGCCCGGCTAGCGGGCCTGGAGTCGGTCACGGCGCTCGTGCGCCCGCGCGAGGACGCCGATGCGCTCGAGCTCGCGCTGATCGAGAACATGGCGCGCGAGGACCTCAACCCGATCGAGGAGGCGCGCGCGTGCGCCGCGCTCGTCGAGGAGCT
>DASPVR010000082.1:0-4851 GCA_035622255.1 Solirubrobacteraceae bacterium | reverse complement strand
CGCCGGCGTCGCGCACCGCCTGGAGGAGGTGGCCAGCCCGCAGGGCGTGCTCTACGTGAACGACTCCAAGGCGACGAACGTCGCCAGCACACGCGTGGCGCTCGCCGCCTTCGCCGACAGCCCCGGCGTGCACCTGATCCTCGGCGGGCAGGCCAAGGGCCAGGATTTCGCCCCCCTGTGCGCACCGGTCGCGAGCGGCTGCCGTGCGGCGTATTTGATCGGCGAGGACGCGCCGCTGATCGCGCGGGCCCTGCAGCGATCGGGCGTGCCCGTGCGCGACAGCGGGGACCTCGAGCGAGCCGTGCGCGACGCCGCCGGCGCCGCGCGCCCGGGCGAGGTCGTGCTGCTGTCGCCGGCCTGCGCGAGCTTCGACCAGTTCGGCGACTACGAGGAGCGGGGGGCGCGCTTCCGCGAGCTCGTGGCAGATGTCGCGTAGCCGCGGGCGGCGAGCCGGGACGGCGGCGGCGGGGTCCCTCATGCCCGGAAGGCTTCCCCGCGGCGATGTCGAAGTGGGAGGCGATGCCAGCGGCAGCGGCACGGCGCGAGCGCCCCGCAAAGGCCACGGGCGCGCGGAGCGCGCCGGGCCGCCGCGCCGCGGCGGGCCGCGGGCAACCACGCGCGCGCGCCTCCGAGCAGACGCTCGAGCAGCGCATGCTGCTCACGGCGACACTGTGCCTGCTGGCGTTCGGCGCCGTGATGGTCTACAGCGCCTCGTCGGCGACGTCGCTGCTCCAGGGACAGGGCAACGGCAGCGGCTACCTGGTCAAGTTCCTCATCTACGGCGCGATCGGCCTGGTCGTGATGCACGTGCTCGCACGCGACGGCGTCGCCAAAGCCCAGCGTGTGCTCGCGCCGCTGCTCGTCGGCTCGCTGGCGCTCGTGCTGGCGGTGCGCGTCCCGCACGTCGGGGTCAGCGTCAACGGTGCCCGACGCTGGCTCGGGCCCGGCTCGCTCCAGTTCGAGCCGTCGGAGCTGCTCAAGCTGGCGCTCGTGCTCTACAGCGCGACGCTGCTCGCCAGGCGGCCGCAGCGGGTCCACGATCTGCGCGCGCTCACGCGCCCGCTGCTGTTGGTGATCGGCGGCTCGTGCACGCTCGTCGCCAGCCAGCCGGATGTGGGCACGGCGATGGTGATCGCGTTCACCGCCGCGGCGATGCTCGTCGCCGCGGGGATGCCCCTGGGCAGGCTCGCGCTCGTCGCCGCGGCCGCGCTCTCGCTGGTCTTCCTGTACGTGCTCGTGAAACCGTACGCACGCGCGCGGCTGACGTCGTTCCTCGACCCCTGGGCGCACGCCTCGGGCAGCGGCTTTCAGGCGGTGCAGGGGCAGATCGCGATCGGCTCGGGCGGGTTGTTCGGCGTCGGCCCAGGTCAGTCGGTGCAGAAGATCTTCTACCTCCCCGAGGCGCCGACCGACTTCATCCTCGCGGTGATCGGGGAGGAGCTAGGGGCGGTCGGTGTGTGCGCGCTGCTGTTCCTCTACGGTCTGATTGCCTATGCGGGGCTGCGCGTGGCGCGGGCGGCACGCAGCCTGCACAGCGCCCTGATCGCCGTCGGGCTGACCTCGCTGATCGTCTCGCAGGCCGTGCTGAACGTGTTCGCTGTGCTCGGCCTGGCGCCGCTCACGGGCGTGCCGCTCCCGTTCGTGTCATACGGCTCGAGCAGCATGGTCGTGATGCTCGCTGCGATGGGCCTGCTGCTCAACGTAGCGGGCGGCGCGAGCGTGCACGTGCGCGCTGTCACTGCACGACGAACGGCTCGCTCGAGCGACGCGCGCAGGCTCCAGCAGGCACGATGGGATGGTGATCGCAGCGCCAAAGAGGATCGTGATCGCGGCCGGGGGAACCGCCGGGCACGTGGTGCCGGCGCTCGCGGTGGCGCACGCGCTGCGGGCTGAGGGCGCCGAGGTCGTATTCATCGGCGGCGGGCGCGCCGAGGCCGGGCTCGTGCCGGCGGCGGGCTTTCAGCTGCACCGCATCGCGGTCCGCGGCCTGAGCCGCTCGGACCCGCTGGCGGCGGTGGCGGCGCTGGCGCTAGCGGCAGCGGCGGTGCCGCGGGCGCGAGCGCTGCTGCGGCGGCTTGCGCCCGACGCGATCATGGGCGGCGGCGGCTACGTCGCCGGGCCGGTGGGGCTGGCAGCGCTCAGCCTGCGCCTGCCGCTCGTGCTCACCGAGGCCGACAGCCGCCTGGGGCTGACGAACCGCCTGCTCGCGCCGTTTGCCCGTCGTGTGTGCCTGGCCTTCCCGCTCGCGGGACGGAACGGCGCCCGGTACCACGTCACCGGCCGCCCGGTCACGGCGGGCGCACGCGATCGCGCCGGCGCGCGTGCCCGCTTCGGGATCGCCGAGCAGGACACGTGCGTGCTCGTGTTCGGCGGCTCCCAGGGCGCGCGCTCTCTAAACCTGGCGGCGCTGGAGGCGTTTGTCGGAGCCTCGTTCCACGTGCTGCACATCTGCGGCGAGCGCGACTACGAGCAGCTGCGCGCCCGCCCGCTGCGCTCCGGCTATGACCTGCGCGCGCAGCTGGACATCGAGGACTTCGCCGACGCTCTCGCTGCCGCCGACCTCGCCGTCGCGCGCGCCGGCGGGTCGGTGTTCGAGATCGCGGCGCACGGCCTGCCGGCGATCCTCGTGCCCTACCCGCATGCCGCCGGCGACCACCAGAGCGCCAACGCGCGCTGGATGGCCGGCGCGGGCGCCGCGATCACGCTCGCCGACGCCGATCTCAGCGGGGCCCGCCTGGCGCGTGAGGTTGCGTCGCTGCTCGCCGACGGCGCGCGGATGGCGGCGATGGCGACCGCGTCGGGCGCGCTCGCGCGGCCCGATGCCGCCGGAGAGGTCGCGCGCGAGCTGATGCGAGCAGCCGGCCCATGAGCGCCGCCGAGCGACCGTGGGAGGGCCGGAGACTGCACTTCGTGGGCGTCGGCGGCGCCGGCATGAGCGCATATGCCCGCGCCGCCGCTGCCCTCGGCGCCGCCGTCAGCGGCTCGGACGCCGCCTCGACCCCCTACTTGCGCCGGCTCGCCGAAGACCGGGTCGTGGAGGCGGTCGTCGGCCACGCGCCGGGCAACGTCCCCGTCGGCGGGGACGTGGAGCTGGTGTACTCGTCGGCCGTCCCGGCCGAGAACATCGAGCGCCGGGTGGCGCGCGAGCGCGGCCTGCGCGAGCGCCCGCGCGCCGAGCTGCTGGCCGAGCTGAGCGCCCTGCGGCGCACGATCGCGGTCGCCGGCACGCACGGCAAGACGACGACGGCCTCGATGCTCGTGCACGCCCTGCGCGGAGCGGGGATCGAGCCAGGCTGGCTGATCGGGGCCCCGCCCGGCGGCGATCTGCCCAATGCGCGCTGGAGCGCGGGCGAGTGGCTCGTCATCGAGGCCGACGAGTCCGATCGCTCGATGCTCAGCCTGAGCGTGGCGATCGCGCTGCTCACCAACGTCGAGCTCGACCACCATGCCACCTTTGCGTCGTTGGCCCAGCTGCGCGAGGCGTTTGGCGCCTTCCTCGCGCTCGCGCGCGAGGCGGTCGTGATCTGGAACCGCCCCGAGCTGCTCGCGCTGGTCGGCGACGCGCCGTCGCGTGAGCTCGTCAGCTTCGATGCACCTGGCGCGCTGGTGGGGCCCGGCGGCGTGGGCTTTCGCTGGCGCGGGCAGGACGTGGCGCTGGCCGTGCTCGGCGTGCACAACGCGCTCAACGCCGTCGCCGCGCTCGAGGGCGCCCGCCTCGCGGGCGCCGAGGTCGCGCGGGCGGCCGGCGCGCTGGCCGGCTTTCACGGTGCCGGGAGGCGCTTTGAGCTCGTCGGGCGCACCCCCCGCGGGGCGCTCGTGTATGACGACTACGCCCATCATCCCAGCGAGGTGGCGGCCACGCTCGCGGCCGCGCGCACGCTCGGCCGTGAGCGGCTCGTGGCGGTGTTCCAGCCGCACCTATACTCGCGCACCGGCCTGCTCGCACGCGAGCTCGGAGCTGCGCTGGCGGCGGCCGATGTGATCGTCGTCACAGACGTCTACGCGGCACGCGAGCACGCCGCCGACCATCCCGGCGTGAGCGGCCTGCTCGTGGCGGCGGCGGCCGCGGACGCCGCCCACGGGCGCCCGGTCTTCTGGCTTCCGACGCTGGCCGACGCGGAGCGCGAGCTGAGGACGCTGCTGACCGCAGGCGACGTTTGCGTGGTGATGGGGGCCGGCGACGTCGACGTGCTCGCGCGCGCGCTCGCGGAGCGGGGGAGCGGCGAATGAGCGCGCCGGCGGTGCCCGATGGTGTCGAGCGCGACTTCCCGCTCGCCCGCCTGACGACGGTGAGGACCGGGGGCCGCGCCGAGTGGTTCGCGCGGGCCGGCAGCGAGGAGCGCCTGCGGGGGCTGCTCGCCTGGGCGCTCGGCGCACGGCTCGCCGTGTCGGTCGTCGGCTCGGGCTCGAACCTGCTCGTCGCCGACGAGGGGGTGCGCGGCCTCGTGCTAAAGCTCGACGGCGAGCTCGCGCGCATCGACGTGCAACCGCCGCGGATCGTGTGCGGCGCAGGCGCGCGCCTGCCGGCGCTGGCGACGCGCGCCGCGCGGGCCGGGCTGTCGGGCATCGAGTTCGGGGTCAACATCCCGGGCACCGTCGGCGGTGCGGTGCGGATGAACGCGAACGCCTATGGCGGCGAGCTGGAGCGGGTGCTCGAGTGGGTCGACGTCACGGTTCCCTCGGTGGCCGGGGACCCGGCGGAGCGGGCGGGCGCCGGGCCCGGGGCCGGCGCCGGGCCTACCGCATCCGAGGTGCAGGTCGCGCGACGCGCGCCGGCCGAGCTCGGCCTGGCCTACCGCAGCTCGCGCCTGACCGCCGGTGAGATCGTCGTGCGGGCGTCGCTGCGACTCG
>DASPVR010000081.1:0-2171 GCA_035622255.1 Solirubrobacteraceae bacterium | reverse complement strand
GGCGGCGCTCGCGCCGGCGTCGGTTGCGAGCGCGCTCGGCCTGTGGGGCGACGACGAGCAGCAGGCGACCTACCTGCCGGCGCTCGTCGGCGACGAGGCCCCGGCGGCCGCGATCGCGCTGCAGGAGCGCCTGGCGCTGTTCGACCCGCACCGCTTGCGCACGACCGCTCGGCGCGATGGCGGCGACTACGTGCTCGCTGGTGCCAAGGTGCTCGTGCCGCGTGCTGTCGAAGCGAGCCTGCTGCTCGTCGCCGCGACCATCGCCGACGCCGGACCTGCGCTGTTCATCGTCGAGGCCGCGAGCGCGGGCGTGCTGGCCAAGACCGCCCCCGGTATGGGGGTGCGGGCGGCGGGCACCGGCGAGCTGCGGCTCGAGGATGTTCGCGTGCCTGCCACGGCGCTGCTGGGCGGCGGCGATCCCGACGTCTATCGCGAGTGCGTGCGCAGGGCCCGGCTTGCCTGGTGTGCGCTTGCGCTCGGCACGGCTCGGGCGGTCCTCGACTACGTGATCCCCTACGTCAACGAGCGTCAGGCGTTCGGCGAACCGATCAGCCACCGTCAGGCGGTCGCCTTCGCGGTGGCCGACATGGCCGTCGAGCTGGAGGGCGTGCGCCTTCTGACGCTTCGCGCCGCCGCGCGCGCCGACGCGGGCAAGGACTTCGCGCGCGAGGTCGCGCTCGCGCGCTCGCTGTGCATCGAGAAGGGGACCCGCATCGGCTCAGAAGGCGTGCAGCTGCTCGGCGGTCACGGCTATGTGACCGAGCATCCCGTGGAGCGCTGGTATCGCGACCTGCAGGCGGTGGGCGTGTTCGAGGGCGCCCTGCTGGTGTGAGCGCGCCGGCCGCGAGGAGCCAAGAGGATGATCAACCTGGAGATCCCGCGCAAGTTCGCTCCGCTCGTCGGCCAGGCCCACCAGATCGCGCGCGAGGTGTTCCGCCCGATCTCGCGCAAGTACGACGCCGCCGAGCACACCTACCCGAAGGAGCTCGACATGCTCGCGGCGATGATCGACGGGGCAAACGACGCCGGCCGATCCGGGGGCTCGGGCGCGGCCGGGGTGCGGCGCGGCAACGGGGACGAGGGCCGAGTGCGCAACGGCTCGAACATGTCGACGGTGCTGGGGATCATCGAGCTGTGCTGGGGGGACGTCGGGCTGCTGCTGTCGATGCCCCGCCAGGGCCTTGGCAACAGCGCGATCGCGTCGGTGGCAAACGAGGAGCAGCGTCAGCGCTTTGCGGGCATGTGGGCGGCGATGGCGATCACCGAGCCCGAGGCGGGCTCCGATTCCGCGGCCATCCGCACGACCGCGGTGCTCGACGAGGAGACCGGGGACTATGTGCTCAACGGTGAGAAGATCTTCGTCACGTCAGGCGATCGCGCCGACCTGATCGTCGTGTGGGCGACGCTCGACCGCTCGCTCGGGCGCGCCGCGATCAAGTCGTTCGTCGTCGAGCGCGACAACCCCGGCCTGCACCTGGAGCGCCTGGAGCACAAGCTCGGGATCCGCGCATCGGACACGGCCGACTTTCGCCTCGTCGACTGCCGGGTGCCCAAGGAGAACCTGCTCGGCTCTCCCGAGGTCGACGTCAAGCGCGGCTTTGCGGGCGTGATGCAGACCTTCGACAACACGCGCCCGCTCGTCGCGGCGATGGCGGTCGGGCTGACCCGGGCCTGCCTGGAGGAGACCGAGCGGGTGCTGGGCGAGGCGGGGGTGGAGGTTGACCACGAGGCTGCGCCGGCGACCCAGAGCGCGACGGCGGCGGAGCTGCTTTCGATGCAGGCGGACTTTGAAGCCGCGCGGCTGCTAACGCTGCAGGCGGCGTGGATGGCCGACAATGGCAAGCCCAACTCGCTGCAGGCATCGATGGCGAAGGCCAAGGCGGGACGCACGTGCGTCGATGTGGCGATGCGCTGCGTGCGCCTGTGCGGCCCGCTCGGCTACGGGCAGGAGCTGCTACTGGAGAAGTGGGCGCGCGACGCGAAGATCCTTGACCTGTTCGAGGGCACTCAGCAGATCCAGCTCTTGATCATCGCGCGCCAGCTGCTCGGCAAGACGTCGGCCGAGCTGCGCTAGCCTTGGCCGCTCTGCGCCCGTAGCTCAGCTGGATAGAGCGTCGGTCTACGGAACCGAAGGTCGGGGGTTCGAATCCCTCCGGGCGCGCTCGTGTGAT
>DASPVR010000080.1:0-3995 GCA_035622255.1 Solirubrobacteraceae bacterium | reverse complement strand
AGCGCGCCGGGCGCCGGGTGTCGCTCGCCACGCGCGTTGACCCCGACATCCTCGGCGGCATCGTCGTGAGGGTGGGCAACTCGATCCTCGACGCCTCAATCAGAAACCGACTGGAGCAGCTGCGCAGGCACGTTGCCCAAGGAGCCTCTTAGCCATCATGGAGATCAACCCCGACGAGATCACGAGCATCCTCAAGAGCCGCATCGAGGGGCTCGATGCCGGCCGGGCCGAGCTCACCGAGGTGGGCACGGTCCTGTCGGTGGCCGACGGCATCGCACGCCTGCACGGCCTGGAGAACTGCATGTCGTTCGAGATGCTCGAGCTGCCACACGGCGTCACGGGGCTGGCGCTCAACCTCGAGTCAGACAACGTCGGCGCCGTGCTGTTCGGCGAGTGGGAGAAGATCTCCGAGGGCGACACGGTCAAGCGCACCGACGAGCTGCTCGAGATCCCCGTCGGCGAGGCGCTGCTGGGGCGGATCGTCGATCCGCTCGGGCGCCCGCTCGACGGCAGGGGGGCGATCGACGCGACAGAGACGCGCCCCGCCGAGTTCAAGGCGCCGGGCGTCGTCCAGCGCCAGCCGGTCAAGGAACCAATGCAGACCGGGCTGAAGGCGATCGACGCGATGATCCCGATCGGGCGCGGCCAGCGCGAGCTGATCATCGGCGACCGCCAGACAGGCAAGACGGCGATCGCGATCGACACGATCATCAACAACAAGGACACGGGCGTTGTGTCGGTGTACGTGGCGATCGGCCAGCGCATGTCGACGGTCGTGGCGCTTGCCCAGACGCTCGACGAGCACGGCGCACTCGACAGCACGATCATCGTGGCGGCGCCGGCCGATGAGGCGGCGCCGATCAAGTTCATGGCGCCGTATGCCGGCTGCGCGATGGGAGAGCACTTCCTTTACAGCGGGCGCGCCGCGCTGTGCGTGTACGACGACCTGACCAAGCACGCCTACGCATACCGGCAGATGTCCCTGCTGCTGCGCCGCCCCCCCGGGCGCGAGGCCTACCCGGGCGACGTCTTCTATTTGCATTCGCGGCTGCTCGAGCGGGCGGTCAAGCTCAACGACGAGCTCGGCGGCGGCTCGCTCACGGCGCTGCCGATCATCGAGACCCAGGCCGGCGACGTGTCGGCCTACATCCCGACGAACGTGATCTCGATCACCGACGGGCAGATCTTCCTGGAGTCGAAACTGTTCAACTCGGGCGTACGCCCGGCGATCAACGTCGGCATCTCGGTCTCGCGCGTCGGCGGCAACGCCCAGATCGGGCCGATGAAAAAAGTCGCCGGGCGGATCAAGCTCGAGCTGTCGCAGTACCGCGACCTGGAGGCGTTCGCGCAGTTCGGCTCCGATCTCGACGCCGACACGCAGCGCACGCTCGCGCGCGGCGAGCGGCTGGTCATGACGCTCAACCAGCACGAGCGTGCACCGCTGGCGGTGGAGGACCAGACGGTCCAGATCTACGCCGCCACGAACGGCTTCCTCGACCGCCTGCACGTCGAGCGCGTGCCCGAGTTCCTGCTCGAGCTGACAGAACGGATGCACGCACAGCACGGCGATCTGCGCGAGAAGATCGCCGGCGGGGACTGGTCCGACCAGGTGCAGCAGGCCGTCAAAGACGCGATCGGGGCGTTCGCCGAGGACTTCGGCTACGACCTCGACGAGGAGGGCGAGGAGCTCGAGCGCGAGGAGTCCCGCGCGGCGTAGAGCTCGCCGCGGAGATCGCCATGCCAACGCAGCGCGACGTCAAGAACAAGATCGCATCGGTGCGCAACATCCAGAAGATCACGCGCGCGATGGAGATGGTTGCCGCCGCGCGCCTGCGTCGAGCCGAGCAGCGCATCGAGGCGCTGCGCCCGTATGCGAAGGCGCTGCGGCGCATGACCAGCCAGGCCGCACGCGCGGCCGGCGCCGAGGCGTCACGCCTGCCGCTGCTCGCCGCCCACGAGTCCGAGCGTACGGTGGCGCTCTTGCTGATCACCGGCGATCGCGGGCTCGCGGGCGGATTCAACTCGCAGGTCATCCGCGCCGGGATCCGCCTATCGGGCGAACTGTCCGAGCAGGGCGTACAGACCAGCTGGTATGCGACCGGCCGCCGCGGCGTGTCCTCGCTGGGCTTCCGCGGGCACGAGCTTGAGCGGGCCTACACGGGGTTCGCCGACCGTCCCGCCTACGCCGACGCGCGCACGGTGGCCGTCGACCTGATCGCCGCCTACGTCCAGGAGCGCATCGACCGCGTCGAGCTGATCTACAACCGCTACGTGTCGCCGCTCACGCAGACGGTCACGCGCGAAACACTGCTGCCGCTTAGCAAGGCGATCATCGACTCGCAGGACGGCGAGGGCGAGGACAGGGGGGAGGCCGAGGACGCACGGGGTGGCGAGCGAGGCGGGCGCCCCAGCCCCGTCGACTATGAGCCCGAGCCCGAGAAGATCCTGCGGCGGCTCGTACCCGACTACGTCGAGGTCTCGATCTACCGCGCGCTCGTGGAGTCCACCGCCGGCTTCTTCGGGGCGCAGATGACGGCCATGCGCAGCGCCTCGGAGAGCGCCGGGGAAATCATCACCGAGTACACGCTGCAGATGAACCGCGCGCGGCAGGCGGAGATCACGCAGGAGATAATGGAGGTCGTCGCCGGCGCCGAGGGTTTGGCGTGACGCGCCAGACTGCGTCCTCGGTCGCTCGCGCGCGTATCGCCTCACGCTCCCTGCGCCCTTGTCCGGCTTGCCCAGCGCCGCGCCCAAACCGGCGCTCTCCCAAACGACGCACTGACCAACATCTTTCAACCGACCGTTTTCTGAACTGAGCTAGGAGAAGCACTAATGGAGGCCAGCACCGCCACAGAGACCAAAGCCGACGCTGCGGGGAACGCCAATGCCGCCGCGCGCAACGTCGGGCGCATCGAGGAGATCCAGGGCGTCGTGATCGAGGCCGTGTTCAGCGAGCGACTGCCCGAGATCAACCACGCGATCACGGTCGCGCGCCCGAAGGCCGCGGCCGACGAGGAGGCGCCCGGGATCAGCTCCGAGGCCGGCGGCGACGTGCTCGTGTGCGAGGTCCAGCAGCACCTCGGCGACGACCGCGTGCGGGCGGTCGCGATGGACACGACCGACGGGCTCGCGCGCGGCGTGGAGGTGATCGACACGGGCGCGCCGATCTCTGTGCCCGTGGGCGAGGTTACGCTCGGGCGCATCTTCAATCTGCTTGGCGAACCGATCGACCTCGGTGAGGACCTGCCCGAGGGCGTCGAGCGGCGCGGCATCCACCAGGAGGCGCCGCGCGTTGAGGACCTCACCCCGACGACCGAGATGTTCGAGACGGGGATCAAGGTGATCGACCTGCTCGCCCCGTACGCCAAGGGCGGGAAGGTCGGGCTGTTCGGCGGGGCGGGCGTGGGCAAGACGGTGCTGATCCAGGAGCTCATCCACAACCTCGCCAAGGAGCACGGTGGGCTGTCGGCCTTCTGCGGTGTGGGCGAGCGCTCACGCAAGGGCAACGACCTCTGGCTGGAGATGAAGGAGTCGGGCGTGCTCGACAAGACGATGCTCGTGTTCGGGCAGATGAACGAGCCGCCCGGGGCGCGCATGCGCGTCGCGCTCTCGGGGTTGACGATGGCCGAGTACTTCCGCGACCAGGGCCAGGACGTGCTGCTGTTCATCGACAACATCTTCCGCTTCGTGCAGGCCGGCTCGGAGGTCTCGGCGCTGCTCGGGCGCATGCCCTCCCAGGTGGGCTACCAGCCGACGCTGGAGACCGAGATGGGCCAGCTGCAGGAGCGCATCACCTCCACGCGCGAGGGCTCGGTGACGTCGGTGCAGGCGATCTACGTGCCGGCCGACGATCTGACCGATCCGGCCCCGGCCACGTCCTTCGCCCACCTCGACGCCACGACGGTGCTGTCGCGGCCGATCTCCGAGAAGGGCATCTATCCCGCGGTCGACCCCCTCGATTCGACCTCGCGCATGCTGACCCCGCTGGTGGTCGG
>DASPVR010000079.1:0-7933 GCA_035622255.1 Solirubrobacteraceae bacterium | reverse complement strand
TTCTGAAAGACCATCCCGATGCGCCGGCGCACCTCGACGCTGTTGACCCCGCCGCCGTAGAGGTCGTGTCCGTGGTAGAGGATCTGTCCGTCCAGGCGAAAGCCGGGCACCGCGTCGTTCATCCGGTTGAGGCTGCGCAGGAACGTCGTCTTGCCGCACCCCGACGGCCCGATCAGCGCCGTGATGAGGTTGCGGTAGATCTTCATCCGCACGTCCTCGAGCGCCCGGTTGGAGCCGTAGGAGATCGCCACGTCGTGCAGGTCGAAGACCGTCTCGCGTGCCGCCGCGCGCCCGCCGGAATCGTCGCGAGCGCCCGGGCCGGCGAGCGGCGGGGCCTCGGGCGTGTGGATCCTGATGCGCTTGAGAACCGCTGACGGATCGTCGGGCGGATCCGTGCTCGCTCGCGGGGGGCTCTTGACACGCGGCGGGCTCATCGCGCCATCTTCGCACGGCTGCGGGCCAGCAGCGCCCTGGCACCGATGTTGGCCAGCAGGATGAATACCAGCAGCACGAACGCCGCCCCCCACGCGCGCGTGAAGCCGATCGGGCTAGCTTCCTCGGACAGCGTGAAGATCATGATCGGGATGTTCGGGACCGCTTTGCCGAAGAAGTCGAGCGTGTAGCCGTTCGCGAACACCGTCGTCGCGAGCAGCAGCGGGGCCGTCTCACCCGCCGCGCGCGCGCCGGCGAGGATCGTGCCCGTCACGATCCCCCCTGAGGCTGCGGGGAGCACCACGCCGCCCACCGTCCGCCAGCGGCTCATCCCGAGGGCCTCTGAGGCCTCGCGCAGCGTGTGCGGAACGAGCGCGAGCACCTCCTGGGTCGAGCGCGCGATCAGCGGGAGCATCACGATCGACAGCCCGACCGCACCGGCGATGCCCGACTGGTGGTGGTGGTTGACCATGAGCCCGAAGACGAACAGCCCGATGATGATCGTCGGCAGCCCGTACATGAGGTCGAGCACGAGCCGGATCGCGTTCGCGACGCGCGCTCCGGCGAACTCGCTCGCATAGAGGGCGATCAGCACCCCGAGCGGCATCGCGATCAGCGTCGCGGCGAGCGCCAGCATTGCCGTACCCAGGAGCGCCGGACCGATCCCGCCGCCGGCGTGGCCCGGTTCGGGCAGATCTTCGGTCAGGAAGCCGAGGCTGAGGGCGCTGACGCCCCGCGAGAACACCCCGTAGACGACGAGCACGAGGACGGCGACGGCGATCAGCGTCGCCGCGGTGGTGCAGCCGCGGACGAGGCGGCTGATCGCTTCGCGCCGGCGAAGGTTGCCCGTAGCCGTCAACGGGGCGGTTGGATCGAGGAGCGCGGTCATCTGATCATGCCCGCCCAGCTAGGAGGCCGCTCTGAAGGCTGAAGCGACGCCCGATCCATTGGGCGATGAGGTTCGTGATCAGCCCGATTGCCAGCAGGACCGTGCCTAGGTAGAACAGCGACGAGATGTCAAGCTTGGTGATCGCGCTCGGAAACTTCGTGGCGATCTGGGCTGCCAGCGTGCTACCCGTAGGGAACAGCGAGCCGTGGATCTCGAGGCCGGCGCCGACCACCTGCGCGACGGCGATCGCCTCTCCCAGAGCGCGACCCAGGCCGAGGCAGCAGGCCGCCGCGACACCGGGTCGCGTGGATTGCAGCACGACGCCGCGCATGACCTCCCAGCGCGTGGCGCCGAGGGCGGCCGCGCCGTCCTGGAGCTCCTGTGGAACCGTCAGGAAGAGGTCGCGGCTGAGCGCCGCGACGATCGGCAGGACCATGATCGAGAGGATCAGCCCTGCCGTGAACAGCCCCAGCCCGGTCGTCTGAGCTGCACCGAACAGCGGGATGAAGCCGAGCGCGCTGTGCAGGGCCGGCTCGAGATGGTCGCGCACGAAGGGGGCCAGCACGATCAGGCCCCAGAAGCCCAGGACGACGCTCGGGATCGCGGCCAGCATCTCGACTATCGGGCCGACGATCGCTCGCACGGGCGCTGGGGCGATCATGCTCAGGTAGAGCGCGATCGCGATGCCGAGCGGGACCGCCAGCAGGAGTGCCATCGCTGACGTTACTGCCGTACCGTAGAGAAACACTCCCGCGCCGAAACGGTTGAACACTTCGTTCCACGTCGTGTGCCCCACGAAGCCAAGCCCGAAGTGCGAGAACGCGAGGCTCGCGCCGCTTACCACCTGGTAGACAACCTCGACCATGACCGCGACGCTGAGCAGCGCCGCGAGCACGCAGGCGCCGTAGAGCAGCCCATCTCCCACGCGGTCGACCCGCCTGGCCCCACGGCTCGGGGCGTTCATGCGGGTCGCCAGGCGCCGCGCGGACGTGACGTCGATGGCCATCGCGCCGCAGTGTAGGGAGCACGGCGATTCGCTCGCTCGTCCCTACCCGACGTTCACAAGTTCTTAAAAACTCGGTAACAAGTCCGCAACAGCTAGATCACGGGCCGCTGCGATTCTACGCCGGCAGTCGTACGCGATGCTACCCGCGCGCACGCGACCACCGACGTCTGAAAGGAAAGCCACTTGATCCGCACCAGGTTGATAGGTCTCACCGCAGCGATGCTGCTCGCCACCGCCCTCAGCGGGGTGGCGACGGCCAGCGCAGGCGCGGCTAACATCACCGGAGCCGGCTCGACGCTGGTCGCGCCGCTGCTCCAAAAATGGAAGGAAGGGTTTGAACCCAAGTTTGGCATTGGGGTCACCTACTCGGCCGTCGGGTCGGGGACCGGCATCAAGGACATCACTGCGCGCACGGTGACGTTCGGGGCATCCGACGCACCGCTCACGCCCGCTCAGGCCGGTGAATGCAACGGCTGCCTGATGATCCCATGGGCGCTGACCGCGACGGGCGTCGGTTACAACGTTCCCGGCGTCAGCCGTCTTCGGCTCACCGGTCCGGTCCTGGCCAAGATCTATCTCGGCCAGATCACCAACTGGGACAACGCGGCGCTGAAGAAGATCAACCCCGGCGTCACCCTTCCCAACCTGGCGATCACGCCCGTGTTTCGCAGCGACGGGTCGGGCGACACGTACGCGTTCACCAACTACCTCTCCGACGTGTCGCATGAATGGCTCTCGACCAAGGGCTACTCGACAGGGGTGAGTTTCACTGTCGGCACGGGAGCTAAAGGCAACGCCGGCGTATCTTCGGTCGTGAGCGGGACCTCAGGCGCGATCGGGTACATGTCGGCTGCCTACCTGATCGAACACGGCATTCCTGCGGCCGAGATCCAGAACGCCGCCGGCAAGTACGAGTTCCCCAACCTGGCCAACATCGAGAACGCCGCCGAATACGTTAAGAAGGTTCCGGCGAACAACGAACTGCACATCGTGGATCCGCCGAAGAAGTACAAGAAGGCCTACCCGATCTCGACCTTCAGCTACGCGATCGTCCCGAAGGCGACCCCGTCACCGGGCGAAATCAGCAAGTTTGTGCTGTACGCGATGAAAGAAGGGCAGGCGTTCGGCGCGGCGCTCGACTTCGCGCCGATCCCGAAGATCGTGCTCAAGGCCGGTATCGCGACGGCGAAAACGCTCACCTAGCTCAACAAAGCATCGGCCTGTGCGAGCTTTCGCAGGCCAGCCAGGCAAGCCGGCCGGATCGCAGTCAGCGGTCCGGCCGGTCGCGTTCTGGGTCCTAGGCCGATCGACTAGCCCGAGTCCGACGAGGACGCAGCCGGTGCGCCGCTGTCGGCTTCGTTGATCCTGCGCCGGCGGTCGACGAGCAGCACCGCCGCGACGACGACGATCACGACGATCACGAGGCCTGCCGCGATGTAGCGCAGTTTGTGGTGGGTGGTCTTGCTCGTCGTTGACTTAGCGACCGCGACGGCGACGGGCACCGCCAGGGCGTGGGCGCGCGCGATCAGGCGCGCCTGGTCGGGTGCGGCATACACGACGGTCATGTGCTGCCCGTTGTTCAGCGAGATGTGCACGTGTCCCGGCGCGGGGGTCGGGTGAAAGGACAGCGCGTGCACTTCGTGCTTGGCAAGCTGCGCTTCGAGCCCCGTCAGGCTCTCGCGCTGGAAGTGGATCACGGTTGCGGCGCCGGCCGGGGAGGCTGCCGTCAGCGGCGCCGCCGCGAGCGCCGCGAGCAGGAGTGTGGCGCGCAGTGGCGCCCTGGTCTTGTCGCTCATCCGCGCCACCCTATAGACCGTGCCTAAAGCGCGCAGGCCCTGCACGCGCGCTCCCAAGTCACCAGCCGCAGCCACCCGCAGGCTCTCTTCCGGCGCGCGCCCGGGACGCGCCAGGGATTCCCGACCGACGCGCTGGCGGTCATTTGCGTGCGGTGCGAATCGCCTTCAGACGCTCGACCTTAGCCAGTTGCTGCTTGCGCAATCGCACCACGCCGGGCGTGACCTCGAGCTGCTCGTCCTCGCGCACGAACTCGAGCGCCTCGTCCAGCGTCAGCCTGCGGTGGATATCGAGGCGCACGAGCACGTCCGACGTGGAGGAGCGCATGTTCGTGAGGTGCTTCTCCTTGGTCGGATTGACGTCGAGGTCCTCGGCACGCGCGTTCTCGCCGATGATCATCCCCTCGTAGACCTCCTCTCCGGGACCGACGAGCAGGTTCCCGCGGTCCTGGAGGGTCATGAGCGAGTACGTCGCCGTCTCGCCGCGCCTGTCCGCGACGAGCGCGCCCGTCGTGCGCGTGAGCAGCTCCCCGGCCCACGGCTCCCAACGCTCGAACACGTGGTGCATGATGCCGGTCCCGCGCGTCTCGGTGAGGAACTCGGTCCGAAACCCGATCAGCCCGCGCGCGGGTACGAGGTAGTCCATGCGCACCCAGCCCGTGCCGTGGTTTGTCATGTGCTCCATGCGTCCCCTGCGCGTCGCCAGCAGCTGGGTGACGGTGCCCACGTGCTCCTCGGGCACATCCACCGACAGGCGCTCGATGGGCTCGTGTCGCTCGCCGTCGATCTCGCGCTCGACCACGTGCGGCTGGCCGACGGTCAGCTCGAATCCTTCGCGCCGCATCATTTCCACGAGCACCGCGAGCTGCAACTCACCCCGTCCCTGGACCTCGTAGGTGTCCGGCCGCTCGGTCTCGAGGACGCGCAGCGACACGTTGCCCACGAGCTCCTGGTCGAGGCGGGCCTTGATCTGCCTAGCGGTCAGCTTGTCGCCGTCTTTGCCCGCCAGCGGCGAGGTGTTGACGCCGATCGTGATCGACATCGCCGGCTCGTCGACCGTGATCACCGGCAACGGGCGCGGATCGTCGGGGTCTGCAAGCGTCTCGCCGATCGTCACCTCTTCGATCCCCGCGACGGCCACGATTTCCCCGGGTCCGGCCTGCGCGGCCTCGACGCGCTGCAGCGACTCGGTCACGTACAGCTCGGTTACCTGAGCGCGCTCGATCGAGCCGTCGGCGCGGCACCACGCGATCTGCTGGCCCCGCCTTATCTCACCCTGGCGCACGCGGCAGATCGCTAGACGTCCGACATAGGGGGATGCGTCGAGGTTTGTGACGAGTGCCTGCAGTGGATGCTCGGGGTCGTATGTCGGTGGCGGCGTGTGCTCGAGCAGCAGGTCCAGTAGCGGCGCGAGGTCGCCCTGCGACAGCGTCTGACCCTCCGCGTAGGTGAGCGACGCCACGCCGGCCTTTGCGTTGCAGTAGACGATCGGGAACTCGATCTGGTCCTCGTCCGCGTCGAGGTCGAGGAAGAGCTCATAGACCTCGTCGACCACCTCTGCCACGCGCGCGTCGGAGCGGTCGACCTTGTTGACCACGAGGATCACGGGCAGCCTGGCCTCGAGGGCCTTGCGCAGCACGAAGCGGGTCTGTGGAAGCGGCCCCTCGGATGCGTCGACCAGCAGCAACACGCCATCGACCATCGTCAGCCCGCGCTCGACCTCGCCGCCGAAGTCGGCGTGCCCGGGCGTGTCGATGATGTTCAGCTTGACGTCCTTGTAGTGCAGCGAGGTGTTCTTGGCCAGGATCGTGATCCCCTTCTCGCGCTCGAGGTCCATCGAGTCGAGCACGCGCGTGGCGACCTCCTGTCCACTGCGAAACGCGCCCGACTGCCACAGCATGGCGTCGACGAGCGTGGTCTTGCCGTGGTCGACGTGCGCGACGATCGCGACGTTTCGGATGTCCTCCCTGGCTGTTGGCACGGCGACAGGCTAGCGACGGGCAGCTCGCTAACAGGATCTTCACACGTCACGGCTCGCTCGCGGGCACACGGGCGCCGAGGGCCACGATCGCAGCTCCCCTCCGTGTCAGACCACCGCCACAAGCCGCTCGACCGACTCCACACGCGCCGCTCGTTCCTGCGCTACGGCGGCTCGGTCGGAGCCACCGTGGCCGGCATGTCGGCGGTCGGCGGGCTGCTCCGCGGCGCCACGACCGCAGCCGCCAGCACGATCCGCGCGCCCGACAGCCTCCCCGACTCCTGCCGGCCCGCAGGGACCACCACCGAAGCGCTGCCATTCGACCACATCGTGGTCGTGATGATGGAGAACCACTCCTTCGACAACCTGCTCGGGGCGCTCGCGCGCTCGGGCCAGCCCGCGGCCGACGGCCTGAGCTTCGACTCCACCGGCATCGCGCTCAACGGCAACCCCGGGCCTGAAGGCGAAGTCCGCGCGTATCGGCTCGAATCGACCGCCCAGAGCCCTGTCGTCTCGCAGACCTGGAACGCCACCCACGAGCAGATCGACGGCGGCAGGATGGACGGCTTCGTGCGCTCGGTCGACTCAGATCAGCCGATGGGCTACTGGACCGGGGACGTGCTCCCGTTCGCGTACTCGCTGGCGAGCACGTTCACAGTCGCCAATCGCTGGTTCTGCTCGGCCCCGTGCCAGACCTACCCCAACCGGCGCTTCTTGATGGCCGGGACGGCATACGGTGATATCGCGACCGACGACGAAAGCCTGAGCGACCCGCCGCCGCCCAACGGCACGATCTTCGATCGCCTGCACGCCTACGGTGTCAGCTGGCGCAACTACTTCACCGACCTTCCCCAGACGGCCATCATCCCCTCGGTCCTCGAGCGCTATCCGAGCAACCTCGCCTCGATCTCGCAGTTCTTGCTCGACTGCGCCGCCGGCGTGCTCCCGGCCGTGAGCTTCGTCGACCCGGAGTTCGGGGTGCTCTCGGACGTCGGCTCCTACATCGCACAGCTTCCAGCCCTGTCGACGCTTGCGGGCGAGCTCGAAACGACGGGCGGCGACGAGGAGAACCCGCAGGACATGTCCTACGGCGAGTCGTGGGCCTACTCGGTCATCGACGCCGTCCTCAACTCGCCCGCGTGGTCGCGGACGCTGCTCGTATACACCTACGACGAGCACGGTGGCTACTACGATCATGTGCCGCCACCAGCGGCGATCGCGCCCGACTCGATCGCGCCCCAGCTCGGCCCCGAAGACGCGCCCGGCGGCTATGACATGTACGGCCCGCGCGTCCCCGCGGTGGTCGTCTCGCCCTACTCCAAGCCCAACGCCGTCACCGACGTGGTCCACGATCACACGTCGGTGCTCGCGACGATCGAGGCCAAGTGGAACCTGCCGGCGCTCACGTATCGCGACGCCAACGCGGCGACTGTGGCCGACTTCCTCGACATCCCGCGCGCCGCCTTCCTGCAGCCGCCCTCGATCGCGCGGCCGCCCGCGCCGGCACAGGCGCCCCCGCTCACGCCAACCCCGGCCCCAGGGTAATCGACCTCCCCACACCTCCGGTCGCGACCGGCGCGCCCGCCGCGTGTCGCGGGCCCGGGCATGCGCCGCAGTGGCGCCGGCCCGGCATCGCGCTCGGCCCGGCGACGCTCGCGACGCTCTCACCCCGCCGCGCCAGGTAGGCTCGCAGCTCAGGCTCGGTGGGCGCGGGCCGCACGTGGCGCCGCGCGCAGGCCGAAGCGGGCGAGCGCCGAGGGATAGCGTTCGGCGCGCTCGACGGTCTCAGACAGCGCCGCGGCGAAGCGCCTGATCTCCTGCTCCTCGATCACCAG
>DASPVR010000078.1:0-10712 GCA_035622255.1 Solirubrobacteraceae bacterium | reverse complement strand
GTGAACGATTCGGGCGCGGACGTAGTGTGGGTGGGGATCGGCCAGCCCAAGCAGGAGCTGTGGATGGCGCACATGCGCGGACGGCTCGCGGCACCGCTGCTCGTCGGCGTGGGCGCGGCCTTCGACTTCCACGCCGGCCTCGTTCCCCAGGCGCCGGGATGGATGCAGCGCAACGGCCTGGAGTGGGTCTACCGGCTCTCGCGCGAGCCGCGCCGGCTGTGGCCACGCTACGCCCGCTACAACCCCCGCTTCATCGCCGCCTTCGCGCGCCAGTACGCGGCGCACAGGCGCGAGCTGCGCAGGCGCGCCTGAAGCGCAGCGCCCCTGGCGGCCGGCGGCGGGCGCACGGATATCCTCTCTAGCCGGATGGCGAGCCCGCAGAGCACCGCCGACGTGTCGGTCATCGGCCTGGGCCGAGTGGGCCTGCCGTTGGCGCTGTCGTTCGCCGACCGCGGCCTGAGCGTGGTGGGCGTCGACAACGATCCGGCGCGCCTGGGCGCGGTCGCCGAAGGGCGGATGCCGTTCGCCGAGACCGGGACGCAGGAGCTGCTCTCACGCGTGCACGGCGGGGGGCGGCTGTCGCTGTCAGAGCGCGTCCCGGACGCCGCCCGCGCGCGTCAGATCGTGATCACCCTCGGCACGCCGTCGTTCTCGCACATCGAGATCGACATGCGCGACATCCGCTCGGCCCTCGACGACCTGCTCGGGGTGCTCGCGCCGGATCACTCGCTGATCCTGCGCTCGACGATCGCGCCGGGGACGACCGACTTCGTCGCGGGCTATCTCGCCAAGCACCGCGGCTTTGCGGTCGGCGAGGAGGTGTTCGTCTCACACGCTCCCGAGCGCATCGCGGCCGGGCGCTTCCTGGAGGAGATCGAGACGCTCCCGTGCATCATCGGGGGCGTCGGCCCGCGCTCGGGTGAGGTCGCCGCCGACCTGTTCGGGGTCTTTGGTGCGCCGATCGTGCAGACGACGCCCGTCCAGGCCGAGCTCGCGAAGATCTGGACGAACATCCTTCGCTACGCGACGTTCGCCCTGCCGAACCTGCTCATGATGGACTGCGAGCGCCACAGCGCCAACGTGTTCGAGGTGATCGATCTGATCAACCGCGACTACCCACGCGGGGGCATCGCGCGGCCCGGCTTCACCGCCGGCACGTGCCTGCGCAAGGACTTCGCCTTCTCCGAGGAGCGCTCGGCGGCGCCGGGCATGCTGCTCGCGGTGTCGCGCGTGAACGAGTCGGTGCCGCTGTTCTTGATCGAGGGCATCCGCAGGCGGGTCGGAACGCTGGCCGAGCGCCGCGTCGCGGTACTCGGTCTGGCCTTCAAGGCCGACACCGACGACGAGCGCGACTCGCTCTCGCACAAGCTGATCCGCATGCTCGAGCGCGAGCTGGCCGACGTGGCCGCGCACGACCCGCACGTCGCCACGCCGACGGTCGGGCTGGCAGACGCGCTCGAGGGCGCCGATGTGGTCGTCGTCGCCACCGACCACGCCGAGTTTCGCGACCCGGGCACGCTCGCGGCGATCGCAGAGCACGCCTGCAGCGACTGCCTGGTCGTCGATCCCTGGGACTGCTGGGGCGCGGCCCAGGTGTTCGCGTACGCGTCCGAGCTGGCGGCGCTCGCCAGCCGCGCGTGAACCGCGTGCTCGTCACCGGGGGCGCCGGTATGATCGGCGCCGCGGTCGTCAGACGCCTGCTGGCCGATCCGGCATATGAGGTGCGCGTGTCCGACCAGCGCCCGGCACCGCTGTGGATGCGCGAGGGCTGCGAGGTGCACACCGGCGACCTGCGCGAGCGCGAGCAGGCGCTCGCCGCGACGCGCGGGTGCACCAACGTCGTCCACCTCGCCGCGATCGTCGGCGGGATCGCCAACTTCCACAAGCTCCCCCACACGCTCACCGAGGTCAACAATGCCCTCTACAACGCGGTCATCGGCGCCGCGCTGGAGCTCGACGTGGAGCGCTTCGTCTACGTCTCCTCCTCGATGGTCTTCGAGCGCGCCGAGCTGTTCCCCACGCCCGAGGACTACCTGCCGCGCTGCCCCACCCCGCGCTCGGCCTACGGCTTCTCGAAGCTCACCGGCGAGGTCTACTGCCGTGCCGCGCACGACGAGCACGGCCTGCCGTTTACGATCTGCCGTCCTTTCAACGCCTACGGCCCGGGCGAGCTGCCCGACCGTGAGCCGGGCATCGCCCACGCCGTGCCCGACCTCATCACCAAGGTGCTCTCCGGTCAGCGCCCGCTTCAGATCTTCGGCTCGGGCGAGCAGACGCGCACGCTCACCCACGTCGACGACATCGCCGATGGGATCGTGCACGCGATGCGCTCGCCCGCCGGCCTGGCCGAAGACTTCAACATCTCGGCCTCGCGCGAGCTCACCGTGACCGAGATCGCGCGCATCGTCTGGGCGGCCTGCGGCGAGGATCCCGCGGCCTTCGAGCTCGAGCACCTGCCGAGCTTCAGCGTCGACGTGCAGCGCCGCTGGCCCTCGGTCGAGAAGGCGCGGCGGCTGCTCGGGTGGGAGGCGCAGATCGAGGTCGACGACGGCATCGCCCAGACCGTGCGCTGGCTGCGCGAGCAGGCGGACGGCGCCGAGGCCGCGCCGCCGCGCGAAAGCCGCATCGCCGGCGCGCTGTAGGCTCTCCGCGCGTGCCAGCCCCTCGCCCAGCAGACCAGCGCCGATGAGCGACCACCGATGAGCGACCGCCGCTGCGCGCTCATCACCGGCGTGACGGGGCAGGACGGCTCCTATCTGGCCGAGCTGCTGCTCGACAAGGGCTATGAGGTCCACGGGATGGTGCGCCGTGCCTCGACGGAGAAGTTCGAGCGCATCGAGCACCTGCGCGAGCGCATCACGCTGCACCAGGGCGACCTGCTCGACCAGCGCTCGCTCGTGGACACGCTGCGCGCCTCGCAGCCGACCGAGATCTACAACCTCGCCGCGATGTCGTTCGTCGCTGTCTCGTGGATCCAGCCCACGCTCACGGCCGAGTTCACCGGCGTGGGCGTCACGCGCATGCTCGAGGCGATGCGCGAAGTGTGCCCCGACGCGCGCTTCTACCAGGCCTCCTCGAGCGAGATGTTCGGCAAGGTGCGCGAGGTCCCCCAGACGGAGACGACCCCCTTCTACCCGCGCTCCCCCTACGGCGTGGCGAAGGCCTACGGGCACTTCATCACCGTCAACTACCGCGAGTCCTATGACCTGCACGCGGCGTCGGGGATACTTTTCAACCACGAGTGCGTGTGTGAGAACACGCCGCTGATAATTCGTGACAGCGGGAAGATCTCGATCAGGACACCCGCCGATCTCGTCGCCCTGCGACGAAAGGGCCGGAGCGTCCAAACCTTCGCTCCCGATACACAGATCGAGGTGTGGGACGGTGAGGACTGGACCGCGGTGAGGGCGATTACGGCGACTCGTCGCCGCCGTAGCGACCCAGATCACGAGTTGCTCAGCATTCAAGCCCGAGGTGGCGTGATCGACGTCACGGCACATCACACGATGCTCGATGAGGAGCATGTCTCACTACGTGCAAGAGAGGTGCTCGGCGGCGATCGCTTGGCGATCGCGGAGTCGATGCCCGAGCCTCCCTGCTGGACCTCGATCACACCCGAGATGGCAGAACTTCTAGGGATGCTCGCCGCAGACGGCTACGTTTCTCGCGATGGCCGCCAGGTGAGGTTGACGAACAACGATCCCTCAGTCCGTCAGCGGGCAACGGAACTGTGGTCAAGGATATTCCTTGGGAGGTCGCGGGAGTCAAAGGGGACCTCCGGATTGGACTCAACCACTTCAGTGGACCTTGTCAACTTCTCGGGCGCTTCAACCAGCGGACCATGGCTTCGCGAGCAACTGTATACACCGACTTCTTTCAAGCAAGTCCCACAGGTCGTGCTGAACGGAACGCCCGTAATCCAGCGCTCGTTTCTGGACGGCTACTACGCCGGGGACGGTCTGAAGAAAGGTAATGGGAAGTCGATCAAGACGAACAGCAGCGCACTGGCTCAGGGTCTCTGCCTTCTCCACTTCAACCAGGGGCAACCAGCGTCCATCTATGTCGAGCAACACGCCTCGCGCTCCTACTATCAGCTCAACCTCCGCTCAGCGGTCACGGTCGGCGCCAAGGGACAGCATCTCGCGCGATCCTCGGCCGAGGTACGCCGCGTCGTCGAAGCGAGCGTGCCCGACGACGAATGGGTGTTTGACGTTGAGACAGGGAGTGGAGTGCTGTGTGCCGGCGTGGGGCGTCTGATCATCCACAACTCCCCCCGCCGCGGCCTGGAGTTCGTCACCCGCAAGATCACCTGGCACGCCGCCGCGATCAAGCACGGACTGCTCGGCGAGCTGCGCCTGGGCAACCGCGACGCCGAACGCGATTGGGGCTACGCGAAGGACTACGTCGAAGCGATGTGGCTGATGCTCCAGCGAGACGTCGCCGAGGACTACGTGATCGCGACGGGCGAGGCGCACTCGGTGCGCGACTGCTGCGAGGTCGCCTTCGACGAGGCGGGGCTCGGAGACTTCGAGCGCTACGTGACGGTCGACCCGGCGCTGGTGCGTCCCGCCGAGGTCGACCACCTGGTCGGCGACCCGGCCAAGGCCGGGCGCGACCTGGGCTGGAAGCCGCGGACCTCCTTCGAGGAGCTGATCCGGCTGATGACGCGCTCGGACCTGAAGCTGCTCGCCTCGGGCTGATCGCGGTGGGCGTGGCGCTGTTCGACACCTCGGCGGCGCTCGCCCCGCTGCGGGGGCAGCTGCGCGACGCGATCGAGCGCGTGCTCGACTCTGGGCGCTACATCCTCGGCCCGGAGGTGGAGGCGTTCGAGCGCGAGCTGGCCGCCTACTGCGGCGCCGCGCACGGCGTCGGGGTGGCCAACGGGACGGACGCGATCACGATCGCGCTGCGCGCGATGGGCGTCGGCCCGGACGACGACGTGGTCGTCCCCTCGTTCACCTTCTACGCCAGCGCCGAGGCGATCCCCCCGACCGGTGCGCGGCCGGTGTTCTGCGACATCGACCCGGCGACGTTCTGCGTGACCGCCGACACCGTGCGCGCCGCCCTCACGCCCGCCACCAAGGCCGTGATCGCGGTGCACCTGTTCGGCAACGTCGCGCCCGTGGCCGAGATCGAGGCGCTCGGGGTGCCGGTGCTCGAGGACGCCGCCCAGGCCGCCGGCGCGCGCTCGCGGACCGGTCGCCCGGGCGCGCTCGGGAGCGCGGCGACGTTCTCCTTCTACCCGTCCAAGAACCTCGCCTGCTTCGGCGACGGCGGCATGATCACGACCTCGGACGCGGACATCGCCCAGCGCGCGCGCACGCTGCGCTTTCATGGCTCCACGGACAAGCTCAGCTACGAGCAGGTGGGCTACAACTCGCGCCTCGACGAGCTCCAGGCTGCGATCCTGCGCGTGCAGCTGCCCCACCTCGATGCCTGGGCCGACGGGCGCCGGCGCGCCGGCGAGCACTACGAGCGCGCGGGACTCGCGGAGCTCGTGTACCTGCCGGCGCCGGTGGCGGGCGCGTCCCCGGCGTGGCATCTGTATGTGGTCGGTCACTCGCAGGTCGAGAGCCTGCAGCGCGCGCTGCGAGAGGCCTCGATCGGCTGCAAGGTCTACTACCGCACCCCCGTGCACCGCCAGCCCGCGATGCGCGCGTGGGGCGCAGGCGCCGAGCTGCCGGGGACCGAGCAGGCGGCCGCGCGCCACCTGGCGATCCCGATGAGCCCGACGCTCGACGCCGACCAGGCCGCCGAGGTCGTCGCCGCCGTGCGCGGCGCGCTCACGGTCTAGATCGAGATCGGCACACGACCGTGGGATCGATCATCTAGGCGCGAGCAGGTCCTCGGAGGGCACCTCGCGCACGACGCGCGCCGGCACTCCCATCACGACCGCGCGCGCGGGCACGTCCGCGGTCACGACCGCCCCCGCCGCCACGAACGCCTCCTCGCCGATCTCCACGCCGCCGCGAAGGACGGCGCCGCCGCCGACGCGGCAGGCGCGTCGCAGCGTCGGTCCGCGCGGGGCCGCGCCGGGCGGGTGACGCGACATCGTGTCGTCGTTGGTAGTCGTCACGCCGGGCGCCACGAACACGTCGTCCTCGAGCAGCGTGTGCGCGGTCAGATAGGCGTTCGTCTGAACGCGGGCGCGGGCGCCGACCGTGACGTCGTTCTCGACCACGGCCCCCCGGCCGATGAGCGAGGCCGGCCCGACGCGCGCGCGCTCGCGCACGAACGCCTGGTCGCCGATGATCACGTCGTCGTCGAGCGTCGCACCCGCGAGCAGCACGGCGCCCGCGCCCACGGTCACGCGCGCGCCGAGCACGAGCCGCCCGGGCTCGCCGTGGGCGCTCGAGCGCGCCGCCAGGCGCGGGCGCCGGGCGAGCACGGCGTGATCGTCGATCACGCACGCCGGGCCGATCACGGCGCCCTCGTGCACGACCACGTGCGCCCCGAAGGCGACGCCGGCGCCGATAGACACGTCCTCTCCGAGCAGCAGCCCGGGAGCGCGCTGGTCCCCTCTCAGCACGCCGGCGCCCCGTGCGCCGCGCCCTTGCCGCTCACAGCCGCACGACGTTGCCCGCGCGCGCGGCGCGCGTCACGCCGCGCAGGTCGAGGACCAGGCGCGCCCGGCGGGCGACGGCGTCGTGGTCGATGCCGGGGTGAGCGGTCACGATCAGCACCAGGTCGGCCTCGGCCAGCACCTCCTTCAGCGGCGCGCTCTGGAGGCCGAACTCGCTCAGGGCGGCGACGTGGGGGTCGTGGTAGCGGACGTCCGCGCCGCGCGCGCGCAGCAGCTCGATGATCTTCAACGCCGGCGACTCGCGCACATCGCCCACGCCCGGCTTGTAGCTGACGCCCAGCACCGCCACGCGCGCACCCTTTACCGGCAGCCCGGCGTCGTTGAGCGCGCGCTGGACCTTGTCCACGCAGTGGTAGGGCATCTGCTGGTTGACCTTCCCGGCCAGCTCGATGAACTCAGTCGACATGTCGAACTCGCGCGCGCGCCAGCTCAGATAGAACGGGTCCACTGGCAGGCAGTGGCCGCCCATGCCGGGGCCGGGATCGAAGCGCATGAAGCCGTAGGGCTTGGTGGCGGCCGCGTCCACGACCTCCCACACGTCGATGCCCATGCGGTCGGTAAGCATCGCCAGCTCGTTGACGAGCGCGATGTTGACCGAGCGGAAGATGTTCTCGAGCAGCTTCGTGAGCTCGGCCGCCTCGGGGCTGGAGACGCGCACGACCTCGTCGCAGATCAGGCCGTAGAGGTCCTCGGCGCGGTCGCTGCACGCCTCGGTCAGCCCGCCCACGACCTTCGGGGTGGTGCGCAGCGTGTAGTCGGTTCGCCCGGGGTCCACGCGCTCGGGCGAGAACGCGACGTGGAAGTCGCGGCCGGCCGCCAGGCCCGAGCGCTCCTCGAGCAGCGGCACGACACGCTCGCGCGTGGTGCCGGGATAGGTGGTCGACTCGAGCACGACGAGCTGCTCGCCCTGGAGAACCTCCGCGAGGTCCCGCGCGGCCGAGATCAACGGGCCGAGGTCGGGCTCGCGGTTGGGCGTGAGCGGTGTGGGGACGCACACGAGCACGGCGTCGGCTCTCGACAGCCGCGAGTAGTGCGTGTCGGCGTTGATCAGCTCCGCGACCTCGCGCAGCTCCGCCGACGGGACGTCCTCGATGTAGGACTCGCCGGCAGCGATCGCCTCGACCTTGCGGGGGTCGGCGTCGATCGCGATCACGTCGCAGCCCTCGCGGGCGAACGCGACCGCGAGCGGCAGCCCAACGTACCCGAGTCCGATCACGCCGACGGTGGGCATCTCGCCGCCAGTCTAGTGTCCCGAGTCAGAGGTCAGGGCGCCGCTGGGACGCCTTCCAGCTCGCGCAGGTCGGCCCGGACCATGCGCTGCACGAGCTGCTCGAAGGAGACCTGCGGCTTCCAGCCCAGGCGCTCGCGAGCCTTGCTCGGATCGCCGATGTTCGGCACGCGCTCGGGCGGGCGCACGAGCTCGGGGTCGACTCGCAGGTAGCGCCTGGCGTCGAGGTCCACGCATTCAAACGCCACGCGCGCGAGCTCGGCCACCGTGTGCCCGACGCCGCTCGCGAGGACGTAGTCGTCGGGCTGCTCCTGGCGGAGCATCAGCCAGGCGCCGCGCACGATGTCGGCGGCGAACGACCAGTCGCGCACCGCGTCCAGCGCACCGAGCACCAGCTCGCGCTCGCGGCCGAGCGCTATCGCGGCGGCCCCGTGCGTGATCTTGCGCGTGACGAACCGCTCGGGCCGGCGCTCGGACTCGTGGTTGAACGTGATCCCCGAGCTCGCGTGCAGGCCGTCGCGTGCGCGCATGAGCCCGACGAGCTGGTGCGCCGCCAGGCGCGCGACCGCATATGGCGTGGTCGGGCGGCACGGCGTCGTCTCGCGCTGCGGGCTCTCGCTCGTGTCGCCGAAGATCGACCCCGACGCCGGCACGAACACGCGCGCCCCCTCGTCGAGATCGCGCACCGTCTCGAGCACCGCGGCGGCCGCGCCGGTGATCGCGGCGACGGTCTCGCGCGGGCGCTCCCACGAGGCGGGCACGAACGACGGCGCGGCCAGGTGGTAGACCTCGTGCGGGCGCACCTGCTCGATGGCCGCGCGCAGCGTGTCGGGCTCGAGCAGCTCGCCGGCGAGCACGCGCACATCGGCGCGCAGGTGCTCGGCGCAGCCGAGCGAGCGGTCGCGACCCCCGCGCACGACGCCCGCGACCGAGTAGCCGCGCTCGAGCAGCAGCTCGGCCATGAACGAGCCATCCTGGCCGGTCAGCCCGGTTATCAGCGCGGTCGGAGCGCTTGCCACGGCGAGAGCCTATGCCGTCGGGCCGTACACGCTCGCCAGGCCCCCGGCGACGACCTGGGGCGCACAGATCGCCGCGACGCGCGCGCGCCCGCGCTCGCCGGCGGCGCGGTCGCCCGCGAGCCGTTCGATCGCGCGCGCGAGCGCACCGGCGTCGCCCGGAGCGACGAGACCCTCCTCGCCGACGAGCTCGGGCAGCGCGCCGAGCCGGCTCGCCGCCACCGGCACTCCGGCCGCCATCGCCTCGGCGGCCGCCAGCGCGAACGTCTCGGCCGAGCGCGAGGGCGCGAGCGCGAGCGCGGAGCCCGCGCGCAGCCGCGCCAGCTCGGCGTCGTCGACGCGCCCCAGGAAGCGCACGTCGCCGTCCCCCGCGCGCCGGCGCAGCTCGCCTGCCTGGGGGCCCTCACCCGCGACGACGAGCGCGATGCCGGCCATTCGGCAGGCCTCGATCGCCACCTCCACCCCCTTCTCGGCGGCCAGGCGCGACACGACCAGCGCATAGGGCCGCGACGCTCCGCCGCCGCGTGGTCCCCCGTGCGCGGGCTCGGCGGCGGTGCGCCGACGCGCCTGGCCGAGCGCGGGCAGCGGCGGCGCGAGCACGGTCACGCGCTCCCACGGCAGCGGCGCGCCGAGCTCGCGCAGGCGTTCGCACGCGAACGCGCTCGGGACGATCACGGCGTCTGCCTGGTCGACCATGCGTCGCTGCCACAGCGACAGCGCGGTGGCGTAGGCGAGCGCCTCGGGCATGCGCCCGCGACAGTTCAAGCGCAGGCCCGGAAGCGTGTTGCGCCCGCGACAGCGCGTGCACTCGGCGCCGCGCGTGTAGCAAACGCCGATCGCGCACACGAGCCGGTACTGGTGCAGGTGCAGCACCACGCGCGCGCCGGCCGAGCGCGCCGCCGCCAGCGCGCGCCAGCCGAGCGCCGGCAGGAGGTTGTGGGCGTGCACCACGCGCGCGCCGCTCGCACGCACGGCGGCGCCCACCTGAGCGGGATCGAGGCCTCCGCGCACGAGGCCGAGCGCGGCGCGCGCCGGCGCGAGCTGCGCCGAGTCGCGCTGCAGCAGCTGCGCGGGCTCTTCCAGCTGCTCGCGCACCAGCCACAGCAGGTCGGCGACGACGCGCTCCTCCCCGCCGGTCGTGCGATAGCGGTTGTGCAGGAACAGGACCATTGTGCCGGAGCCTATGCGAGCCCCTTGCCGCCCGAACCGACGCTCGCGCCGACCCGCCGCCGACGCCGACGCCGACGAACCTAGACTGTCAGCGCCATGAGCAAGCCGCCGGCGTCGATCGTGATACCAACGCGCGGGCGGGCCTCCTACCTGGAGGTGGCGCTCGCGTCGATCGCGGCGCAGGCGCGGCGGGCAGGCGCGCAGGTGCTCGTGGTCGACGACGCCGGCCCCACCCTCGCCATCGCCGCGCTGGCCGCGCGCTACGGCGCCCGGTATGAGCCCCATCCCGCCCCGCTCGGGCTGAACGTCGCGCGCAACACCGGGGTCGAGCACTCCGACGGCGAGCTCGTCGTGTTCGTCGACGACGACGTGCGCGCACACGAGGGCTGGCTGGCGGCGCTGCTGCGGGCGGCGCGTGAGCACCCCGACGTGGACGTGTTCACGGGCCCGATCAGGCCGTCGCTCGAGGGCGCGCGGTGGCGCACGTGCGGGCGCGAGGGGCCGCCGATCACCGCGCTCGACCTCGGCACCCACGACACGAGCACGCCCTACGCCTGGGGCGCGAACATGGCGATCCGTGCCGGCGCGCTCGCGCGCGTCGGTCCCTTCGACGAGTCCTTGCACCACGGCGGCGACGAGCAGGACTGGCAGGACCGGATGCGCGCGCAGCGCCCGAGCGCCGCCGTCTGGTACGTGGCCGCGGCGGCCGTCGACC
>DASPVR010000077.1:0-4217 GCA_035622255.1 Solirubrobacteraceae bacterium | reverse complement strand
GAGGTCGATCAAGCCGGCACTTCAGCTCGTGGCGCCCCGGGAGTCGCCCTCGCCACCATGCCGCGACCGCGAACGCCACCTACGGGTAGATCGACGCTGCCCTTGACGGCCGCCCTTTCATATGAGCCCCACGGCTTTGAGAGCTTCACGACGTCGCAGGTAGCCCCTACCCCTAGTCGCCTTGCCGCCCTCAAACCACATGACGCTCACCCAGCGAAGCGTGACGGGTGCTCCCGAGCGGACGCCGTGGCCGACAAGCCTGACCCTTGCTACCACGTAGTCCTCGCCGTCGGCAAGGATCTCCTCAATCTCATAGCGCGAGTCCTCGTCCATACCCTCGAACATGTCTCTGACCCATTCGCGCACACCCGCTGCGCCGTAGTAAGTCTTGTCGGTCACCGCCGTCGCGGCGTTTTCAATGCGGTAGTCCGGCGCGATGATCTCTGCAGCCAACTCGTCCGAGAGGTCGCGGGCGTTCACCGCCGCGACAGTCCGTTCGTAGAGCTCCAGGTTCTCCTGCGACACCGCTACCCTCGTTCCTCGGCGAGCCGTTCGGCGGCTGTGCGGGCCTGGTCGAGATCGGTGTACATCGACTCTCTGGCGATCAAGCCGTCGCGCCACTCGTGGACCCGCGCATATCGCATGTTCAGATCGCCGCCGGTGGCGAACCGACCCTTCACAACGAGCACGGTCAAGATGACGCCGTTGCCGAGGTCCGTCCGATCCTCCTCCCACAGGTTGAACGTCGTGTAGGCACTGAGCGCGTCAACCCACCCCTGTCGGATCGCCGCGTGGCCTTTCAGCTCCTCGAGGCCCATCGGCGAGGTGTCCAACACCGCGTCGGGCGTATAGAACGTCAGCGCCAGATCGAAGTCGCCGCTATTCCAGGCCTCCCGCAGCCGTCGGGCTAGCTCGACCAAGTCGGGTGTCGTGGACTCCTCAGACATCGGACCGCTCCTCGGCGAGCCGTTCGGCGGCTGCACGAGCCTCATCGATGTCGAGGTAGTTCGTGATGCGCTCGAACAGCCCCTCCGCTTGCGAGTTGACCGATGCGTAGCGCATCCGAACCTCGGCGGTTTCCTTGGTCAAGCGGGCTCGCTGAAGGACCACGGCAAACACCACCTCGTTGCCCAAATCAAGCACCTCCTCAAGCACAAGCTCGAACACCTCGTAGGAGTCGTTCCAGTCTTCCACGAAGGCAAGCAGGACCACGGTAGCCGACGCGAGAGACTCCCGAGGGCCCGGTAGAGGGTCAGTTTGAGGTGGCGGTCTGCCCGTAGCCGCCGGTCTGCCATCCGGACCATCGGCGGTAGCAACCGATCGCGGGCAAATCTGACGTCCGATCGGGGCGGGTGGCCCCACAGGTGGCCCCACACGCGATTTCTTTACAGTGAGCGCGCACGCGGACATAAGAAAACCGCTCCGTAGAGCGGTTTTCCTAGGTGGGCCCGCCTGGACTCGAACCAGGGACCTACCGATTATGAGTCGGCAGCTCTAACCAACTGAGCTACGGGCCCGTCCCGCGTTCAGGGCGGTGGCCCCGGCGCGGCCAGTCAGAAGCTACCAGCGCTATGTGGCATGCTCTCGCCCGCCGCGCACGCTTGGAGGCTCGGCTCAATTCCAAAGGAGGGACGCGAGATGGCGCCAGCGCGCGCAGCGATCGTGACGGGGGCGTCGTCGGGCATCGGCCTGGCGATCGCGCGGGTGCTCGGCGAGGAGGGGTATGCAGTCACGATGGCCGCAAGACGTCCCGAGAAGCTCGAGGGCGCTGTCGCAGGACTTGCCTCGGAGGGCTTCGACGTGCACGCCGTGGCGGCGAACGTGCTCGAGGAGGCCGACATCCAGCGCGTCGTTTCCGAGCACCGCGAGCACTATGGCCGCCTCGACGTGCTCGTGAACAACGCCGGCCTGGGCTACGCCTCGCCGGTCAGCGAACTGGAGACGAAGTGGCTCGATCGCCAGATCGCCGTCAACCTGCGCTCGATCCCGCTCTTCTACCGCGAAGCCCTCGAGATGCTCAAGGCTGCCGGCGCCGAGCACCGCAACGCGCTCGTCGTCAACACGGCCTCGATCGCGGGCAAGCGCGGCGTCGCCGGCAACGCCGTCTACTCGGCCACCAAGCACGCCGTCGTCGGCTGGACGGACTCGATGAACCGCGAGCTCAATCAGCTCGGCATCAAGTCGACGGCGCTGTGCCCGGCGTGGGTGGACACGCCGATGACCGACTTCATCAAGGAGCACGTGGCGGCCGAGGGCATGATCCGACCGGAGGAGGTGGCCGATGGCGTACGCTACATGCTCAGGCTCTCCCCCAACTGCAACGTGCCCGAGATGATGTTCGTGATCCCGGCCGAAACCACGATGTAGGCTGGCGGGCGTGAAGCTCGGCGTGCACATCGGCTACTGGGGCCTGGGCCTCACCTCGGCCGACCAGCTCAGCATCGTCCAGGAGGCCGAGCGGCTGGGCTATGACTCGGTGTGGGCGGCCGAGGCCTATGGCTCGGATACCGCGACAGTGCTCGGCTGGCTGGCGGGGCAGACCGAGCGCATCCGCCTCGGGGCCGGCATCTTCCAGATACCGGCGCGCTCGGCCGCGATGACGGCGATGACCGCGGCCACGATCGACCAGCTCTCGGGCGGGCGCATGATCCTCGGGATCGGCACCTCGGGGCCACAGGTGGCCGAGGGCTGGCACGGGCAGCGCTTCGGCAAGCAGCTACAGCGCACGCGCGAGTACATCGCGGTCGTGCGCATGGCGCTCGCGCACGAACGCGTCGAGTTCCACGGCGAGACGCTCGAGCTGCCGCTGCCCGATGGCCCGGGCAAGGCGCTGAAGCTCACGATCGGGCCGGTGCAGGAGCAGATCCCGATCTACCTCGCCGCGATCGGCCCGAAGAACACCGAACTGGCGGGCGAGATCGCCGACGGCTGGATCCCCACGCTGTTCTCGCCCGAGCACGTCGGCGCGCTGCGGCCGCTGCTCGAGGCCGGCGCCGCGCGCGCGGGTCGCACGCTGGAGAACTTCGACATCGCCCCGACCGTGCAGGTCTGCGTGAGCGACGACGTCGAGGACGCCCGCAACAGGATGCGCCCGCACATCGCGCTCTACGTCGGTGGCATGGGCTCGCGCGAGCGCAATTTCTACAACCAGCTGATCCAGCGCTACGGCTTCGAGGCCGAGGCCAAGCAGATCCAGGACCTCTTTCTGGAGGGCAAGCGCGATGAGGCGATGGCCGCGATCCCGGATGAGCTGATCGACACGATCAGCCTGTGCGGACCGGCCGAGGTGGTGCGCGGGCGCCTGGCCGTATACCGGGACGCCGGTGTCGGCACGCTCGGGGTGACGCCGGTCGCGCTCAGCGCCGATGAGCGCCTGGCCCAGCTGCGCCTGGTCGCCGAGCTCGCCGCGGCCTAGCGGTGCGCGTCCTGCTGGGTGCCTTCGGCGACCCCGGTCACGCGTTCCCGATGATCGCGCTCGGGCGCGCGCTCGTGGCCCGGGGCCACGACGTGACGCTTCAAACGTGGGGCCGTTGGGAGGGGGACGTGCGCGCAGAGGGCATGACGTTCGCCGCGGCGCCCGAATACACGCTCCTGCGGAGCGGCGTCAACCGCGACGGCAGCGGTCTCTATGACTCCGTCCCCCAGGCCACGACCGACACGCTGCCGCTCGTGCGCTCGCTGCGCCCCGACGTCGCCGTCGCAGACATCCTCACGCTCGCCCCGGCCCTGGCAGCCGAGATCGAGGGCGTTCCCTGGGCGACCCTGATCCCGCACATCTATCCCGACAGTGAGCCCGACTTCCCGATTTACTCCATCGGTGCGCGCCTTCCGCGCACGGCCACCGGGCGATGGCTGTGGCGGCACGGGCAGCGCCCGGCGCGCCATGGCCTGGAGATCGGGCGCAGGGAGCTGAACGGCGCGCGCGCCGAGCTTGGGCTGGCGCCGCTCACCCACCCCCATGGCGGCATAAGCCGCAAGCTGGCGCTCGTGGCGACGTTTCCCCAGCTCGAGTACCCGCGCGCCTGGCCCGACCACGTCCACGTCGTCGGTCCGCTGATGTGGGAGCCACCCGCCGAGGAGGTGAAGCTGCCGAGCGGAGGTCCGGGCGGGGAGCGAGACGAGGCGCCGCTCGTGCTCGTCGCTCCCTCCACAGCACAGGACCCCGGTCACCGGCTGCTCGCCGCCACGCTGCAGGGGCTCGCCGACGCTGATGTGCG
>DASPVR010000076.1:0-7173 GCA_035622255.1 Solirubrobacteraceae bacterium | reverse complement strand
CGCTAGAGGCGTGTGGACCAAGCGAGGCAAGGACGCAGGGAGCGTGGCGTGCTCTGGCACGCGAGCGACCGAGGACGTCGCCTCGCGCCGCGTCCACACGCCTCTAGGCCCCGTGGCACTTCTTGAACTTCTTACCGCTCCCGCACCAGCAAGGATCATTGCGCCCGACCTGGTGCTGCTCGTCGACGACGCGCTGCTCGACGACCGGGGCGCCAGCCTGGTTCGGTTCCCCCGCGGCGACGTAGGTTTCGCGTGCCTGATCCGTCGCCACGCCGGCCTCGGCGGCTGCGGCAGCCATCGCCCCGGCGCCGACGGCGCTCACGCCGCCAGAGTATGAGACGCGCCCGGCGCGTGTGGCGTTGCCCGCGGCCGCGAACGACGGCACCTGCGCGGCCTGGCCGTTGGGTCCTTCGACGTTGACCTGGACGTTGAAGATCATGCGGGCGTAGTCCGACCAGATGCTGTTCATGAGATCTCCGAACAGCGTGTAGGCCTCGTTCTTGTAGGCGACCAGCGGGTCGATCTGGGCAAAGCCGCGCAGGTGGATGCCCTCGCGCAGGTAGTCCATGTCGAACAGGTGCTCGCGCCAGCGTTCGTCGACGATCTGAAGCAGCAAGAAGCGCTCGAGCGCACCCATCAGCTCCTCGCCGAGCGCCTCCTCGCGCGCGTCGTAGAGGGCCAGCGCGCGCGAGCCGACCTGCTCGCTCAGCAGCGCGCGATCGGCGGTCTCAGGGTCGATGTGGCCGTCGTCGAGGTCGAGAGGAAGGAACTGGCCAACCGCTGTGAGCAGGCCCGGCACGTCCCAGTCCTCGACGAAGTCGCCGGGCGTGTAGTCGTCGATCGTGCGATCGAGGACCTTGACGACCTCTTCGCGAGCCTCGTCGCCGATGCTCTTGCCCTCGAGCACCTCGTCGCGGTAGGCGTAGATCACACGCCGCTGCTCGTTCATCACGTCGTCGTACTCGAGCACGTGTTTGCGCGCCAGGAAGTGCTGCTCCTCGACCTTCTTCTGCGCTTTCTCGATCTGCTTGGAGAGCATGCTGGCCTCGATCGGCTCCTCGTTGCCCTCCTCGTCGACGCCGCCCAGTTTGTCGAGGATCCTGTAGATGCGGTCGCCCGCGAACAGCCGCACGAGGTCGTCCTCGGCCGACAGGAAGAAGCGCGATTCGCCCGGGTCGCCCTGGCGTCCGGAGCGCCCGCGCAGCTGGTTGTCGATGCGCCGCGACTCGTGGCGCTCGGTGCCGCAGATGAACAGGCCGCCAGCCGCCGTCACGTGCTCGCGATCGGCGGCCACCTTCGCCTCGATCTCGGACCGCAGCGCGCGCATGCGGGCGTCGTAGCCTTCGGCGTCGGGCGCGATCCCCTCGCGGGCGAGCTGCTGACGCGCTAGGTGCTCGGGGTTGCCCCCGAGCTTGATGTCCACGCCGCGGCCGGCCATGTTCGTGGCAATCGTGACGGCCCCCGGCTGCCCCGCCTCGGCGACGATCTCGGCCTCGCGGGCGGCGTGCTCGGGCTTGGCATTGAGGACCGTGTGCTCGATGCCGCCCTTGGTCAGCCGCTCGGACAGGAGCTCTGACACCTCGACGGAGATCGTGCCGACGAGCACCGGCTGGCGGTTCTCGTGGCGCGCGGCGATCTCTTTGACCACCGCCGTCCACTTGCCCTCCTTGGTCTTGTAGACCTGGTCGTTGCGATCCAGGCGGACCATCGGCTCGTTCGTGGGGACCTGCACGACCGGGAGGTCGTAGATCTTCATGAACTCGGTCGCCTCGGTCAGCGCCGTGCCCGTCATGCCGGAGAGCTTCTCGTACAGGCGGAAGTAGTTCTGGTAGGTGATCGTCGCGAGCGTCTGGTTCTCCTCCTGGATCGCCACCCCCTCCTTGGCCTCGATCGCCTGGTGCAGGCCCTCAGACCAGCGCCTGCCCTCGAGGATGCGCCCGGTGAACTCGTCGATGATCTTGACCTCACCGTCGATCACCGCGTAGTCGACGTCGCGCTTGTAGAGCGACTCGGCGCGCAGCGCCTGGATCAGGTGGTTGACGAGATGGCCGTTCTCAGCCCGATAGAGGTGGTCGATGCGCAGGAAGCGCTCGGCCTTGGCCACGCCCTGCTCGGTGATCGAGACCGTTTTGTGCTTCTCGTCGGGCTCGAAGTCGAAGTCGGCCGTGAACTGCTTCTTCGCGCGCGGGTCCATGCCTTCGGGTGTCTTGCCTGCCTTCATCGTCGGCGCCAGACGCGCGAACTTGACGTACAGGTCGGCGGCCTGTTCGGGCGCGCCGGAGATGATGAGCGGCGTGCGTGCCTCGTCGATGAGGATGTTGTCAACCTCGTCCACGACGGCGAAGTAGTGCCCGCGCTGGACCTTTTCCGCCAGGTCCTTGGCCATGTTGTCGCGCAGGTAGTCGAAGCCGAACTCCGAGTTGGTCCCGTACACGACATCGCAGGCGTAGGCGCGCTGCTTGTCCTCGAAGGGCTGCATGTTCTCCAGCACCCCGACCGACACGCCGAGGGCCTCGTAGATCGGGCCCATCCATTCCGCGTCGCGGCGCGCCAGATAGTCGTTGACGGTTACCACGTGCACGCCACGGCGCTCGCCGGTCTGCGCGTCGCGCACGGCCAGCGAGTTGAGCACAACGGCGAGCGTGGCGGTGAGCGTCTTGCCCTCGCCGGTCTTCATCTCGGCGATGTGACCGTCGTGAAGCGCCATGCCGCCGATCAGCTGCACGTCGAAGTGACGCATCGAAAGCCTGCGCCTGCCGGTCTCGCGCACGATCGCAAAGCACTCGGGCAAGAGGGCGTCGAGATCCTCTCCCCCGCGCGCCCGCTCGCGCAGCTCGTCCATACGCTCGCGCAGCTCGTCATCGGCCTCGAGCTCGAGCTCGGACTCGAACGCGTTGATCAGCGCCACGCGCCGCTGGTAGGACTTGAACTTCTTCGCCTCGCCGACGTTCAGCGCGCGATCGAGCAGAGAAGGCATTGGCCAAGGATAGCCTCAGCCCAGGGCCGTCGGGTCAGCCCGCCACGGCCGGCCCGGGCCCTTCCGCCGGCCCGGTGCATGGGTCCGATCGAGGGCAGCCGCGCTCGCCTCCACGTCCGCGCGCTGCCGGTCGCGGTGGGTCAGAGCGAGGGCAGCGACGCGCCGCGCGTGCCCGTGCCGGCGACCCGGCGTCCGACGGTGGCGTGCGCCTCGCGCCGGTGGCGCACTTTGTCGCGGTGGCGCTTGACCTGGCGCGCGAGCTCGTCGATCACGAGGTTGAGCGAGTGGCCCATCTCGTGCGAGGCGTCGCGAGCGCGCAGCGTGACGCCCTTCAGGTGGAGCGTCCCCTCGACGACCTGGGACTCGGCCACGCGCGGGTTCGGCTCCTCGAACATCTCGATCTCCAGCTGCGCGAGCTCGGAAACCTGGCGCGAGATCTTGGCCAGACGGCGCTCGGCGTGGTTGCGCAGCGTCTCGGTGACCGGAACATTGCGACCCTTGATGTCTATCTGCATCACATGCTCCCTTCGCTCGGAGGAGGACTCCGGCGCCGGCATCCTGCCGGCCCTGGCTCTCGTGCGGGAGGGGAGCGGCGATCGCCGGCGCTGCACCTTCCGACGATATGTGGCAACTAGGCTAGCAAGGGGCGCGCACCGTCCCGCGGCGGGGGCGGCCGGCCGCTTCAGCTTTGCCTGCGCAGGCTCGCCACGATCCGGTCGTGCCCGGCGATCGCGTCTATCAGGATCGCGCCCGGCGCCACCTCGGTGCCCGGCAGGAGGATGCTCGCGCGCAGCATCGCGCCGTCGCCGAGGCGCGCTCCGTCGCCCACCACGAGCGGGCCGAGCAGGCGCACGCCCGCGCCGATCTGCACGTCGCGCCCGATCCAGGCTGCCCCGTCGACCTCGAGGTCATCGGGCAACCGCGAGCCACCGGCGACGAGCACGCCCGGCCGCGCCTCCTGGCCCTCGACGTCCAGGCGCAGGTTGCCCGCGAGCGCGTCGAACGTCCCCTGGCGCAGCTCGCCGAGCGAGCCGATGTCGTTCCAGTACTCGCGGACCTCGTGCACGTGGAAGGGCACGTCGTTGTCGAGCAGCGCCGGGAACACGTCCTGGGCCCAGTCGGCGAAAAGGCCCTGCGGGAAGTAGTCGAAGATTGCGGGCTCGAACACGTAGATTCCGCAGTTGCCTAGATCCGACAGTGCCTCGTCGGGCTGGGGCTTCTCCTGGAAGCCCGTGACGCGCCCGTCGCGATCGTGGAGCACGACGCCGTACTCGCGCGTGTCGGGCACCTGCTTGACGGCGAGCGTGGCGATCCCGCCGCTCTCACGGTGGCGCGCCACGAGCGCGGTCAGGTCGATGTCGGTGAGCGCGTCGCCCGAGATCACGAGGAAGGGCTCGTCGCCGAAGAAGCTCGCGCAGCCGCGCACGCCGCCGGCCGTGCCGAGCAGCTCGGGCTCCTCGCTGTAGACGATCCGCTCGCCGAAGTAGTCGCGGATCGTCTGCGGGAAGTAGTGCAGGTTGGCGATCACCTCCTCAAAGCCGTGCCGCGCGAGCAGGTCGAGGATGTGCTCCATCACCGGCCGGTCGAGCACCGGCACCATCGGCTTGGTGATCTGGTAGGTGAGCGGGCGCAGCCGCGTTCCCAGCCCCGCCGCGAGCACCATCGCCCTCATCGGCCCATCCTTTCAGCCGACGCCCGAGGACGTGGCCTGGCGCCGGCCAGCGTCCGTCCGGTCAGTAGCGGTAGTGGTCGGGCTTGTACGGCCCCTCGACAGGCACGCCGAGGTAGGCGGCCTGCTCGGGCGTGAGCTCGGTCAGGCGCACGCCGAGCGCGTCGAGGTGCAGGCGGGCGACCTTCTCGTCGAGGTGCTTGGGCAGCACGTACACGCGGCGCTCATACTCGTCGTTCTTGGTGAACAGCTCGATCTGGGCGATCGTCTGGTTGGAGAACGAGTTGCTCATCACGAAGCTCGGGTGCCCCGTAGCGTTGCCGAGGTTCAGCAGCCGCCCCTCGGAGAGCATGATGATCGCGTGGCCCGGGCGCTCCGCGGTGCCAGGGAACACCCACTTGTCGACCTGCGGCTTGATGTTGACCTTCTCGATCCCCGGCACGCGTGCCAGCCCGGCGATGTCGATCTCGTTGTCGAAGTGGCCGATGTTGCCGACGATCGCTTGGTGCTTCATCTGCGCCATGTGCCCGGCCGTGATGATGTCGCGGTTGCCCGTGGCGGTCACGAACACGTCGCCCTCGGCCACGACGTCGTCGAGCGTGCGCACCTCGTAGCCCTGCATCGCCGCCTGGAGCGCGCAGATCGGGTCGATCTCGGTCACGATCACACGCGCGCCCTGGCCGCGCAGCGACTCGGCGCAGCCCTTGCCCACGTCGCCGAAGCCGCACACGACCGCCGCCTTGCCCCCGATCATCACGTCGGTGGCGCGGTTGATGCCGTCGATCAGCGAGTGGCGGCAGCCGTAGAGGTTGTCGAACTTGGACTTCGTGACCGCGTCGTTGACGTTGATCGCCGGAAACAGGAGCTGGCCGCGCTCGCTCATCTCATACAGCCGATGCACGCCGGTCGTCGTCTCCTCGGTCACGCCTTTGATGCCCTGGCCGATGCGCGTCCAACGCTGCGGGTCCGCGGCCAGCGAGCGCGTCAGCAGCTCGAGGATCACGCCGAGCTCCTCCGACCCGGCGCAGGCGGGATCGGGCACGGCGCCCGCGCGCTCGTACTCGCTGCCCTTGTGCACGAGCAACGTCGCGTCGCCGCCATCGTCGAGGATCATGTTCGGGCCGCCCGCGCCGTCCTCTGCGTCGGGCCAGGTGAGCGCACGTTCGGTGCACCACCAGTACTCGGGGAGGGTCTCTCCCTTCCACGCGAACACCGCCACGCCCCGCGGGTCCTCCGGCGTGCCGTCGGGGCCCACGGCCACGGCCGCGGCAGCATGATCCTGGGTGGAGAAGATGTTGCAGCTGCACCAGCGGACCTCGGCGCCGAGCGCCGTGAGCGTCTCGATCAGCACGGCCGTCTGGATCGTCATGTGCAGCGAGCCGGTGATGCGTGCGCCGTGGAGCGGCTGGGTGGCCGCGAACTCGGCGCGGATCGCCATCAGGCCGGGCATCTCGTGCTCCGCGAGCGTGATCTCCTTGCGCCCGAAATCGGCCAGCGAAAGGTCCGCGACCTGAAACTCGGCGCCGGTGGCGAGGGCAGTGGGGGTCATTGCTGACATGACGAGGCCTCCTGTCCAGTCAGATGAGCGCCCTTGCTGCAAAGGGACGAAGTCGAGCGTGGCGGACCGCAGCCCGTCGCAGCGCTCCTCGACCTTTCTCGACAGTATCACACCGCCCGCTGGCGCCGGGAGCGCTGGGCTTGGGCGGCGGGAGGCCGCCCGGGGCACGTCCTCAGCCCTTGGCGAGCGCTGCCTTCAGCCCGTCGATCGCGGTCACCGGTCCGGGGTCGGCGCCGCGCAGGGCGGCGAGGTAGATCGACACGAGGTCGCCGAGCAGCACGAGCGAGACGACGCGCTCGATCGCCGTCTGGCCGCGCGTCTGCACGCGGAAGCTGGCCACAGAGCTCGGCGCGACCGCCCGCTCGGTCAGGTCCATGCGCTCCTTCACGCGCGGGTGGGCGTCCGAGTCGTCGAGGAACACGGCCGAGAAGCGTCCGACTTCCTGCGCGCCCTCCCAGCCGGCGATCTCGTTGTGGTTGAGCTCGGGCAGGTCACCCGAGAAGCACGGCTGCTTGGCGTTCTCGTTGATCTGCGTCTTCCAGCGATAGGCAATCGGTGCAGTCAGCCCGGCACCGGCCACCACCGGCGCAGTGCCGTGCAGCCCGCGGGCTATCTCCTTGGCCAGTGAGGCCTCGGGCGCGTCCGGCCCCCACTCCTCGACCAGCTGCTCGGTGTGCGAGGCCGCCACGTCGACCTCTGCGGTCAAGCGCGGACCGGCGCCGCACAGGGCAGCCACTTCGAGCGCGGCCACGGTCATGTAGGCGACCGCCGCGCGCGGCTGAAAGCCGCCGGGCAGCGGGATCACGGGCACGCCGTCGGCGCGCGCCATCTCGGCCAGCCGACCGCCGGTGGTGGCCACCGTGCGCGCCGCCCCCAGCGCCCCCGCCGACTCGTAGCAGGCAAGCGTCTCCTCGGTCTCGCCCGAGTAGCTCGCGCACAGCACCATCGTGTCGGGGGTCGTCCACGTGG
>DASPVR010000075.1:0-2449 GCA_035622255.1 Solirubrobacteraceae bacterium | reverse complement strand
TTGGGGGGCATCTCTGGGCGCGCTTGCATCCATGCGCTTACGCTCGTTCCTCTGTTGGTCGTATCTAGCCGGCAACCTTGCCGGCTTTGACCGCCGTGGGCGGATCGCCCGCAGCGGACTGCCGGTGCGGCCCAGGCCCGTCGGACCCGGCGCGCGGCCCCCGTAGTGTCTTACGTTCTGGCTCTGGGCCCAATGGCCCGGGCGTCTCATCTTGCGTTCAGGCGGTGAACGCGGCCGCTGCGGGCAGACGGCCCGTGGCCTGCCCCGCCGAGGATCGTGCAAAGCAGTGCCCGGCATGGCCCTGACACGGGTGTTAGGATCCTCTCGTCGATCCGCCTGCCCGGAGGGGAAAGAACGCCAACCTCAGAATGGTGGCCGATGGCTTGGAGCGCTTGCTCATCGAGTTCGTTTCAGGTCGCGCTCCGTCTCGAGATGGATAGGACCATACACGGATGCTTGCGTCCCATCGTCCCAAAAGATCGGAATTTGCTGATGTCTGATCGGCTGCAGGCGGGGCACGCGACAGCCCAGTCATTGGCTCGCCGAAACCTGCTGGGGGGCTCGCTGTCAAGCCGGCGGTCGCGGTGGCCACTGCGGCGCGGCGAGATCGCGACGCCGTTGTGGATGCTGTCCGCCGCGCTGGCGGCGCTGGTACTCACGCTCTTGCTCCAGACACTCACGCCGAGCTTGCGCACGGGCTCGGGCCAGACCATGGTGAGCACCGCCTGTGGCCTGGTCGGGATCCTCGCGGCGCTCGTGCTCGCCGGGCGACTGCGCTCCGCGCGCCAGCTGCGCGATCTCGCGATCGTGAGCGCTCTCGGTGTGCTCGGCATCGTCGAGCTCGCGCTCGCGGCGGCCCCCACGCCGCTGTCCTCGCACCCGCACAGCGACTGGCAGTGGATCGTTCTGATCGTGGACATCGCGGCTAGCATCGTGCTGCTATGCGCCGTGTGCTGGCGCGTGAACATGCGCGAGCCGCCACTGCCGCGGGCCCTGCTCGCCGGGGCCGTCGTGCTCGTGATCGCCAGCTGGGACTATCTGCTCGTGGCCTCGGGGCGCAGCGGCTGGCTGTATACGGCCGATGCGCTCAAGCTCGTCGCGTACGCGCTCATCCTCGCCGGTTGCGTGTCGGAGCTGCAGATCAACCGTCGCAGGCTGATCCAGCGTGCGGCAGCCGACGAGCGCAGGCGCATGGCGCGAGACATGCACGATGGCCTGGCACAGGAGCTCGCCTTCATCGCGACGCACTCCCAGCGCCTGGGTCAATCGGGCGACGACAGCGCAACCGTGACGCATCTAAAGGCCGCCGCCGAGCGCGCGCTGCACGAGTCGCGCACCACGATCGCAGTGCTCGCCTCGCCCGACGACGCGCCACTCGACATCCTGATCGCGCGCACGGCCGACTCGTTTCGCGCCAAGTTCGGCGTCGAGGTCGACCTCGATCTCCAGCCGGGGGTGCTCGTCGACGCCGAGCGGCGAAACGCGCTGCTGCGCATCCTGCACGAGGCCATGACCAACGCGGTCCGTCACGGATGCGCCGAGCAGGTGTTCGTGCGCCTCACCACGGGCGCTGACGGGCCGCTGCTGCGGATCGTCGACGACGGCTGCGGCTTCGACGTGCCCGGTGCGTTCAGCACGGGCAAGGGCCTGGGGCTGATGAGCATGAGCGAGCGCGCGGACATGCTGGGCGGCGGGCTGAACATCTTCTCGAGCCCCGGGACGGGCACCGTCGTGGAGGTCGGTCTCCCATAGCGAAGCGGCTGCGCATCGTGCTCGCGGACGACCACGCTCCCACGCGTCTCGGCGTGCGCCTGGCGCTGGAGGAAGGCGGCTTCCACGTGGTCGCGGAGGCCGCGGACGCGCGCGGCGCGGTCGAAGCCGTGCTCGAGCACCAGCCCGACCTCTGCCTGCTCGACGTGTACATGCCCGGCGAAGGGATCGCCGCCGCCACCGAGCTGAGCGAAGCGCTGCCCGAGCTGCCGATCGTGATGCTCAGCGTCTCGGACACCGACGAGGACCTGTTCGAGGCCCTGCGCGCCGGGGCGTGCGGCTATTTGCTCAAGGACACCGATCCCCAGCGCCTGCCGACCGCGTTGCGGGCGGTGCTCAATGGCGAGGCCCCCTTGCCGCGTGTGCTCACGGCGAGGCTGATCACCGAGTACCGCCGGCGCGGGCGCGAGCGGCGGCTGCGCGACGACCACGGCGCGGTTGTCACGCTGTCCGAGCGCGAGTCCGAAGTGCTCGAGCTGCTGCGCGCCGAGCTGACGACCAAGCAGATCGCGCATCGCCTGGGGATCTCGCCGGTGACGGTTCGTCGCCACGTCTCCGACGTGCTCAAAAAGCTGCGCGTGTCAGACCGCGCCGCTGCGCTGCGCCTGACCGGCGACTCGACGACCTGAGCACCTGCTCGCCGTGGCTTGCGTCCTGCGACGCCGTTCAGGCCGCGGTG
>DASPVR010000074.1:0-3560 GCA_035622255.1 Solirubrobacteraceae bacterium | reverse complement strand
TGGGTTGGCGGGGATGAACTCGATGTCCGGAGCGGCCATCTGCAGCGGGTAGAGCATGCCGATCTCGGTCGCCACGACCGCCTTGCGTCGCGTCGGCGCGGATGACCCGCCGGCGCCCGCTAGCGCCTCCGGCGAGCGGCCGCTCCTCGCGCCCTCCTCGGCCTCCTCGGCGTACCTGAGCATCCCGCCAGTCGAGAGCATGTGCACGCCCTCTGCGGACACATCCCCGGCGGCGACGTACTCCATCACGCTCGTCGAGCAGCCGCACTCGGGGTGGATCAGGAAGTCGGCCTGCGGATGGGCGGCCCGCGTGGCCTGGATGTCGGCCGGCCGGATTCCCGCATGCACGTGGCACTCGCCATCCCACACGTGCATCGGGCAGCCGAGGCGCCGTTCGACGTAGGCACCGAGCCACATGTCCGGTCCGAACAGGATCTCGGTGTCCTCGCCGTGCTTGTTGAGTATGTGGCGCACGACCTCGACCGCATTGGAGGACGTGCAGCAGTAGTCGGTTTGGGCCTTGACCTCGGCCGTCGTATTGACGTACATCACGACCACGGCGCCGGGATGCTTGCGCTTCCACACCGCGAGCTGCTCGGCATCGATCGATGCGGCAAGCGAGCAGCCGGCATCGAGATCTGGGATCAGGACGGTCTTGTCGGGACACAGGACCGAGGCGGTCTCGGCCATGAAGTGCACGCCGCAGAAGACGATCACCTCGCCATCGGATGCCGCCGCCATGCGCGATAGGCCGAGCGAGTCGCCAACGTAGTCGGCCACGTCCTGGACCTCGGGCACCTGGTAGTTGTGGGCGAGGATCACGGCGTTGTGCCGCTGCGCCAGCTCGCGCACCTCGGCCTGCAGCTGCTCGATCTGCTCCTCGGACAGCCCCTGCTCCGTTGCCTGGTCGACCATCGGGAGCGTCGGGGCCATCGGGAGGTTCAAGCGACCATCTCCAAGCTGAGGGACAAATCGAGGGCCGGCGCCGACTGCGTCAAGGCACCCATCGAGACCCATTCTACTCCCGTCTGGGCACGCGCTCTCAGCGTCTTCAGAGTGACGCCGCCGCTCGCCTCCAGCTGCGCGCGGCCCGCGACCTGCGCCACGGCGGCGCGCAGCTGCTCGTCATCCATGTTGTCCAGCAGCAGCCGCGGCGCGCCGGCCGCGAGCGCCTGCTCGATCTCCTGGGGGTTGCGCACCTCGACCTCGAGCGTGGCGGCCAGCTGGGGGGCGGCCTCCCGCGCGCGCGCGATGGCGGCGGCGATCCCGCCGGCGGCGGCGATGTGGTTCTCCTTGATCAGGATCGCGTCATACAGCCCGGCGCGGTGATTGACGGCGCCGCCGGCGGCCACGGCCGCCTTCTCGAGCGCCCGCAGGCCCGGGGTCGTCTTGCGCGTGTCGAGCACCTGCGCGCCCGTGCCGCTTAGCTGGCCGGCGGCGAGCGCCGACTGCGTGGCGATACCCGACAGGTGCGCGAGGAAGTTCAGCGCGGTGCGCTCTGCGCTCAGCAGCGCGCGGGCGCGTCCCTGCACAGACATCACCGGCCCGCCCTGCTCGCGCCACACACCCTCCTTTACCAGGCGGCGCGTCCGCGCGTCGGGATCGAGCTGCTCGAACACGGCTCGCGCGACGTCCAGCCCGAAGATCGTGCCGGGCGCCTTCTGGGTTATGAGCGCACGTGCGCCGGCGTGCTCACCGACGATTGCCTCGGTGGTCACGTCGCCCGGGCCGACGTCCTCCGCGAGCGCCCGCCGCACGAGCGCGCGTAGCTCATCGGTCGGCGTCGGGCCTGCGCTCACGCCGGCCCGCGGCGACGTCGCGCCCCGCTCACCGCCGACCCAGCAGGTAGGCACGCACGAAGCCGTCCAGATCGCCGTCGAGCACACGCTGGACGTCGCCCAGCTCGTGGTTGGTGCGGTGGTCCTTGACCATCGTGTAGGGATGCAACACGTAGGAGCGGATCTGCGAGCCGAAGTTGACGTCCTGGGCCTCGCCCCTCTCGCGCGCGATCTCTTCCCGGCGTTCGCGCTCGCGGCGCTCGAGCAGCTTGGCACGCAGCATCGCCATCGCGGTGGCGCGGTTGGAGGACTGCGAGCGCTCGTTCTGGCACTGCACCACGATCCCAGTCGGGCGGTGGGTGATCCGCACGGCCGAGTCCGTCTTGTTGACGTGCTGGCCGCCCGCACCCGAGGCCCTGTAGGTGTCGACCTGCAGGTCGTCGTCGTCGATCTCGACCTCGGCCGTGCCTTTGACGACGGGCGCCACCTCGACGCCGGCGAAGCTCGTCTGGCGGCGATGGGCCGAGTCGAATGGCGACAGGCGCACCAGCCGGTGCACCCCGCGCTCGGCACCGAACAGCCCGTACGCGTTCTCTCCGCGCACCCGGAACGTGGCCGACTTGATGCCCGCTTCCTCGCCCGCGCTCGCCTCCAGCAGCTCGACCTCAAAGCCACGTCGCTCGGCCCAGCGCATGAGCATGCGCAGCACCATCTCCGCCCAGTCCTGTGCATCGGTCCCCCCCGCCCCAGCGTTGACGGTCACGAGCGCGTCGCCGGTGTCGTAGCGACCCGAGAACAGGCGCTGCTCCTCGAGCTCGGCCAGACGCGCCTCCACGGAGGTGATCTGCTCGTCCACCTCACCCTGCAGCGAGGCGTCCTCGGTCGCGAGCTCCACGAGCGCGTCCAGGTCCGCGACATCGCGTTGCAGCGCATTGAAGGTCTGCAGACGCCTGGCCGCGCGGGCGTGCTCAGCCGACACCTCGGTTGCGCGCTCTGAGTCCTCCCAGAAGGACTCGGCCCCCATCTCGTGCTCGAGCGCGCGCACGCGCTCACCCAGCGCGGCCGGGTCAAAGGTAGTCCGCGAGCAGTTTCATCTGCTCGCGGATGGCAGCCAGGCGCTGCGGGGTGGACTCGCTCGGAGCGGTCGTCGGCATGTGTCTCACGCTATCAGCGCCCGCCCGCGAAAAACGGCTCCCAGCGGCGCGCCAATCGAGCTCGGCCGCCAATAGGCTGACGCGCATGGCGGTCACCACACCGCAGGAGCTGTCGGCAGCGTTCGGCGCCGCCGTCAACGCGGGCGACTTGGCGACCGCCCTCGAGCTGTGGACCGAGGACGCTGTGATCGTGCAGCCCGACGGGCAGACCGTGCGGGGAAGGGATGCGATCGCGGCCGCCCTGCGCGCCCTGGTCGAGCATGAGGTTCGTATCGACATCCACGTCGAGCACACCGTCACCGCTGGCGACATCGCTGTGGCGAGCGGTTCGCTGACGATGAGCGGCACCGGCGCCGACGGGCGCGCGTTCAACCAGCGAAGCGACTCGATCGTCGTCTACAGCAGAGCCGCCGACGGCCTCTGGCGGCTGGCGATCGACGCCCCGTGGGGGTTGCCGCGGAGATGAGCTGACGTTGCCTCGCGCCGCGTCCACGTCGTCGCATCCCAGCCCCACGCTAGAGGCGTGTGGACCAAGCGAGGCAAGGACGCAGGGAGCGTGGCGTGCTCTGGCACGCGAGCGACCGAGGACGTCGCCTCGCGCCGCGTCCACGTCGTCGCATCCCCGCCC
>DASPVR010000073.1:0-10608 GCA_035622255.1 Solirubrobacteraceae bacterium | reverse complement strand
CGGCCGAGCGGCTCCGCGGCAGGACGAAAGCCGGCGCGCGTCACGTGCACGCGTCGGGGATCGGCGCGTGCGCGGGACCGCACAGCGTGCGCCATGCCTGCCGCCCGCGCGGGCGTGGCTCCTGGCTTCGCGCGCGGCCGCGCGCGCTCTGATCGCGGGCGGGTGTGGCAATGACGACCCCGCGGCCGTCGCCGGAGCAGTGGCGAGGCCGAGGACGCTGGCGAGGGCTATACCCCCTGCCACCGCGCCGCCCGCCGTGAGGCGGGGGCTGAGGTTCTGCACTAGCTTGGTGTCGACCGGAGCAGCGCAGGATGTGAGCCCGGTGCGCGGGATCTGGACGTGTGGAAGAGCTCGTCAGGTGGCGCCGTCGGACGCCGTGGAGCCGCGCCGCTGGGAAGTGGGATCGCTCTCGGGCGAGTCCTCGGGAGCGTCGCCGTTGTCGGTATCGACGACGAGCGCGACGGCGCTCACGAGGTCGTCCTCCTTGAGGTTCATCACGCGCACCCCCGTGGCCGAGCGGCCCTGGCGCGAGATGCCCGCCGCGCCCGTCCGCTGGACCATCCCGCCGACGCTGATGAACACGAGCTCCTGGTGATCGCGCACGACCAACGCCCCGGCGAGGCCCCCCTTCTTCTCGGTCAGCCCGATCGTCTTCACGCCTTTGGCGCCGCGGTTGGTCTTGCGGTACTGACCGATCTGCGTGCGCTTGCCGTAGCCGTTCTCGGTCACCACGAGCAGGTCCATGTCGTCGCGCGCGACGTCCATCGCTATCACCTGGCCGCTCTTGCCGACCCCCATGCCACGCACGCCTGTCGTGTCGCGCCCCATCGCGCGCACGTCCGACTCGGCAAAGCGCACGGTGAGTCCCGCACGCGAGACCATGATCACCTCGTCGTCGGGGTCGACCGCCCGCACCGCCAGCAGCTCGTCGTCGTCACGGATGTTGATCGCGATGATCCCGTCCGCCCTGATCGGCGTGTCGTAGGCGAGCAGCTCGGTCTTCTTGACGGTGCCGTTGCGCGTGGCGAACACGAGGTACTTGGTCTCGCCGAAGTCCCGCGTGGACAGCACGGCCTGGATCCGCTCCCCCTCGCGCAGCGGCAGCACGTTGACGAGCGCGCGCCCCTTGGCGGTGCGAGATGCCTCCGGCAGCTCGTAGACCTTGGAGCGGTAGACCTTGCCGCGGTTCGAGAAGAACAGCAGGTAGTCGTGCGAGGAGCACACGAACAGGTGCTCGATGAAATCGCCGTCCTTCATGTCCATTCCCGTCACGCCCCGCCCGCCCCGCTGCTGTTGGCGGTAGGTGGCAAGCGGCAGCGACTTGATGTATCCGGTGTTGGTGATCGTGATCACCATCTGCTGGTCGGCGATCAGGTCCTCGATGTCGATCTCGTCCTCCGCGTGAGCGATCTCGGTGCGTCGCTCGTCGCCGAAACGCTCGGCCACCTCACCCAGCTCGTCCTTGATCATCGTCATCACGCGGCGCTCGTCGCCGAGGATCGCGCGCAGCTCGGCGATGCGCTCGGTAACGTCGTCGTACTCCTGTTTGATCGAGTCGGCCTCCAGGGCAGTCAGCTGCGACAAGCGCAGGTCGAGGATCGCGCTCGCCTGGATCGTCGTCAGCTCGTATCGCTCCACGAGCTGGCCGCGCGCGGCATCGCGGTCGCGCGAGCCGCGAATCAGCTCGATGATCGCATCGAGGTTGTCGAGCGCGATCAGCAGCCCGAGCAGGATGTGCGCACGCGCCTCCTTCTCTGCCAGCTCGTACTTTGCGCGCCGCACGATCACTTCGCGCTGATGAGCGACGTAGTTGTGGATCACCGCGCGCAGGTCCAGCGTGCGCGGGATGTTGTCCACCAGGGCGACCATGTTCACCCCGAAGGTCGACTGCATAGGCGTGTGCTTGTAGAGCTTGTTGAGCACGACCTTGGGGATCGCGTCGCGCTTGAGCTCGATCACGATCCTCATCCCGTTTCGATCCGACTCGTCGCGCAGATCGGTGATCTCGGGAATCTTCTTGTCGAGCACGAGATCGCGGATCTTCAGGATCACGCCGCCATCGCCGCCCTTCTTGACCATGAACGGCAGCTCGGGTACGACGATCGCCTCTTTGCCCTGTTTGAGCGGCTCGATGTGGGCACGCGCCTGCACGCGCACGCGACCGCGCCCCGTCTCATAAGCCTCCTTGATGCCGGAGCGCCCTAGGATGATCCCGCCCGTGGGAAAGTCCGGCCCCTTGATGTGCTTCATCAGCCCGTCGAGGCCGATGTCGGGGTCATCGATATAGGCGATCGTCGCGGCTATCACCTCGCGCAGGTTGTGCGGCGGGATGTTCGTCGCCATCCCGACAGCGATGCCCGAGGAGCCGTTGACGAGGAGGTTCGGGAAGCGCGAGGGCAGGACGAGCGGTTCCTGGCGCGAGCCGTCGTAGTTCGGCGCGAAGTCGACGGTGTCCATGTCGAGGTCACGCAGCATCTCGGTCGAGATGCGGGCGAGGCGGGCCTCGGTGTAGCGCATGGCGGCTGCTGGATCGTCGTCGACCGAGCCGAAGTTCCCTTGACCGTCGACGAGCTCGTTGCGCATCGAGAAGCCCTGGGCCATGCGCACGAGCGTGTCGTAGATCGCCGAGTCGCCGTGCGGGTGATACTTGCCCATCACCTCGCCGACGATCGTGGCGCACTTCGCATATGGCCGAGTCGGGCCGAGCCCGAGCTCGTTCATCGCGTACAGGACTCGCCGGTGCACCGGCTTCAGTCCGTCGCGCACGTCGGGCAGCGCGCGCCCGACGATGACCGACATGGCATAGTCGAGATACGCGGTGCGCATCTCCTCCTCGAGCCCGCGTGGCTCGACGTTACCTCCGCCGATCACATCCGCGCTAGCCATCGTGGCCCCTCATGACCTGCACAGCTCGGCGTCCTCGGTCGCGGCCGGCGCTACACATCGAGGTTCGCGACCGTGCGGGCGTTCTCCTCGATGAACTCCCGGCGCGGCTCCACCTGATCCCCCATCAGCATCGAGAAGATGCGGTCGGCCGAGGCGGCGTCCTCGAGCGTGACCTGCGCGAGCGTCCGCGTCGCGGGGTCCATCGTCGTGTCGGCGAGCTGCTCTGCGTTCATCTCGCCGAGGCCCTTGAAGCGCTGCAGCTTTATTCCCTTCTGCGCGACCGCCAGCACCCCGTCGCGCAGCGCCTCGAACGACGGCGCCCGCTCGTGGGCGTCGGCGAGCGACACCTCGAACGCGGGGCTGCCGGCAAGCTCGACGAGCTGTGCGTGCACGCGCCCCAGCTGGCGGTACTCCTGCGAGTGAAACAGCGAGCGCGGGATGCGGTGGGTGCGCGCGAAGCCCGTCGTCGTCTCGGTCGCCCTCACCTCGAGGGCAACCTCGTCCGAGGACAGGAGCTCGGTCGCGTGCGTCTCACCCTCGAGTCCCTCGCGCGTGAGCAGTGCGGTCGCGGCATCGGCGTCGAGCGTCTCCTGTGAGAGCAGCGAGGACTCCTCCAGGTACTGCACCATGTCGTGGCCGTGCGCAGCGCTCAGCGAGGACGCCCACCCCTCGTACTGCTTGAGCAACCTGTTGAACCGCTGCCAGCGCGCCTCGGTGAGCTTGAACTGCTTGCCGTGGCGGTCGAACACGCTGATCTTCTCCCACTTCTCCGACAGCAGGATGTCCTCGAGCTCGGAGTCTTTCTCGATGTAGCGCTCGCGCGAGCCCTGCTTGAGCTTGTATAGGGGCGGCTTTGCGATGTACACGTAGCCGGCCTCGATCAGCTCCTGCATCTCTCTGAACAGGAGCGTCAGCGCCAGCGTCCGGATGTGAGCCCCGTCGACGTCGGCGTCGGTCATCAGGATCACCTTGTGGTAGCGCGCGTTGTCGAGGTTGAACTCGTCGCGCACGCCCGTCCCGATCGCGGTTATGAGGGCTTGGATCTCGGCGTTCTGCAGAACCTTGTCGATCCGCGAGCGCTCGACGTTGAGGATCTTGCCCCGCAGCGGCAGCACGGCCTGCGTGTTGCGGTCGCGCCCCTGCTTGGCCGAGCCGCCGGCGGAGTCGCCCTCGACGACGAACAGCTCGGCCAGACGCGGGTCCTTGACCGAGCAGTCGGCCAGCTTGCCGGGGAGCGTCGAGTTCTCGAGCGCCGACTTGCGCCGCGTGAGGTCGCGCGCCTTGCGCGCCGCCTCGCGCGCGCGCTGGGCCTGGACGGCCTTCGTGATCACCGCGCGCGCCTCGCTCGGGTTCTCCTCCAGGAACTCGCTCAGCCCGGAGTTGACGATCGACTCGACGAAGCCCGCCATCCCCGGGTTGCCGAGCTTGGTCTTCGTCTGCCCCTCGAACTGCGGGTCGCGCAGCTTGACGGAGATCACGGCGGTGAGGCCCTCGCGCACGTCCTCGCCCGAGAGGTTGTCCTCCTTCTCCTTGAGCAGGCCGTGGTCGCGTGCGTACTTGTTGAGGGTGCGCGTCAGCGCCGAGCGAAAGCCGCTCAGGTGCGACCCGCCCTCGCGCGTGTTGATGTTGTTGGCGAAGGAGTGGATCGACTCCTGGTAGGAGGAGTTCCACTGCATCGCGATCTCCACGGCACCCTCCTCGGACTCGCCGTCGAAGAACACGACCTTGCGGTGCACCGTCTCCTTGTTCTCGTTCAGGTAGGCGACGAAGTCCTCGATACCACCCTCGTACCGGAAAGCGGCCGAGTGCCCCTCGCCGCGCTCGTCGACGATCGAGATCTGGAGGCCGCGCGTCAGGAAGGCCGTCTCGCGCAGGCGCTCTTCGAGCGTGCGGAAGTCGAAGTCGAGCGTCTCGAAGACGTCGGCGTCGGGCAGGAACGTCACGGTCGTGCCCGTGTCCGCCCCCTTGGCGAGCTTCTCCCCCTTGGCAAGCGGGCTCTCGGCGGCGCCACGACAGTACTCCTGGGAGAAGACGTAGCCGTCGCGGCGGATCTCGACGCTCAGATGCTCCGAGAGCGCGTTGACGACCGACACGCCGACCCCGTGCAGACCTCCCGAGACCTTGTAGCCACCGCCGTCGCCGAACTTGCCGCCCGAGTGCAGGACGGTCAGCACGACTTCGACCGCCGGCTTGCCCTCCTTCTCCATCCTCGCGACCGGGATCCCGCGGCCGTCGTCGTCCACCGTCACGGAGTTGTCGGGGTGGATCGTGATCGACACCTCCGAGCAGAAGCCCGCCAGCGCCTCGTCGACCGAGTTGTCGACGACCTCGTAGACGAGGTGGTGCAGGCCCATCGCGCCGGTCGACCCGATGTACATCCCGGGCCGCTTGCGCACCGCCTCGAGTCCCTCAAGGACCGTGATGTCCTGCGCGTCGTATGTGGCCGAGCCCTCCGTCACCGACGGGTCGCTGCCGTTGCTCGCCGAGCCCTCGCGGGGCCTACTGCTGCCTGCTGCCATGGTCCTCCAATGACGTGACAACGCCCCGGAATCCGGGGCGCAAGGACCACGGCGGGGGCGTCTGAAACTACCTTCAAAAGGATAGCACGCCAGCCCCGTCGAAACGGCTCTCTCCTGTGCCCAAATACCTGCAAAATGCAGGTAAAAAGATAGGTGCCAAGCACCGCTGAAAGCCGTCGTCGAAATGGCGCCGCGTCAGGCGGTGCGGCAGCGCAGCTCGCGGATGCGCTCGTTCCCCAGGGCAGCGTTCAGGCGCACGATCAGGTCGCCGGCCATGAGGTCGAGCTCCTGGGCCCAGACTGACGCCTCGCAGCTCACCGTGAGGACGCCGTCGCGCTCGGCCGTGGGAGCCGCTGCCGCGGCGATCGCGCCGCCCGCAGTCGCGGCCCAGACCTCCTGCACCCGCGCCAGCGTGGTCGCGGGGGCGAGCGTCCCCGCGAGACGTCCGACGGCCTCTGAAAGTGGGCGCGGCGCCGCTCGGCTCACGCGGCGAGCGCCTCCTGGAGGACCGCTCCCCCAGACACGCGCAGGCGCGTGACCGAGGCATCCCCCGACCCGGGGACGTGGCCGAGATCGGTCGTGGCGATCACGCTCTGCCCCTGCGACGTGAGCTCGGCGGCGAGCAGCTCCCGGCGCTCTGCGTCGAGCTCGCTCATCACGTCATCGAGCAGCATCACCGGCGCCCGGCGCCGCTCAGACGCGATCACGCCGCGCTCGGCGAGGAGCAGGGCGAGCAGGGCGAGCCTCTGCTCGCCCTGCGAGCCGTACACGCGTAGCTCGCGCCCGTCGCGCAGGATCGTCAGCTCGTCACGGTGGGGGCCGTGCGAGGAGAAACCGCGGCGCACATCGAGCTCTAGGCGCGCCCGAAGCTCGGCCACGAACTCGTCCTGGTCGCGCGCCCGCGAGCGCGGGCGGTACTCGAGCCTCGTGCCGTTGCTGCACCCGAGCTGCGCGGCGCGCTGGGCGAACGGTGCGGCGAGCAGCTCGGCCGCGGCGCGGCGATGCTCGCGCAGGACGAGCGCCGTCGCCGCAAGCTCACGATCCCAGGCGGACAGCGCCGTCGCCGAGGCGCCGCCGGAGCGGATCCGCGCGAGCAGCGCGTTGCGCTGGGCGAGCGCACGCGCATAGTCGCGCCGGTCGCGGGCTCGTGCGGGCCAGATCGCCGCCACGACCTGGTCCAGATGGGCGCGGCGCGCGCCGGGGGAGCCCTTGACCAGCTCGAGCCGATCGGGGTCGAACACGCTCATCAGCGGTCGCTCGGCGACGTCGGACAGCCGTGCCACCGACGCTCCGTCGTATGTCATTCGCCGCGCGGCCCGCTCGCCGCCGGCGGCGGGCTCGAAGCCGACGCTCAGCTCGTGGTGACGGGCGCCATCGCCCACGCGCACGACGACGCGCGCCGCGCGAGCACCGAAGCGCACGAGCTCACGCTCGTTGCGTGTCCGCATCGAGCGCGCCGTGCAGCCGAAGTAGAGCGCCTCCAGTAGGTTGGACTTGCCAGCGCCGTTGGGTCCGTGGACGACCGTGAGGCCCAGGCCGAGACGCGCGTCCGCGCGTGCGTAGGTGCGGAAGTCGCGCAGCTGCAGGCCGAGGACCCGCGACTCGCGCTCCCCGCCCGGCGCGCGCGTGCCCGCGCTCACACGTTCAGCCTGATCGGCATGATCAGATACACGAAGTCGCCCGCGCCGGGCGATTCGATCAAGCCTGGCCTCAGCGGGCTGATCAGCTTCAGCACGAGCTCGTCGGACTCGACGCTTTCAAGCCCGTCGCGCAGGAACTCGGGGTTGAAGCCGATCTCAAACGGGTCTCCGTGAAACGGCACCGGCACGGACTCAGCCGCCTCACCCACGTCGGGAGTTCGGGCGGAGATCGTGAGCGTGCCCTCGCCGAAGCTCAGCCGCAGCGGAGCGTTCTTCTGGGCGAGCAGGCTGATACGGCGCACGACGTCGGTCAGCTCCGCGGTGGCCAGGCGCAACTCATGCTCGACCGACTCCGGTAGCAGCTGACGGTAGTTGGGAAACTGCCCATCGATGAGCCGTGATGAGAGCACCGTCTCGCCGAGCTCCACGACGACCTGGTTCTGCCCCACGCTGATCGCCAGCTCCTCGGCGTCGGTCTGCTGGGCGATGCGCACGAGCTCGGACAGCGCACGTGCCGGCACATTCGCCTCAAGGCTCCCTTGGAGCGGCGACTCGAGGGCGGTCTGCTTGACGCTCAACCGGTAGGAGTCCGTTGCAACCATCCGCAGCTCCTGGTCGGAGGCAGACATCAGGATGCCGGTCAGCACCGGCCGGGTCTCATCTCGCGAGGCCGAGCGCGCGACGCGGGTGACCGTCGCCATGAACGCCTTCGCCGGCAGGACGATCCGCGACTCCGGCGTCGGGCTGGGCAACGTCGGGAAGTCATCGGCGTGTAGCGTGCGCAGGTGAAAGGTCGCCGCTCCACACGTGAGCTCGACGTCCTGCTCGGCGCTGCGCAGAGCCAGCGTCACTTCACCGCCCGGCAGCGACCGTGCCACGTCGAGTAGGAGCCGCGCGGGTAGCACCACGCGCCCCGGACTGGTGTCATTCGTACCAGGAAGCGGAACGCGCAGCCCGATCTCCATGTCGGTCGCAAGCAGCTCTGCGCTGGAGCTCTCATCTATCGACAGCATTACTCCTGCGAGCGCTGGTGTGACGCTCCGCGTTGCAGCGACATGAGCAACAGTCTGCAGTTGTACAAGGAGATCCGAGGATGAAATCGAGAGCTTCATCAGGTACTCATAAAGAGAACAGGGGTAGTAGTTGGTGTGGATATGTGGACGATCACTTGTTGAGCGGGTGGGCGAGGGCTAATGCAAGAAGAAGTAGTCTCTCAGGCTGCGCGGCTGGCTGTGGACAACGCCTCACAGAACATCTGAAGCAATGCTGTGACGTAAAGCATCCACAGCGACACGGCTGGCATGATCAGAGGCCAGGCGTGAGCTCGTCCGTTGGCAGGCGTGCAGCACAGTTGTGTGATCACGTCCACCAAAGCGCCGGCCGATCTCGAGCAGAGACTCGTTGGTTAGCTCACGTGCAAGGTACATCGCGAGCTGGCGTGGCCAGGCGACGCGCTGAGCGCGACCGGGCGACAGCAGCTCCTCGCACGAAAGACCGAAGCGCCGGCAGGTCGCCCGCTGAATGTCTTCGATCGTCGGTGCCCGTGATTGTGCTTGTGCGCTAGGGCTCGGGTAGAGACCGTCGAGCACCTCGCACGCCAGCTCGCACGTGAGCGCCCGTCCGGTGAGCGAGGCGAAGGCGACCACGCGGATCAGCGCCCCCTCGAGCGAGCGGACGTCATCGGTGATGCGGTCGGCGATCAGCGCGAGCAGCTCGGCGTCGTCTGGCCGTATGCGGTCCTGCTGGACACGCTTGCCGAGGATCGCCATGCGCGTGAGCCGGTCGGGGGGCTTGACCTCGGCGACGAGCCCCGCCTGGAAGCGCTCGCGCAGGCGGTCCTCGAGCGCTCGGAGGTCGTGCGGCGGGCGGTCGGAGGTGAGGACGATCTGGCGCCCGGCGTCGTGCAGCGCGTTGAACGTGTGGAAGAACTCCTCCTCGGTCCGCGTCTTGCGCTCCAGGAACTGCACGTCGTCGACGAGCAGCACGTCGATGTCGCGAAACCGGGCCTTGAACGAGTCGGTGTTCCTGCCGTTGAGCGCCCCGAGGAAGTCGTTCGTGAACGCCTCGCCGGTCGTCGTCCGGACCGCCAGCGCGGGATCGTGAGAGCGGACGAGGTTGCCGATCGCGCTGAGCAGGTGGGTCTTGCCCACCCCCGGCGGTCCGCAGATAAAAAGTGGGTTGTAGGCCTGCGCGGGCAGCTCGGCCACCGCGAGCGCGGCGGCGTGGGCCAGCCTGTTGCAGTCTCCGATCACGAACTGGTCGAACGTGAGCTTGGGGTTTCCGACCGGGCCCTCGCCGAAGCCGGGCCCCGAGTGTGGCTCGGCCCCCGCCTGCGGGTTCCCCGGGGGGCTCGAGGCGGGCGAGGGCGCGCCGGCGGGGACGAGCACGACGGTCGTCGACGGGCCGAGCACGCGCTCGACGCCTGCCTGGAGCACGCGCCCGAAGCGATCGCGGACCCATCCACAGGCCTGTGGAGGAACCTCGACGACGAGGCGGCCGTCAGATAGCTCGCGCGGGCGCAGCGGCGCGAGCCAGATGCGGTAGGTCGACGCGTCGAGCGCCAGCGCCAGCTCGTCCTGCACGCGCGCCCATATGTGCTCCAGCTCTGTGCTCACGCAGCGTCGACTCTCCATCTCTCAAGGAGGAACACACGGCACTTCTCACATTGGGACCCGCGGCGGATCCGGTCTGGCGGAATATAGCTCCGGGTTCTGAGCCGCACGCGCCCGCTGCCCGCATTTGGCGAAAAGAATTTCGCCGGCGACGCCGGCGGCCTATACTGCGGCGGCGAGGCGCGCGCCGATCTCGCAGAAGGAATCGGGAGCCGCGTCCCGAAGGACCGAGATGAAGCGCACCTATCAGCCAAAGAAGCGCAAGCGGGCCCGCTCGCACGGGTTCCGCGCGCGCATGCGCTCGCGGGCCGGACGGCTGACGCTCAAGCGCCGCCGGCGCAAGGGACGCAAGCGCCTCTCGGCGTGACCGGCCCGCCGCAGCCCCGCGCGGCCGGGCGCGGGCGCCTGTCGCGCAGCGCCGACTTCGAGCGGGTCTACCGGTACGGTCGCTCCACGGCCAACCGCCACCTGGTGCTCTACGCGTTCCCCAACTCCTCCGCGGACCGCCCCCGCCTCGGGCTGTCGGTGTCGCGCAAGGTGGGCGGCGCCGTGCAGCGAAACCACGTCAAGCGTCTGCTGCGCGACGCCTTCGCGAGGGCCGAGCCGCGGCTCGCGAGCGGCCAGGACGTGGTGGTCGTCGCGCGTCCCTCCGCCGGCGACCTGGCGTCGCGCGAGGGCCTGCAGGGAATCGGAGGCGCGCTCGACGAGCTGATCGCCAAGTCCGGCCTGCAGCGCTGCGATGGCGCGGGCGGCGAGGACGGCTCGTGAGCGTCCACGTGGAGCCCAACCCCGGAGGCGGAGCGGCGGGCAGGCGCACGCGGCGGATCGCTCGCGCGCTGGCGCTGGGGCCGATCGTCGCCTACCAGCGCCTGATCTCGCCAGCGATCCCGCGCCGCTGCAAGTACGAGCCGACGTGCTCGCGCTATGCGATGGAAGCCATCCAGCAGTACG
>DASPVR010000072.1:0-8576 GCA_035622255.1 Solirubrobacteraceae bacterium | reverse complement strand
ATCTGCCAGTCCCAGTCGAAAGCCTGGTGGATCGCCCACGCGAAGGCGACTGCGAGCACCGCCGCCTGTAGGGAGCGGTCGGGTCCGCGGGCGCGATACGCCAAGCCAAGCAGCATCCCGCCGACAGCGGTCACGATCAGCGCGAGGCCGACGATGCCGAGCTCGGCGAGGCTCTGGAGATAGAGCGAGTGCGCGTCGGTGACATACAGCGGTTCGGTGCGGTAGCGGAAATAGTTGGCCTGGTAGCTGCCCGCGCCGCTGCCGTACAGCGGGTGGTGTTCGTAGATCCGGATAGCCGCGTTCCACAGCGCCAGCCGGCCGTTGTTGCCCGGGTCGGTCAGCCGTTCGCGTGTGTGGACCGCGCCGACGCCGTTGCCTTTGACAAAGCGGTCGTACTCGCGCTGGACAAAACCGGCCGCGTTGAGCGCGAGTGCTAGTGCGACGATCGCTGCGATTGTCGCCGCGCCGATGCCGAAGAGCACGGCGCGCGACGGAGCCGTGGGCGCACGCGCAAGCCGCTCGTCGGCGGGCAGCAGCGCTGCCCGTAGGACGCCCGCCCCGAGCATGCACCCGCCGACTACGAGCGCGACGTGACGACCCTGGGCGATTGCCGCCGCGCTCGTGGGGTCGCGGGTCGCGAGCAGGGTGGCGTCCCAGGCGCTGTGGAGCGCGACCGCGGTCGTGGGCGCGAGCGCGATCAGGGCGCTCACGAGCGCGGGCGGCCGCGCGAGCAGGCAGTAGGCGAGCAGTCCGATCACCGCCGCGCCGAGCGCACCGCGCGAGAACGTGAGCAGCAGCGTGGCGGCGACAGCGGGGAAGAGCACGGCCGCGAGCACGCGCACGGCCGGGTGCTCGGCGCGGTCGGCGCACATGTGCAGGCCGAGGATGAGCACGATCGCGGCGACCATGCCCTCGGCGTTCCAGTACGTGAGCGGGTAGTTGAGACGTTCGGCGAAGAAGCTGCTGGCGGTGGGCCAGGCGTGTGGGAGCACGCGCGAGACGAGGCCGATCACGCAGACGGCCGCGAGCCCGGCGGCGACGGCCCGGATCAGCCACGCCGCGCGTGCGTGCGTGTAGCGGGTAGCGCCGAACAGCGCTAGCGCCAGCAGGTAGAGGAGCGTGAGGTCGTAGCTGTCGAGCGCGCGTGCGGTGGCGTGTGACCACAGCAGCGAGGCCAGCTGCCAGGCGGCGTAGAGCGCGAGCGCGGCGAGCGGTGTGACGAGCACCCGGGAGAAGCCCTCGAACGGGCGCGCGGCGAGCGTCGTGCGCAGGACGAGCGCCTGCGCGAGCACGATCGTCACGAACGCCGGGGCGGTCGGGAAGTAGCCGCCGGCGTTGAACGACAGGTAGACGAGGGCCGCCGGCGCGAGCAGCAGGAGCGCGACCGAGCCGAGCGTCTCGAGCGGCTCGCGCCTGGCGCGCTCGAGCACTGGCCACGCCCGCGAGGTCGCGCCGCTGCGAGCCGCTCCGCCCACGTGCGCCGTCTCGTGCGACACGCCGACAGCGTAGTCGCGCTACCTGCGCAAGCGCTCGCGAGTCCTGGCGACGGCGGCCCGCCGTGCGCACGGCCCGGATGCGCCTCGGCTCCGCGTCGCTGTCAGCACGACAGGCCGAACGCGCGCTGCGCCTCGTCGGCGACGTGGCGCGCGATCGCGAGCGCCGACGTGGCGGCGGGGGACGGCGCGTTGCGAACGTGCAGGGCGCGCTCGGTCGCCGAGAAGGCGAAGTCGTCGATCAGGCGGCCGTCGCGTGCGAGCGCCTGGGCGCGGATGCCGGCGAACGCGGGGCGGGCGTCCGCGGAACGGATGTCGGGAACATAGCGCGCGGCCGCGCGGGCGAGCGCCGCCGGCTGCGCCGCGTGGCGAAGCTCGGTGAGGCCTGTCTTCCACCAGCGGCCGAGCACACGCCATGTGCCCGGCCAGGCGAGCGTCGAGAGCGCGTCACGGGCGCGCGCGGGCGTCGAGCTGCCGGGTGCGCGCGATAACGCGATTAGCGCCGTGGGGCCGATCAGCACCTCCCCGCGGATGTCGCGCGTTAGGTGCACGCCGAGGAACGGCAGCGATTGATCGGGGACGGGGTAGATGAGCGCGCGCACGAGCGCTGCGCTGGGGGGTGCGAGACGCAGATAGGCGCCGCGAAACGGCACGATGCGCGGGTCGGCGCTCGCGCTGGCGGCCACCGCCAGCCGGTCCGACCAGGCGCCCGCGCAGCAGATCGCGTGGCCGGCCGTCGTGTCGCCGTGGGTGTGGGTGAGGCGCAGCGAGCGCGCGCCGGCGCTCATGCCGGTGACCTCGCAACCAGTGGCTATCGTGCCGCCGGTCGCGAGCACGTCGTGCGCCAGCGAGCGGGCGACGGCGCCAAAGTCGACCACGCCCGTGCTCGGCGAGTGCAGCGCCGCGATACCGCGTGCATGTGGCTCGATTGCTGTGATCTGCGAGGCGCTCAGACGTTGCACCCCGGGTACGCCGTTGGCGCGGGCACGGCGCTCCAGCTCGTCCAGGCGCGGCAGCTCGCGGGGGCTGAGCGCGACGATCAGCTTGCCCGATCGCCGGGCGGGTATCGCGCGGCGATCGCAGTACTCGTAGAGCTCGCGCGCGCCTTCGACGCACAGCCGCGCCTTCAGCGAGCCGGGGGCGTAGTAGATGCCCGAGTGGATCACGCCTGAGCTGTGACCGGTCTGGTGTGTCGCCAGCTCGCGCTCGCGCTCGAGCACGCACACCGAGGCGCGCGGGTTTCGCGCGATCAGCTCGCGCGCGACGGCCAGACCGACGATGCCGGCGCCGACGACAGCGAGGTCTGCGCGTGCAGGCGCCGCCGCGGCGACTGCCGGCTCGGTCCACTGATCGGCCGACGCCATTGGGCAGACTGTAGCCCGCACTTCAAAGACGAGACCTGGCGCTCAGGCATGTGTGCTGCCCGCGGAGGGACGTCTCATGCCGGTCCCCGAGCTGCCCAGAGCGGCCTGTTCCCCAACCACGGGGACCACGTGCTACCCGACAGCATCGGGGCCGCCCGGCGCGGTCGCGGCGGCGGCGTTGACGAGCCCGGCACCGTAGAGGCGTTCATCGCCCCCGCCGCCGAGCTTGGTCGCGGTCGCGCGCAGGCGGGCAGTGATCAGCGCGGGCGTCGGATGGTGTCCGAGCACGCCGCTTGCGATGATCAGCGCGACAGTGGCGGCGACGTGCGGAGCGGCCATCGAGGTGCCTTCATAGCCGGGCGGAAGGCCGAATTTGCGTGGCGAAGCGCCGGTGAAGGTCATCTGAAAGATATCCCGACCCGAAGGCGCGGACGGGTTGCAGTTGGGGTCGCCGGGCAGGTCGGCGTCGGCGCCTCCGCCCGGGGCGACGAGCGTGAGGCCGCTGCCGTCGTTTGAGTAGTTGGCCAGGCAGCCGTGTTCGGTCGTGGCACCCACGGCGATCACGTCGGGCGCACGGGCCGGGTAGGCGATCGCCGTGTGCCCCTCGTTGCCAGCCGCGGCGACCACGACGACTCCGCGCCGATGCGCGTAGCGCAGCGCTTCGATCAGCTCGGGTATGTCCGCGGCGGTCACGTCGCCGGAGAACTCGAGGCTGAGATTGATCACCTGCGCGTGGTGGTTGACCGCGAAACGCACGCCTTCGGCGATCGTGGAGGCGTCTCCTTCACCCTGGCTGTCGAGCACGCGGACGGGCATGATGTGCGCGCCATAGGCCAGGCCAGTGAGGCCGATGTGATTGTTCGTGGCCTCGGCGATCGTGCCGGCGACGAACGTCCCATGTCCGTTGCGATCGTTGGGGTAGGGGTCGTGCGCAATGAAGTCGTAGCCCTGGACGAACGTGTAGCGGGAGAAGTCCGGCGAGCGACGAAACGGTCCGCGATTGGCGTACGCGACGCCGGTGTCGAGCACGGCGACCGTCACGCCGCTGCCGCCGGGCGCGCCGTCTTCGGCGAGGTTGGCCCACGCTTCCGGAGCGTGCACGCCGAACTGCCCGGCGAAGTTCCACTGCAACAGCTGCCAGTCGCCCGGTGCGTGACCGTCGCCTTCGTCGTTGGGGATCAGCTGCCCGGTGATGTGGGCGACGTAGTTGGGCACTGCCCAGTCCACGTCGCGTTGGTGTCGCAGTCGCCCCAGCGCTGCTTCCATGCTCACACCGGCCGCGAGGTGCAGCAGGCGGGTGTGTGACGCTATCGCCACGGGATCGATATCGCCCATGCTGCGCTCGCTCGCCATGCGCGCCTGGGGCGAGGTGCCCGTGGCGAACTTGACGAGGATCTCGTCCGGAGCGTACGCGCCGCCGCGGGTGACGCGTGCCGCTGGCTCCAGGCTGCCGTCCGGGTGCCTGGCGGAGCCGGCAGCAGCGCCAACCGGCGCGGCGGCACTGCCGCCGGGGCCGATCACGGCGCCGACCGCGAGCGCGACTACCACGGTGACGAACAGCAGCATCGAGCCTCTTGCTCGCGTGCACGCGCGCACGGATGGAAGAGCGCGGGGAGGCATGGTGGGCAATGATGACGTCTCGCGTCGCGGGTGCCACGGGGGCGTGCGCCGCGCGAGCAGCACTGTGCCAGAGATGGGTGACGACGGTGAGCGAGCGTTTCTTTCCACGTGATGACTTTTTTATGCGGCTGGCCCTGCGCGAGGCCGAGCAGGCGCTTAAACACGACGACGTGCCGATCGGCGCTGCGATCGTCAAAGGCGGTGAGGTCCTTGCACTGGCGCACAACGAGCGCGAGCTGCGCGAGGACCCGACCGCCCACGCGGAGCTGCTCGCGCTGCGGGAAGCGGCCCGGGCGCTTGGCAGCTGGCGCGTGCTCGACACGGTCCTCTACGTCACCCTCGAGCCGTGCGCGATGTGCGCGGGCGCGATCGTGCTCGCGCGCGTGCCGCGCGTGGTATACGGGGCGGCCGATCCCAAGGCGGGCGCGTGCGGGAGCGTGCTCGACGTGCTCGCAGCGCCGAGCCTCAACCATCGACCTGAGGTGGCCGGCGGCCTGCTGGCGGCGGAGAGCGCGGAGCTCCTGGGGGGGTTCTTCGCGTCACGCCGGTGAGGCGGCCCCGCCGGCGGCCATCCGGATGCCTGCGGCTGTCTGGCTCGCGCTGCGCCACGCGGCCGCTGCGCCACGCGGCCGATCATCTAGCCTAGGAGTCCTCGGAGGGGTGGCAGAGCGGTTGAATGCGGCGGTCTCGAAAACCGTTTCGGGGGGTTTTCCTCCGACGAGGGTTCGAATCCCTCCCCCTCCGTTTTTTCGGCGGACTTGGCTTGTTTACAGGGGAAATCGACTGGCTTTCGTGCCCGGGCTGCACCGGCGCGTGCGCGACAACGAACGTCCACAAACGTCCCTTCTGGCAGATTTCATTCCCTCGCCATTCCCTCCGATGCGCGTACCGGTGCGCAAATCACAGTGGAGGCTCGATCTGTCCCGGGGCGGCTGGGAGCGACCGCGTAGCCGACCCCGCCACCACATCTGCAAGGCGCTCGTGGCGCCCGTCCCGCGCCTGTGGGCAGCTGATCGCGCGGTCCGGCAGCGTGTCGATGAGCCGCCGCCGACGGCGCTGGCCCCAGCGATGACGGCAGCGGTTTAGCTTCGAGCTCGCCCGCCGCGCTACGACTGCCGGATGACACCTGCTCAAGCTCGCCCGCGAGCTGGGCATGGATCCGGCCGAGCTCGTTAAGGGCTCAACCCTTCCGTTGACTGACGGACGCATCCGCAGTCGGGGCACGCGGCCGCGTGCGCGTCAAGGACGTCGTTAGAGATGTCGTCCGAGGCGTCCTCTACGCTGACCGAATGCTGCGTGACCCGCGTCTCGAACCCCAAGATCCTCCGCTCGCACCGATCACATGACGGACTTCAAGGCCATCTTCCTCGACGTCGGCCAAGGCGACTGCACGCTGATCGCACTCCCGGGTGGCCAATACATGCTCGTCGACGTGTTCCGCTCCCCGGGACACGGCACGGTCGACGTGTTCAAGGTCCTCCGTGACGTGCTCCCCCAGGGCGCGAACGCCAAGCAGCGCCTCGATTACCTCGTGATCACGCACGCCCACGACGACCACATTTGGGACTCCCTTCCAGGTTTAGGCCCTCGGCCGTTCCAGACCTTGCCCCTCGGTCGTTCCAGACCGCTAGCCGCGCGAGCGTATCAGAGCGCGCGTTCTCGGGGAAGGGTGCGAGAGGGAACAGAGACCTGGCGCGTGAATGGGACGATGAGCGCTTTTGCGCCGAATAGCATGACGAGATGGCGCGACGACCCATCCCTGACCAAATCGGGACCACACAGGCACCCGAGGCGACGCCGCGCTCCTGCTGCGCGGTTCAACCCACATCAAGCCTCTAGTCGTCGGCGCCGGCTCCCTCGGCGCACCGGTCACGCTTGAGCTCGCCAAGGCGGGAGTGGGACAAATCGACGTGATCGATAACGACTTCTACGACGTCAACAACGCGGTTCGCCACGTGATATCGACGACGTACGCCGATGGACAAGGAGCAAGCTGTCGCCATCGACGCGAAGTATCTCAACCCCTTCGTCGAGGTTCGCGAGCATCGCGTGAGCGTTGCAGCGAACGCCGCGGAGGGCGAGCGGCTCGATGCAATCCTTGGCGAGGCCGACCTCGTGATCGACACGACCGGCTCTCAGTCGGTCGCTCGGGTGCTGCAACGACGCTGCCGTGAGCGAAGTACGACCCTCGTAGTCGCCGCGCTCACCGCGGGAAGCTACGGCGGCGAGGTCGCGGTCTTCGCCCCGGACGGCCCATGCTTCTTCTGCTTCGTGCTCGCCCAGGACGCCAAAGACATCCCCACCCCGACGCAGGGGCCGCGCAGCAACGTCACGCCGGTCGGCTGCAGCCACCCCGCATTCTCGGGCGCCGGCTTTGACGCCGCTGCACTCGCGGCGCTCGCGGCCCGCACCGTGGTCGGCGTGGTGGGGAAGAGCGAGTATCCGTCGCCCGACTACAACTACGTGATCGTGAACTTCCGTGGCGAGGATCCCTGGCGGCAGGGCAAGCTCGAGCGCCGAGCTGACTGTCCGCTCTGCGCGGCGTCGTGACGGTCTTCATCGACCGCCGTGCGGGTGACGCCCTCGGAGCCGAGTCCCGCCGGCGCAGGGTTCGCGAGACTGGTGGGGCGCTCTTCGGGTTCGCCGACGGGGACCACGTCGTCGTGGCCTGCGCTTACGGGCCGGGTCCCCACGCTCGCCATCGCCACACAAGCTTCGAGTCACACCGCCCCACGACCGACGCGATCATGGCCACGGTGCGCGAGGCGAGCACCCAGCGCTATCGGTTCCTTGGCAGCTGGCACACACATCCCGCCGGCGCGGCGGTTCCGAGCTCACGCGACACCGCGACGGCGGCGGAGATCGCGGCCGAGGCGGAGGTGCTACTGCCGCGGCCGCTGGTGATCATCCAGGCGACGCGTCCGCGCGTGCGTGGCGCTGGGCTCGCCGAGCTGGCTGCATGGCGGTGGGATCCCGGCGCGAGCGAGATGGTGCGCGAGGCGTTGGAGTCCGTCGACCTCGAGGAGCGCTGGTGTCCGGTGGTCGCCGCGCCCGGAAGCGATCCTCCGAGCATGATCCGCGGCTAGCGGAGTCGCTCGCCCAAGCCGAGTCGGTGGCGCGGCCGGCGCAGCTCGCGCTCGAGCGCTCGCGCATTCGCTGCGCCGATTGTTTCGTACCTTCGCCACGACGGCGTGGCGACTGCGAGGCCGGGGTGGAGCGAGGCCAAGCGGGCATGTGCCGACCAGTAACCGTGGTATGCGAGCAAGGCGGCCTCATCGACCGTGAAGCGGTCGAGGTCGGTGCGTAGGCCGGCGAGCGCGGGGACGAGCGCGCTGGGCAGGGCCCCGTCGTACAGTGCGGGGTCGATCGGGGATCCGTTGGGCAGACGGTATCGACGGGGATTGCCGGTTATCCCGAGATACACGCCTCGGCGATTGTTCGCTTCCAGATCAGCGACGAGCCAGCGGACACGCGTCGCCTGCGTTTGCGCGTACTGCACCTTGCGGCTGCGGTTGAGGGCTCTTATCCCCCCGAACGCGCGTCTGGTCGCCGAGAGCGGCCCAGAGGCGTCCGCCACCACGAGGAAGTCGGCGCTGACCGCCGTGTCAGGGCGCCGCGCCGCACTCCAGCCCTGGAACCACTCGACTCCGAGGTTGTCGTAGACGCCCCCGTCGGTTATCGACAGGACTGGGGGCGGGTTCCTGGGCAGCTTGAGGACCGCGGTCTCGAGCTGTAGCGGGGGAAACGCCGGGGGTGCGGCGGCCGACGCGGCGATTGCAGTTGCGAGCCGGAGGTCGGGTGGCGGGGGAGCGTACCCCCAGTCGAAGCTGCCGATGAACGCTTGGCTGAAGCGAAACGCTCGTCCAGCGGCAAGGTCGGTAGCGGTCACCACCAGCTGCGGCTCGGCTGGGAGGTCGGCCAGCGCGCCAACGTGGGGGTACAGCGACTCGGCGATCGCTTCGGCTAGCACCAGATTGCGCGGTCGGCCCCGCGCGAGCAGACGGTCCCGGGCCCATGTGGCGAGGGCGCGGTTGCGCAGATTCGTACTGGTGACTCGAGCCACAAAGGGGGCATACACGGACTCGAGAAACTGGTCGCG
>DASPVR010000071.1:0-4353 GCA_035622255.1 Solirubrobacteraceae bacterium | reverse complement strand
ACCCTGATCGAACTTCTGGTGGTCATCCTGATCATCGGAATCCTCGCGGCGATCGCCATCCCGGCGTTCCTGAGCCAGACCAGCAAGGCCAGCGACTCGGCGGCCAAGACGCAGGTCGGGACTCTGCAGACGACGATGGAGGCCTACGCCTCAGACAACAACGGCAGCTACGAACAAAAAGGCAGCACGACAACAGGGACAGCTCCGACCCTTGCCGAACTGGAGGCCATCGAGCCGACGCTCAAGGACACGACCACCGCCGCCGCTCAAGCACCCGAAGTCACGGGGCCGAGCCAGTTCAAAGTCGAGTCGATAGCCAGCGGCACGAAAAACAAATACTGGCTCGAAGACAACGCTGGAACGATCAGCAGGACCTGCGAAGTCGTCAGCGAATCGACGCCCGGTGGGTGTAAAAACGTCGCCTCGAAAAAAGGTGAATGGTAGGTACGCGCGCTCGACGCCGGGCGCGTCGCGCTGGCGGACCGCCTTGCGGCCGGCCAGCCGGCGCGCCTAGGAGAGCACGCGCCCGCGGAACTTGCTCAGGCCGAGCGTGAGGAACGCGGCACAGAACGCGAGCAGCACCGGGTAGACGACATACAGCGGCATGTGTGAGACGTGGGTCAGCCCCGCCCGCAGCCCCTCGTTGACGTAGATGAGCGGGTTGATGAGCACGATGATCTGAAGCCAGTGCACGCCGCCCGCCTGCACGGGCGCGAGCTTCGTCCACTGGTAGTAGGTGCCGCCGAGGAACGTGAGCGGGAGCACGACGAAGCCGAACATGAGGCCGAGGTTGCGCGCCTCGAACGCCGTCCCGAGCAGCAGCCCGAGCGAGGTCATGGTCACACACGCCAGCGGGATGAGCGTGACCACGATCGCCCAGTGGACCGACAGGTGGGGCTCAACGCCGCTGGCGTGCACGACCGAGGCCATCGGAAAGACGATCAGCGCTGCGATCAGTCCCTGGGTCGCCCCCGAGAGCACCTTGGAGACGGCCACCAGCCAGATCGGGCACGGCGCCTGCACGCGGTCCTCGATCTCGCGCGTGTAGCCGAACTCCGTGGACAGCTGCAGGGCGACCGCCTGGATCCCCTGGAACATGATCGTGATGCCGATCACGCCCGGCACGAGCACGGTCGCGAACGCCGACTCGGACAGCCTCCCGCCCCCGCCGCCGACGCCCTGGCCGATCGTGGGGAAGACGTAGAGGAACACGAACACCAGCAGGAACGGCTGCACGAGCACGCGGATCGCAAACTCCAAGAAGTTCTTTCGCAGGACGACGAGGTCACGCAGGATGAGCGCCGCGAGCGCGGTGCGCGACGCCGCGAGCGTCGAGCGCGCGGGCTCGATCCTGATCGGAGCCGGGGCGCCTCCACCGGCCGTGGGTCGCGTCGCGGTGGCGGCCATCAGTCGCGCAGCTCCTTGCCGGTGAGCGAGATGAAGACCGTCTCGAGGCTCGGCTCGGACACGGACAGGTCTGCGAGGTCGAAGCCCCCACCCTCCGCGGCGCTGACCAGGCGCGGCACGAGCCGCTGGGCGCCCTTGACGTGCAGCTCGACGCCGCCCTCGATGGTGCGCGTGCGCGTGACCTCGGGCAGCTCGCGCGCGAGCAGCCGCGCGAGCGCCTCGCCCTCGCCGGCGGCCTTGACCGTGACGATCGTGTCGGCGCCGACCGAGCGCTTGAGCGCCTCGGGCGTGTCGAGCGCGAGGATGCGCCCGTGGTCCATGATCGCCACGCGGTCGCAGAGCTCGTCGGCCTCCTCCATGTAGTGGGTCGTCAGCAGGATCGTCTGCCCCTCGCGGTTGAGCTCGCCGAGGATCTCCCACAGGGCCAGGCGACTCTGCGGGTCCAGGCCGGCGGTCGGCTCGTCGAGGAAGAGCACCGCGGGGCGGTGGAAGATCGCGCGGGCCATCATCAGACGTTGGGCCATGCCGCCGGACAGGGCGTAGACCGACGCCCCGGCCCATTTGGAGAGGTGGAGCTTGTCGAGCAGCTCGTCGGCGATGCGCCGCGACTCGGGTCCAGGGATCCCGAACAGGCGACCGTGGAAGTAGAGGTTCTCCCACACGTTCAGCTGGCGGTCGAGCGTGTTCTGCTGGGAGACGATCCCGATCAGCTGCTTTGCCAGGGTCGGGTGGGCGACGACGTCGATCGCCCCCACATACGCCTCGCCCGATGTCGGGATCACGCGCGTGGTGAGCATCCCCGCCGTCGTCGTCTTGCCCGCCCCGTTGGGGCCGAGCAGGCCGAAGATCTCCCCCGCGCGGACGCTCAGATCGAGCCGATCGACCGCGGCGAAGTCGGTGCCGGCGTAGACCTTCGTGAGCGCCACGGTGCGGATCACCTCGCCCTGGGCGCGGGCACCGTTCGGCGTCGCGGCCGGCGGGGGCAGCAGGTCGGCGGGCTGGGCCATTGGACCAATTTAGAGGGATGAGGTTCGCAGCCCTCAACCTGTCGCTGCGCCCGCGCTAGGCTTGGCTTCCCAATGTCCGATGTGGGCAAGATCGCCAAGAACCTCGAGCGCTTCGCCCAGGCGGTGGCGGCGCATGACCGCGAGAACCCGACGCACACCGCGTACGGCATCGGCCTCGCGCACTTCGACCTGCAGCGCCTCGGCCTCGAAGAGGGGGAGCAGATCCTGCCCGGCATCACGGTCGAGGTCGACGGCGGCGTGAGCGGCAACTTCCGTGTCCTCTGCGACGGCGAGCACGACGAGCAGCCGCGGGAGGTCGAGGAGGAGATCGTCGAGGCCGTCGCCACGCGGCCGCTCCCGGCGACGGCGCCGGACGCGGGCGGGCAGATGCGCACGCTCAGCTGCTGACCGCTGGCTCGGGCACGCCGGCCCGCTTGGCGATCAGCGCGACCAGACGCTCGATCGTGGGGCAGCGCAAGCCGTGGCGCGCAGCCGCGCGCAGGACGGCGCCGGGAATCGCGTCGAGCTCGGGTTCGCGTCCGGCGGCGATGTCGCGCTGCATCGAGCTGCCGAGGGTCGCGTGGGCCATGTCCAGCTCGGCGATCGCGCGCTCGGGGTCGACGTCGCTTGCGCCCTCGGCCTGACCGACCGCGCACCCCTCGCGGATCGCGCCCTGCAGGTCGGCGCGCAGCGCCGGCGTGTCGCGGATCTCGCCGAGCAGCCTGTCATACGCGCTCGTCACGCACGCGAGGGCGTTCAGGCGCACGAGCTTTGACCACATCACCGAGGCCTCGGACTCTCCCACCCGCGCGGGCACGCCCGCGTCCTGCAGCGTGTCCACGATGCCGGTCATCGCCTGCTCGTCGACCTCTTGCTCGAGGCCCGCCGCGGGGGCCATCTCGACCAGCAGAAAGCGGCTCGTGTGGTCGATCACGCCCGGCTCGGGGCGATCGGCCTCGACGCGAATCGAGCCCGCGAGCACCGAGGACGGCGCGAAGCGCTCGCGCAGCACGGCAAGGTGGTCAAGCCCGTTGAGCAGCGGCAGCACGAGACCCGGCTCTGCGTCGATGCGCTGCAGCGCATCGGCAAGCCCGGCAGCCTTCGTGGCGACGATCAGCACGTCGACGGGCTCCTGCAGGCACGCCACGGCGCGCGGGCGCTGCACCATCTCGCCGAACATCACGCTGGACACGCGCAGGCCGTCGTCCGCGATCACGCGTGCGCTCTGCTCGCGCGCGACGACGATCACCGGCGTGCCCGCCTGCTCGAGCACGCCCGCGAGCAGGCCGCCGACGCCGCCCGGACCGAGGATCGCGAACTTCACCGCCCCGAGTCTAGGCACACTAGCCTTCGCGGTGATGTCCATGGGAGCCAAAGCCAGCGCGGAGCTGCCACAGGTGCTCGCGCGCGGGCCGTGGGCAACCGGACAGGTGGCCGCGAGCTGGAGCAGCGACCACTTCCAGCCCTCTGACGCCCAGCGCGAGGCCGCCGACGCGGCGATCCGCGACCTGCAGGACCGTGGCTCGCCGAGCCACGACGGCGTGGCCGCGCGGCTGGTCGCCTACCACGTCGACGAGCATGGGATCGCGATCGATCTGCAGCCGATGCGCTGGGCGCTGCGGCTCGTCGCCGGCGACGCGTCGGACAGCGTCGCCGCGCTGTGCGTCACGCGCTCGGCCGACGGGCGCTGGCTCGCAGGGCGGCGTGCGGGCTGGGTGGCGTCGTGGGCCGGCCGCTGGGCGCTCGGCGCCGGCGGGGCGGTCGACCTCGGCGAGAACCCCGCCGACACGCTCGTGCGTGAGCTGCGCGAGGAGTGGGCGGTGGCTCCCGCGAGCGTCCGCGGCGAGGCGCTCATCCGCCTGCCCCAGCGGCTTGTCATGTTCGTCGGCCAGGCGTGGCTCGGCGAGGGCGCCGACGCGCGCGTGCAGCCCGACGACGA
>DASPVR010000070.1:0-11096 GCA_035622255.1 Solirubrobacteraceae bacterium | reverse complement strand
CGGCCCGGGCCTGCTGCGCGCGATCGCGGGGCACGCGCCGGATCTCGCGATCGTCGACGTGCGCCTGCCGCCGACCTTCACCGACGAGGGGCTGCGGGCGGCGATCGAGGCGCGGCGCCTGCAGCCCGGGCTCGGCGTGCTCGTGGTCTCCCAGTACGTCGAGACGGCCTACGCGAGCGAGCTCATCGGCGAGGACTCCGCCGGCATCGGCTACCTGCTCAAGGAGCGGATCGGGGACGTGAGGGCGTTCCTCGATGCGCTGCGTCGCGTGGCGGCCGGCGGTACGGTCCTCGATCGCGAGGTCGTCACGCAGTTGCTGGCCCCACGCGAAGGCCCCACGGACGCGCTGGCGAGCCTGACGGCACGCGAGCGCGAGGTGCTCGAGCTGATGGCCGAGGGGCGCTCGAACACGGCGATCGCCGAGAGCCTGGTCGTGACGCCGGGCGCCGTCGAGAAGCACATCACCAACATCTTCGCCAAGCTCAGCCTGCCGGCGTGCGAGGACGATCATCGGCGCGTGCTCGCGGTGCTCGCCTACCTGCGCGTGGCGCGCCAGCCGTGCGGCGGCAAGCGTCCCGATCGCCTGGCGAAGCTGATAGAAACCCGAGCATGATCAAGGTCATCGGAGCGGGGTTGCCGCGCACCGCGACCACGACTCAGCTGGCGGCCCTCGAGCAGCTGGGCTTTGCCCCGTGCTACCACATGCGCGACCTGCTGGCCGACCTGCCCGAGGGCCTGCCGCTGTGGGAAAGCGTGGCCGCGGGCGAACCCGACTGGGAGCAGATCTTCGGCGATGCGCAGTCGACGGTCGACTGGCCCTCTGCGCGCTACTACCGCGAGCTGATGGAACACTACCCCGACGCGAAGGTGCTCCTGAGCGTGCGCAGCGGGGAGAGCTGGGCCGCGAGCATGCGCGAGACCGTGTGGGGGATCTTCCACGGGGACTCGGTCATCCACCACGTCTCCGAGGCGCGCGCGGTGCTCGACCCGCAGTGGCGCGCCTACACATCGCTGATGGCTCGCATCACCTGGCTGGAGGGTGGCGCGCTCGCTGGCGACACCTCGACCGAGGCCGGCCTGATCGACGTCATGAACCGCTGGAACGACACCGTCAAGCAGACGGTGCCCGCCGAGCGCCTGCTCGTCTGGGACCCCGCCGACGGATGGGGGCCGCTGTGCAGCTTCCTGGGGGTTCCGACGCCGGTCGAGCCGCTGCCGCGACTGAACACCACGGCGTCGTTTCGCGAGGGCATCATCGGCGACGCGCTCAACGTCGTCAACGAGTGGTGGTCCAAGCGCGAGCGCCCGGCCACCGGCCTGCACGGCGCCGCGCTCAGCTGACGCGCGCGGGCGCTGCGCGCCGCCTCATCCGGGGATCGTCTTGGACGTGCCGAGCACGACGCCACCTTCGCCGAGCGCCTGCACCGCGACGTAGGGGGCCGGTGCGGGGGCGGCGATGGCGGTCTCAAAGCCGCTGCGAGCGACGGTCAGCGAGGGTTGCAGCTGCTGGGGGGAGGGGCCGGCGAGCAGGCGCCAGGCGGTCGTGCGGGTGTCCCCGTTCCAGCTGGCATAGACGGTGAGCGGGCCGCCGGCGGGCGCCGCCTGCGCGGCGATCGAGGGCGGGCCGGGAGGCGTGCCCGTCCACGGGAAACGGTAGGTGCGATAGGACTGATAGGTCCCTTGCATGTGGGCGTCGAACAGCAGTTGCCCGCCCGCGCTGAACTCCGAGAAATAGGGCTCAGAGCCCCAGCCGACGAACACGTCGCCGTTGGGCAGCGCCTGCATGTTGCCCTGGCTGCCGGCCAGCAGCGCACCGTGGTGCTCGTACTCGCTAACGACGCTGTCGGTCCGGGTCGTCGGGTTCAGTGACAGCACCAGGCCGCGCGACTGGGGATGCACCTTCGGCACGCCGCCGTTGTCGAACAGCGTGATGTCGCCGTCGGGCTGCACGTCGGCGTCGTGCTGAAAGGCGGTGGCAGCGCCGGGGCCGAGCTTGACGCTCGAGCTGCGCCCGCCGATGCTCGTCGTCACCTGACCGGTCTGCGTGCTCAGGTAGTACAGCGCCCAGGTGTTGCGCGCGGAGATCAGCGTGCTGCCGTTGGCCAGCTGGTCGATCGAGTTGAGGTGAAAGTAGTCGAACGGCCATTCGCGCGTGGCGGTGACGGCCGAGCTGTATGACGCCGACAACGGAACGTGATCGAGGCTGTGCCACTCGCGGCGAACGAGGCCCGTCTTCAGGTCGACTTCCTGGAACACGCTGTCGGTGACGGCGGCGCCCTGGGGCCCGCCCCACTGTGAGAGGTTGCAGTAGATCGGGTTGAACACCGTCAGCACGGCGGTGTTCTGGGCGGTGAGGTGGAACTCGTGCAGGTCTGCCCTGTATCCGTTGCCCGCCAGCACGCGTCCGATCTGCTGGTAGGAGCTGTTGGCGATGATCTCTTCACCCTCGCCGAAGCCCTGGGGTGGGATCACCCCCTGCCACCAGGTGAGCACCGGCTGTCCGTCGTCCTGCTGCACCTGGAAGTTGGTCGATTCGATGCCGTGCGCGAGCGGGTGAAACCAGACCAGGTTGCCCGATTCTTCGAAGATCATCGGTCCGCTCGGCCCCGGTCCGCCGTAGGGCGCGGCGAACATGTCACCCGGCGCGGTGGCCGGCGAGCGCGCGGTCACCTGTAGCGACGGCGCCAGCAGGTTGGGCAGCGTATGGAAGTGCTGCATCTCGTTGTAATCGCGGCTGAGCGCCGCGTGCGCCATCGCGAGAGTGGTGATCGGATCCTCGTACGCGACGGTGAAGTGAAACCGGAACGGGGTCGTCCCGTGGGTGTCGGCGACGCGCCCCTGCACGGTCACGGTCTCTCCCGGGCGAAACCGCCTTGCGGGCACGAAGCTCGCGCCGTCGCCCTGGGAGTAGCCGATCAACCGGCCGCGGTGGGCACCCGTCTTCGAGCCGGTGACGCGCACGCCGCCGAGCAGCTGCGCCGGCACGCCCAGCAGGCTGATCTGGGTCGCCGGTGAGGCGTCGTATGAGTCGGGCAGAGGTGACACCGCCAGCGCCGTCCCGGGCAGAACGTCGGAGCGGTTGAGCACGGTAGGGACGCAGCGCGCAGCCGGGGGCGAGCGAAACGCCGCCTCCTCGGCGACGATGCGCCGCGATGCGAAGGTGAGCGTGGTCGCGCTGGCGAGCGCGACGAGCGCGCCCGCGCCGGCCAGCGACCTGCGCAGCGCCACCGACGTCAACTGGTCCACCCGCGGTCCACGGCGATCGCTGCCGGGCTCTCGCTGCCCGCGTGCTCGCGATATCGGAATGCGCCACCCGGGCGCCTGAGATCGTTCATGTGTGCGTGTGTGTGGTCCGTCGGTGGTCGTGCGCGCCGCGGAGGCGTCGGGCGCGCGCTACCCGCTGGGCGAGCTGTGCAGGTCACGTTCCTGCGCCGGGGGCGCCGATCCTACCGGTGGGACCCGCCATGCAGCGCGAAGTTGCCGCTGGCGCCTAAGAATCGGCGAAAACGTCGCCGTGGTGGCGCCCGCGATCGATCGCCCGCGCCGCCCGCGCGCGGCCCGCACGGCGCCGATCGCGTAGCTGGTGCGATGCTGGGCAGGTGCACGACGACGCGCTGCTGCAGCCAGAGGGCCGCCTGGTCGAGGCCGGCGTGGACGCCCCGGGCGCCAGGCCCGGCGCGGATGCCGTCCACGTCGAGGCGCTCGAGCTGATGTCGAGCCTGCTGCTGAGCGTCGGCGAGGGCTCGCCGGCGGACGCCTTCTTCAGCAGCCTGTGCGAGGCGATCTGCCATCTGACGGCGATGCGGCGCGCGGTGCTGTTCCGCTACGACTCAGACCATCGGCGCGTGCGCGCTGCGGGCGCGCACGGGATCGAGCTCGAGCGCTTCGCCGAGCTGTTCGTGACGATCGACTCCGTGCCCGTGGCGCGGCGCGCGCTCGGCAGCGATTGCGTGCTCGAAGTCCTCGGGACGGCGGACTTCGACGTGCCGCGCTGGCTGCGCGAGCCGTTCGAAGACGCGCTGATCGTGTGCACGCCGATGGCCGCCGCGCGCCGCTACGTCGGGGTCGTGCTCAGCGAGCGTGACGCGACCGCGCCGCCGATGGGCGAGGACGAGCGCAACCTGCTGTGGATGCTCGGCAAGGCGATCGCGATGGCCTCGGTCGCGCGCGAGGTGACCGCCTCCAACGAGCGCAGCAGGCAGCTGCAGCAGCGGATCGACCTCGCCCGCGAGATACACGACGGGGTGCTCCAGCGGCTGTTCGGCGTGTCGCTCGCGCTCTCCCAGCCCAAGCCGCTCGACGCCGAGACCCAGCGCCGCTGCGCCGACGAGGTCCAGACGGCGCTCGGCGACCTGCGCACGGCCCTGGAGCGCCCGCTTGGGCACTCACCCCGTCCGACGGCGGTCACGTTCGGCGATGAGCTCGCGCGGGTGCGCGGCCTGCATGCCGACGCCGACATCGTCCTGTGCAACGGTGCCGCCGAGGACGTCCCGGCAGAGCTCGAGGCGCTCGCGCAGTCGGTGCTCGTGGAGGCTGTGCGCAACGCGCGCAAGCACGCGCGCGCCCGCCGCGTCGAGGTGTCGCTGCGCAACGATGGGCGCACGTTCGTGCTCGAGGTGCGCAATCAGACCGCATCCAGGCGCGACGGGCAGCCGCGCGGCATCGGGCTGCGCCTCGCGGCGCTGGAGGCGCTCCAGCACGGCGGCGTGCTCGAGTACGGACAGCCCTCGCCAGGGACCTGGCAGGTGCGCCTCGTGGTCCCGACGGTCGAGCCCGGCAAGCGCGGGCGGGAGCGATGATCGCCAGGGGCGCGACCCGCGCTGCACCCGCGCACGCTGGCAGCGGCGACGGCGCCGCGGGCGCCCGCGAAGGCGCGCGCCAGCTGCGCGTGCTCGTCGTCGATGACCACGACGTGGTCCACTGGGGCTTTCGCCTGATGCTCGGTCAGCTGCCCTGGGTGCAGCGCTGCCGGGGCGCGCGCACCGGCGGCGAGGCGCTCGCGATCTGCTGCGAGTTCGAGCCCCACGTGGCGCTCGTGGACCTGTTTCTCGGCGGCGAGTCGGGACCCGACGTGTGCGAGCGCCTGCGCGCGCTCGCGCCGGCCCCGCGCGTGATCCTGATGTCGGGAGCCGGGGGGATCTCCCCCAGCGCGGCGCGCGCCGCCGGCGCGTCGGGCTTCATCTCCAAGGACTGGCCCGCGAGTGAGATCGCAAAGCTCGTGCGCACGGTGGGCGACGGCGGCGAGGTCTTCCTCGCCAGCGCCGCGCTGCCGGCGTTGACCGATCGCGAGTCGCAGATCCTCGGGCTGATCGCCGGCGGTGCGACCAACCGCGAGATCGCCGAGCACCTGCATCTCTCGCCGCACACGGTCAAGGAGCACACGAGCGCGCTCTATCGCAAGCTCGGCGCCCGCAACCGCGCCGACGCGGTGCAGCGCGCCCAGCGTCTCGGCCTTTCCCCGCGACGCGCCTGACCACCCCCCAAGTGGGGGGTTTTGTCACCGGATGGCGGGTGTGGAGGCGCCTCTCGCACGCAGGAGTGGCCGCGGCCCGCTAGAAGTAGCGGCTGTTGCCCGGTCCGATCCACGTCTGCGCGTGCCCGTGCCTGCCATAGCCGGCCTATTTCCAGGTCAGGGCAGCCAGACGGCCGACCTGCGCGAGCAGGTTGCGCGCCTGGCGCCGGAGCTGCTGGAGCGCTGCATCGAGCTCGTCGGCGACGACCCGTTCCCGCTCGTCGCGCAGAGCACGCGCTTTGCCCAGCCGGCGATCTTCTGCGCGAGCGTCGCCGCGTGGGAACGCGTCGGAGCAAGCGTGCGCCCGGTCGCTTTCGCGGGGCATTCGCTCGGTGAGCTGAGCGCGCTCGTCGCAGCCGGGGCCCTGGGGCGTGACGACGGGCTGGCGCTGGCGGTCCGCCGTGGCGAGCTGATGGCGCAGGCGTCGGCTGGCGCGCACGAAAGCATGCTCGCCGTGCTTGGCGGCAGCGACGAGGAGGCGGCACGGCTCGCCGACGAGCACGGCGTGGCGCTGGCCAACGACAACGCGCCCGGCCAGGTCGTCCTCGCCGGCACTGTGCAGAGTCTGCGCGAGGCGGCCAGGCAAGCCCGCGAGCTCGGCGTGCGAGCGATCATGCTCGACGTCACCGGAGCCTTCCACACGCCGGCGATGGCCGGCGCGGTGCAGCCGTTTCGCGACGAGCTCGACACCGTGGAGCTGCAGGCGCCTGTGGTGCCGGTCGTCTCCGGCGCGAGCGCGCTACCCTTCGCCGACGTGCGCGCCGAGCTGGCCCAGGCGATCGTGCGCCCGGTGCGCTGGCGCGAGGTGATGCTCGCCCTCGACGGCCTCGGTGCCAGGGCGTTCGTGGACTTCGGGCCCGGCCGCGTGCTGCAGCGGCTCGTGGCGCGCAACCTGCCCGACGCGCGCGTGATCGAGGTCGACGGGCTGGGCCTCGTCGCCAGGGGGGAGGCAAGCGGTGTCGCCTGAGCGGGTAGAGGGCGCCGGTGCGACGGCGCTCGCCTCCACAGAGCAGCCGCAGGTGAGGCGCGCGCGCGCGAGCACACCCGGTCGGGGTCCCCACGACGGCCGCGCCGGCGCGATCCGCACGGCGGGCATCACGGGGGTCGGCACGGCCGTCCCGCAGCGGCGTGTCGCCAACGCCGAGCTCGCGGCGAATCTGGGCGTCGATGCCGCGTGGATCGAGCGACGAACCGGCATCCGCGAGCGCCGTTATGCCGCCACCGGGGAACGGGTGAGCGATCTCGCGATCGGCGCCGGGCGCCGGGCGCTGGCCGACGCCAGGCTGGACGGCGCCGAGCTCGACCTCGTGCTGGTCGCGACGCTGGCGCCGGACGAGATCACGCCGGCGGTCGCGCCGCTGGTTGCGCACGAGCTGGGCGCACCTGCCGCGGCTGCGATCGACGTCGGCGCGGCGTGCACGGGGTCGGTCGCGGGGCTCGCGCACGCGACCGCGTGGATCGAGTCGGGACGCGCCCGTCACGCGCTCGTGATCGGCTCGGAGATCCTCAGCCGCTACATCGACCACGACGATCGCCGCACGGCGCCGCTGTTCGGCGACGGGGCGGGCGCGCTCGTCGTCTCGCTGCACGCGCCGGGCCGGGTCGGACCGTTCGCGTTCGGGAGCGACGGCGCCGCCGCCGAGATGATCCGGATCACGCGCGAGCGCGGCGTGCTCGAGATGGAGGGCCACGAGACCTTCCTGGCCGCCGTACGCCACCTGTGCGAGTGCACCGAGGAGGTCGTGGACCGGGCCGGCCTCGCGCTGTCAGATATCGATCTGTTCGTCTACCACCAGGCCAACTCGCGCATCCTCGCCGCGGTCGCCGAGCGCCTGGCGCTGCCGGAGGGGCGCGTGTTCGACTGCATCGCGCAGCTGGGCAACACGAGCGCGGCCAGCGTGCCGCTGGCGCTCGGGGCCGCGGTGGCCGACGGCGTGCTGCGCCCGGGGGCCCGCGTGGTGCTCGGCGCGATCGGAGCCGGACTGAGCTGGGGCGCCACGGTGCTCACGTGGGGCGATGCATGAGCGCCGCGGGCGACCAGCCCCCCAACGGCGAGGCGCGCGAGGGATGCGCGCTCGTGACCGGGGCCTCGCGCGGCATCGGTCGTGCGATCGCTTGCGCGCTCGCGGCCGATGGCTGGCCGGTGGGCGTCAACTTCGCAAGCGACGAGGCCGGGGCGGCCGCGACGGTGGCGGCGATCGAGGCTGGCAGCGGGCAGGCGCTGGCGGTGCGCGGCGACGTGACCTCGGCGCAGGCGCTGGACGCGACGTTCGAGTCGCTGAAGCAGCGCTTCGGCCCCGCGCTCGTGCTCGTCAACAACGCCGGCCTGCGCGCGGACGACCTCGCGCTGTCGATGGACGACGCCGACTGGGTGCGCGTGATCGACACGAACCTGACCGCCGCGTTTCGCGCCACGAGACGCGCGCTCGGCGCGATGATCCGCGCCCGCTTCGGCCGCGTGATCAACATCGCCTCGGTCGTCGGTCCCCGCGCCAACGCGGGGCAGTCAAACTACGCCGCGGCCAAGGCGGGGCTGATCGGGATGACCAAGACCGTTGCCGTCGAGGTGGCCCGCCGCGGCGTGACCGTCAACGCGATCGCCCCGGGGCTGATACAGACCGACATGACCACCGACCTCGACGGCACGCTGCTCAGCGCCGTGCCGGCGAGGCGCGCCGGTCGCGTCGAGGAGGTGGCCGCGTGCGCGCGCTTCCTCGCCTCCGAGCAGGCCGGCTATGTGACCGGCTCGACGCTGTTCGTCGACGGAGGCCTCGCCGCGTAGCGGCTTCAGTGCAGTGACAAGGCTCGCCCGAATGACAACCGCGAAAGGAGCAGCATGAGCACGGCAGTGACAGAAGCGGACGTAGAGCAGGTGGTGGTCGACTCGCTGGAGAGCTTCGGCGCCGACCGCGCCCAGATCACCCGCGACGCGACGCTCGAGGAGCTCGACATCGACTCTCTCGATCTCGCCGAGCTCTCCCAGATCGTCGAAGAGCGCTTCGAGATCCAGCTCAAGGGCGCAGACGTCGCCGAGGTCAAGACCGTCGGGGACGCGATCACGCTGATCGCCGGGCGGGCCTAGCGAGTGGAGCCGGTCGTCGTCACCGGTGTCGGCGCGGTCACGCCGCTGGGTGTCGGCGCGCGCGTGCTCCATGAGCGCTGGAGCGCCGGCGAGGTCGGGATCCGCGACGGCGAGGCGCCGTGCGCGGACTTCGAGCCGACCGACCACCTCTCGGTCAAGGAGGCCCGCCGGGCCGATCGCTTCACGCAGCTTGCGATCGTGGCCGCTGGCGAGGCGCTCGCCGACGCCGGCTGGGGCGAGCTGCCATATGACCCGCGCCACGTGGGCTGCGTGATGGGCACGGGCATCGGCGGCATCGGCACGATCGTCCATGGCCAGGAAGTCCTGCGCGACCAGGGGCCCGAGCGCGTCTCGCCGCTGTCGATCCCGCTGATGATGAGCAACGCCGCCACCGCCGCGCTGTCGCTGCGCCACGGGCTGAGCGGCCCGAGCTTCACCGTCTCGAGCGCATGCTCCTCGGGTGCCCACGCGCTGGGCAGCGCGCTGCGCATGATCCAGAACGACGAAGCCGACGCCGTCGTCGCGGGCGGCTCGGAGGCGGTGCTGACGCCGCTCGCGCGCGCCTCGTTCGGCGCGCTGGACACGCTGTCTGAGAGCGGGATATCGCGCCCCTTCGATGCCCGCCGCGACGGCTTCGTGATGGGCGAGGGGGCGGCCGTGCTCGTGCTCGAGCGCGCGGGCGCGGCGCAAGCGCGCGGGGCGCGCGCCCTCGGCACGCTGAGGGGCTACGGGGCTAGCTCCGACGCCTTCCACATCACCGCCCCGAGCGAGGACGGCGCGGGGCAGGCCGCCGCCATGACCGCGGCGCTCGCCGACGCCGGGGTGCAGGCGGGCGAGGTCGACTACGTCAACGCGCATGGAACCTCGACGCCGCTGAACGACCGCGCCGAGACCGTCGCGATCAAGCGCGCGCTGGGCGAGCGCGCCGCGAACATCCCGATCTCCTCCACCAAGTCGGCGATCGGGCACCTGCTCGGCGCGGCGGGCGCGGTCGAGGCGGTCGCGACGCTGCTGGCGCTGGGCGAGCGCGTGGCGCCGCCGACGATCGGCTTCGCCGAGCGCGAGGACGGTCTGGACCTCGATTACGTGCCCGACTCGGCCCGGCCCCTGTCGCTGCCCGACGGCAAGGCCCCCGTGGCGCTGTCCAACTCGTTCGGCTTCGGCGGCCACAACGCCGTGCTGTGCCTCCAGGCCGACGGCATCCGGGAGAACGGCCGATGAGCGTGCGCGTGATCGACCGCGTGCACGAGGGCCTCGACGAGCGCCTGAACGCGCTCGGCCGCCTCGAGGCGCTGGCCGACCCGGGCTCGCTTCAGCTGCTGCGCACGAGCGTCACCTCGCGGCGCATGGGCGAGCGTGCGAGGCCCGGCGACGGCGTCGTCGCGGCGCACGCGCGCGTCGCCGGACGCCCGGTCTACTGCTACTCCCAGGACGCGTCGTTCGCCGGCGGGTCGCTGGGCGAGGCGCACGCGCAGACGATCATCGAGGTCATGCGCCTCGCAGGCCGCGCGCGTGTGCCGATGCTGTCGTTCATCGAGTCGGCCGGCGCGCGCATGCAGGAGGGCCTGGCCGCGCTGTCCGGCTACGGGCGCATCTTCGCCGAGAACGTGCGCCTGTCGGGTGTCGTGCCGCAGATCGCGATCGTGTGCGGCGCCTCGGCGGGCGGATCGGCCTACGGACCGGCGCTCAACGACTTCGTGATCATGACCGAGGACTCGGCCATGTTCCTGACGGGCCCCGGGGTCGTCTCCGAGGTCACCGGCGAGCGCGTCGACGCGGTCGGGCTCGGCGGCCTGCGCGTGCACGAGCGAAACGGGGTCTGCCACTTCGCGGCGCGCTCGGACCTCGACGCCGCGCTGCTGGCGCGGGAGCTGCTCGAGTTCCTGCCCCAGCACCGCGGGCAGGCGCCGGCGCTGATCGCCGCCGCCGACGCGCCCGGCACGTCGCCGGCGACGCCGGTGCCGGCGCAGGCGCGCAAGGTCTACGACGTGCGCGACGTCGCCAGGGCGCTCGTCGACGGCGGGCGCCTGCTCGAGGTCGAGCCGCGGCGGGCGCGCAACGTCGTGTGCGCGTTCGCGCGCCTGGAGGGCCGCTCGGTCGGCATCATCGCCAACCAGCCGCGCCACCTGGGTGGCGTGCTCGACGCCGAGGCCTCGCAGAAGGCGGCGCGCTTCGTGCGCACGTGCAACTCCTTCGGCGTGGCGCTCGTGGTGCTCGTCGACACGCCCGGCTTTTTGCCGGGCACGCGCCAGGAGGGTGACGGCGTGATCCGCCATGGCGCCAAGCTCGTCCACGCCTTCGCCGAGGCGAGCGTTCCGAGCGTGACCGTGATCCTGCGCAAAGCCTTCGGCGGGGCCTTCATCGCGATGAACTCCAAGGCGCTCGGCGCCGACTACGTGTTCGCCTGGCCGGGGGTGGAGCTCGGCGTGATGGGCGCCCAGCAGGCGGTCGGCATCCTCAACCGCCGCGAGATCGCGGCCGCCGATGATCCGCTGGCGGCGC
>DASPVR010000069.1:0-6598 GCA_035622255.1 Solirubrobacteraceae bacterium | reverse complement strand
GGCCCGCCGTTCACCGTCACCGTCACCCCCACCGCGCTGGCCGGGCTTACCGGCGAAGCGCCCGGCAACACCTCCCAGCCGAGCGAAGGGCAGGTCTAGCGCTGCGCAAAGCCGCGGGACGCAGCGCAAAGCCGCGGGAAGGTGATCACGCCAGGCGGCCGCTCCGAGGGGGCGGCCGCCTGCGCCTTCAGGCGCCTTCAGGCGGCGACCGCGCGCGACTGCAGGTGCGCGCCGACCTTGCGCTTGACGCGCTGCAGCGCGTTGTCTACGGTCTTGGTGTCGCAGCCCAGGCGCACCCCGATCTCCTCGTAGGAGCAGCCGTCCAGGTACAGCGTGAGCACGCGGCTCTCGAGCTCTGACAGCACGCTCGACAGGCATCCCACCAGCGCCCGCAGCTCCTCGGCGGAGATCGCCTGGTTGACGGGGTCGTGGACGGTCGGGCCGGGCAGCAGCTGATCGAGCGTGGGCACGTCCTCGCCCGCGCCGGCGGGCGAGGAGGAGAAGGACACGTACTGGTTCAGCGGCGTGTGCTTGTTGCGCGTGGCCGTCTTGACGGCCGTGATGATCTGGCGCGTGATGCACAGCTCGGCGAAGTTGCGAAAGCTCGACTCGCGGTCGGCGCGAAAGTCGCGGATCGCCTTGTAGAGACCGACGAGCCCCTCCTGGATCAGGTCGTCGGCGTCGCCGCCGGCGAGGAAGTAGGAGGAGGCCTTCAGGCGCACGAAGCTGTGGTAGCGCCTGACCAGCCGGTCGTAGGCGTTGCGGTCACCGCGCTTGGCCAGCGCGATCAGGAAGGCGTCCTCGACCTTCGGTTCAGGGTGATGGTTCTGGGGAACTCTTGCCACGAGCAGATCCTTTCTCGAGGCCGCCCACCTAGACGGGCGGTCACGATCTAGGAGCTGCTACTGCGAGCAGCTCCAACCTTGCTCAGTGGCGCACTCCTCCCCCGGCGCCAAAGCCCAGCAGATCGCCTCCTCCAGACCCCATAAGCCTGAAGCTCAGCGTTATGTAGCGCGCGAGCCTTGCACAGGCACCGGACGTTTGTCAACCGCGCCGGCGATCCTGCAAGATCTCGTACAGCAGCGCAGCGGCCGCTGCGCTCACACCCAGCGACTGCACGCGTCCGAGCTGGGGCAGGCTGATCAGCTGATCACAGGCGGAGGCCACGCGCGGGCGCAGCCCACGCCCCTCGCTGCCGAGCACGAGCACGACGCCGCCGCCGGCGTAATCGGGCTCGTCGTATGCCACCGCGTCGCTCCCCCGCCCCTGCGCTCCTCGCCGCCCGTCCGGGCGCCCCTGATCGTCGTCGCCCTCGTCCCGGTCGCCGGCGGGCGCGCTGGCCCCATAGCACCAGCAACCCGCCCGCCGTGCATCGGCGAGAAAGTCGGCGAGGTTGCGCACGCGCGCCACGCGCACGTGCTCGACCGCTCCGGCCGAGGCCTTGCACACGGCCGGCGTCACCGCCGCCGCGCGCCGATCGGGCATCACGACGCCGGCCGCGCCGACGGCGTCGGCGCTGCGACAGATCGAGCCGAGGTTCTGGGGGTCCTGGACTTGGTCGAGGGCGACGAGCAGCGGCGAGCTGGCGGCGAGCAGCTCCTGCGCGCCGGCATAGGGGTAGGGGCCCGCCTGGGCGCAGATCCCCTGGTGCTCGGGCGAGCCGCAGCGACGCTCGATCTGCTCGGCCGGGGCCAGGCGCAGCGCGATGCCGGCCAGCCACGGCTCGCGCGCCGCGCCGTCCGTCGCCCAGACGTCTGAGACCGCGTGCGCGCGGCGACCGCGCAGCGCCTCGAAGACCGCGTTGCGCCCGTAGACGATCACGCTGGCGGCACTGCCGTCATGCGTCGGCGAGCGGCAGCAGCTCAGAGCCTGCGGCGGCGTCGCGCACCTCCCAGCCGAGCTCGCGCAGCCGCTCGCGAAGCTCGTCGGCGCGCGCGAAGTCGCGCGCCGCGCGCGCCAGGTCGCGCTCGCGGCGAAGCTCCTCGGCCGCGGGGTCGACCGCGGCCACGTCGGCGACGGCACCGAGCGGCTCGAGCTCCCCCAGGCCCAGAAGGGAGAGCATCTCGCGCAGGTCGGCGTCGCCGACCAGGCTCGCGCGCCGGTTGGCCTGTTTGATCCACGCGAACATGCAGCCGAGCGCCTTGGCGGTGTTGAAGTCGTTCGCAAGCGCGTCGAGGAACGCGTCGCGGTGCGCGGCCATGTCGGGCGGGCTCGCCTGCCCCGGGGCGATGCGCCCCAGCGCGTCGCGCACGCGATACACCCGCCGCTCGGCGCCCTCGAGCTCGGCCGCCGAGAACGCGAGCGGCTGGCGATAGTGACCGCTTATGAGGTACATCACGACCGCTGCGGCGCCGTAGCGCTCGATCACCTCGTGCAGCGGCGCGATGTTCCCGACCGACTTGGCCATCTTCTCGCCCGTGGTCTGGATCATCCCGTTGTGCATCCACAGGCGCGCGAGCTCGTGGCCGCGCGCGGCGCGCGTCTGGGCGGCCTCGTTCTCGTGGTGGGGGAAGACGAGGTCCGAGCCGCCGCCGTGGATGTCGAAGCCCACGCCGAGCACGTCCTCGGCCATCGCCGAACACTCGATGTGCCAGCCGGGGCGCCCGGGGCCCCAGGGCGAGTCCCAGGCGGTGTCCTCGCCCTGCTTGGTCGCCTTCCACAGCGCGAAGTCCAGCGGGTCGCGCTTGCGCTCGGCGCCCTCGAGCCCCTCGCCCTGGTCCATGTCGTCCACGCGGCGATGCGAGAGGCCGCCGTAGCCGATGTCCGAGCGCACCGCGAAGTAGACGTCGCCGTCGGCCGCGTAGGCATGGCCCGAGCGCACGAGCTCCTCGATGTAGGCGATGATCGCCGGCATCGCCTCCGAGGCCAGGGGCTCGTGGTCGGGTCGCCCGAGCGCCAGCGCATCCGTGTCGGCGCGATAGCGCTCCGTCATCTCGAGTGCGAGCTCGGCGCTGCCCACCCCCTGCGCCCGCGCCGCGTCGTAGATCTTGTCGTTGACGTCGGTGATGTTCATCACGAGCGTGACAGCGTGCCCCTCGCGCTCGAGGAAGCGCTTGAGCAGCATGAAGATCACGAACGGCCGCGCGTTTCCGATGTGGATGCGGCCGTACACCGTCGGGCCGCACGCATATATGCCCACCGCGCCGGCCGCGTCCGGGGCGAGCGCGACGAGGTCCCCGGAGCGTGTGTCGTGCAGGCGTATCTCTCTCATTGCGCGCCAACCCTAGCGGTCACCCGTCGGCCCCCGCCCATCTCGGCGCGCCCCGGCGCCTCCCGGCCGCGTCTCGGTCAGCCTGTGGCGCGTGCGCCGCGCGGGCGCAGGCTCGCCACGGCCAGCGCTGCGGCGCCCTCGCCGCGCCCGATGAAGCCCATTCCCTCGCCGCTGCTGGCCTTCACGTTGACCTGCGCGGGGGACAGCCCGAGCACCGCGGCGAGCCGCTCGCGCATCGCCCGCGTGTGCGGCGACAGGCGCTGGGCTTCGATCGCGACCGTGCAGTCGACGTTGACGACCTCGAGGCCCGCATCGCCGATCATCTGCACGACGCCCGCGAGCAGCTGCAGCGAATCGGCGTCGCGCCAGCGCTCGTCGCTGTCGGGGAAGCGCTCGCCGATGTCGCCCAGACCGGCGGCACCGAGCAGGGCGTCGATGATCGCGTGCGCCAGCACGTCGGCGTCCGAGTGCCCCTCCAGGCCGAGCTCCGAGGGCATCTCCACGCCGCCGATCACGAGCCTGCGTCCCGCCACCAAGCGATGGGAGTCATAGCCGATTCCCACGAGGCTCATCTCAGGAGCCGGGCTGCGTCGCGGGGCGCCGCATCAGCTCGACGTCGGCGCCGATCGGCGCGAGCACGCGCTCGCGACGCTCGAACACGCACAGCTCGCCGACGCCCACACGCGCGAGCAGCGCGAGCGCCTGGTCGTAGCCGGCGCCGACGTCCTCGGGGCGGTGGGCGTCGCTCGACAGCGCCACCGGCGCGCCCGCCTGCACGCACATCGCGAGGAAGGCTTCGGCCGGATAAAGCTCGCGCACGCGCTTTCGAAGCCCGGCCGTGGACACCTCGACCGCGACGCCAGACCGCGCGATCGCGTCGATCGCCAGCTCGTAGAAGCGCCGCAGATCGCCGCCGGGGGGCGGACGCTGCACGCCCCAGACCTTGACGAGGTCCGGGTGAGCGAGGATGTCGAACAGGCCACTCGCGGCGGCCCGGCCGAGGGCCTGAAAGTAGCGCCGCCAGACGGCCTCGGCACCCTCGCCGCCATCCCACACGCCATTCTCGTCCATGTCGATCGCGCGATCGCCGAGGAAGTGGACGGAGCCGACGACGTAGTCGAAGTCGCGCGCTCCGAGCAGGGCGGCGATCTGCGCCTCGCGGCCAGGGACGAAGTCGCACTCGATACCCATGCGCAGATCGGTCTGGGTGCGCACGAACGCGCAGTACTCGTCGAGGTCGTCGACGGCGTTCTGCACCCAGAACGGATGGCGCCAGACCTCGAGCGCCTGGCGGAAGCGGTGAACGTGCTCGGACACGCCCAGCTCGGCGATCCCGCGCTCGCTGGCCACGGCCCTGTAGCGCTCGGCGTTCGCGCGCGTGAAGTGCGCTGCCGCAGTGGCCTCGAGGTCGTCGGGGCGAAGATGGAGGTGATAGTCGGTCAGCACGTGGGCGATTCAAGCAGCCGGCGTGCCCCGGCGCTCGGCGCGTCGCAGCGCGCGACGAGCGAGCAACAGCTCGGCCAGCTCGAGGTCCATGCGGGTCGTCACCTTCAGGTTCTCCTCGTCGCCGTCGACGACGAGCACCTTGCCGCCCGCCCGCTCGATCAGCCAGGCGTCGTCGGTCGCCTGCGCCAGCTGCTCGCCGGGCACATCCAGGGCCCGCTCCAGGGCCCCGCGACGAAACACCTGGGGCGTCTGCACGGCCCACAGGTTGGCGCGCTCCAGGGTCTCTGTGACGACACGCGACCCGTCGGCGCGCTTGATCGTGTCGGTGACCGCCACGGCGGCGATCGCCGCGTCGGCGCTCTCGTCCGCTGCCAGCCGCGCCAGCGCGCGCTCGGCCAGGCGCGCGGTCACCAGCGGCCTGGCGGCGTCGTGCACGAGCACCAGGCCGGCCGGGTCTCGCGCTCCGCTCGCCCCTAGCGCCCTGGCGACCGATTCAGAGCGCGTCGCGCCTCCCTCGACAGCGCTCACCCCGGCGGGCGCCCGCGCGCCCGGGGGCAGGGCGACAACGATCTCCTGCACGTCGGCGACGGCGCGCAGCGCCTCGATCGACCACTGCAGCAACGGCCGTCCCGCGAGCGCCACGAACGCCTTGGCCTCTCCCCCGCCGAGGCGCTCGCCACGCCCGGCGGCGACGATCAGCGCCGTCGCCATCTCGCCAGCGAGCTTCGCACGCGGGGCGCGCCGCCTGGCAGCGATCGCGCCGCGCGCACCGAGCTGGTGCTAGTTGGCCGTCGCCAGCTGGCTCGAGGCCGACTCGGCGAGCAGCTCGTCGAGATAGCTCTCGGCCTCCTCCTCGTCCTTGTCGAGCGCGTACATCAGCTCGGACGCAAGGATCTTCTTCGTGCGCGTGAACATCTGCTTCTCGCCGGTCGACAGACCCTTCTCGCTCTCGCGCAGCGACAGGTTGCGCACGACCTCCGCGAGCTCGTAGATGTCGCCCGTCTTGCTCTTGTCGCGGTTGTGCTTGAAGCGGCGGTTCCAGTTCTTGGGCATCTCGGAGACTTCGTCGCGCAGGACGTCGAGCACCTTCTGCACGGTCTCCTCGTCGATCACGCGACGCAGGCCGGCCAGCGCGGCGTTCTCGGTGGGCACGCGCACCGTCATGTCGTTGTGGAGGATCTTGATCGTCAGATACTCGCGCCGCTCGCCGAGCATCTCCATCTCCTCCTTGCTGAGCACCTTGCCGGCGCCGTGGTGGGGGTAGACAACGTGGTCGCCGAGCTCGAACTCGACGTGCTCGACCTCGCGGGTTACTTCGAGCTCGTCGATCAGCGCGGCCTCTCGAGTGGTTTGTGACGAAATGGTGTCTCCCTCCTTTGGTTCAGCCAACGGCTCGGCGCCCGCGCCGACCACCGGCCCTTGGTCAAGTCTGTAGGTAGCGATCGACTAGGTTGATCTCCTGCAGGCGTCGCAGGCCCTCGCGGATGTCCTTCGCCCTGAGCTCCCCCACCCCGTCCACCGCCTCGAGCTCTGAGTCGGCGGCGGCGAGCAGCTCGTCCAGGCCCTCGAACTCGCGCACGATCTGTGCGACCACGAGCTTGGGCAGCCTGGGGATGCGCCCCAGCACCCGGTAGCCGCGCGGCGACACCGGGTAGTCGAGCGTGTTCAGCTTGCGGTCGTAGCCGAGCAGCTCCGCCAGGCGTCCGAAGTCCAGCAGGTCCTGGTGTCCGAGGCGCGCAATCTGGTCGAGCGCGGCCGCGAACGCCTCGTCGGAGTACGCCGACAGGTAGTCGCGCACGAGCGCGGACTTCACGGCCGCGGCGCCGACCATCGTCTCCTCGAGCTGCATCTCGATCAGGCGTCCCTCGCTGCCCAGCTCGACGATGTAGCGCTCGATCTCGACGGCCATGCGCGTGACGAGCTCTGAGCGCTGCAGCACCG
>DASPVR010000068.1:0-16076 GCA_035622255.1 Solirubrobacteraceae bacterium | reverse complement strand
CCCGGGAAACACGAAGGCGTCTGGGTCGCCGCCGGCTGCCATCCGCTCGAGCGCTGCGCCGCCCGGGTAGCCGAGCCCCAGCATCCGCGCGCCCTTGTCGAAAGCCTCCCCGGCCGCGTCGTCGAGCGTTCGTCCGAGCACCTCGAACCCGTCGTAGGCCTCCACGCGGACCAGCAGCGTGTGGCCGCCGCTTGCGATCAGACACAGAAACGGGGGCTCGAACGCCTCGCCTTGATCGCCTGCGGGCAGGAAGTTCGCCGCCACATGGCCCTGCAGGTGATCGACCGCCGCGAACGGCAGCTCCCGCGCCGCCGCCAGCGCCTTGCCTGTGCACAGGCCAACGAGCAGCGCGCCCACCAGGCCCGGCCCCCGGGTGGCCGCGATCAGCTGCACTTCGTCGAGCGTCGCTCCCGCCTCGTCGAGGGCCTGCTCGACGATCAGGTTGACGATCTCCAGGTGGTGACGCGAGGCGATCTCCGGGACGACCCCGCCAAAGCGGTCGTGCGCTCCCTGGGAGGAGATCACGTTTGCACGCACATACCCGTCGGCGTCGACGATCGCCGCGCACGTGTCGTCGCAGCTCGTCTCGAGCGCGAGGATGGTCATAACGGGCCGACGTTGGGCACGTCCTCGAGCGAGCCCGCGAGCGTCGCCGGCGTGCGCCACATCACGAGCGCGTCCTCGCCGTTGTCCTGGTAGTAGCGTCGGCGCACGCCGGCGGCGCGGAAGCCCTCGCGCTCATACAGGCGAATCGCGACGACGTTCGAGCGACGAACCTCGAGCGTGTAGCGCGCGTCGGCTTCGTCAACACGCGCGTACAGCTCGCCGAGCATCGCCGACGCCAGGCCCCTGCGCTGGTAGGGGGCGTCCACAGCCACGTTCATCACGTGCCAGACGGTGTCGTAGCGCGAGCAGATCAGATAGCCGACCAGGCGATCCCTGCATACCGCGGCAAGACACACGCCCGACTGCTTTGAAAGCTCGAGCACGAACATCGCAAGCGACCACGGGGTCGGATAGACGCGGCGCTCGACGGCCATCACGCCAGGCAGGTCGGGGTAGGTGAGCGAGCGGATCTCGACCGGAAGCGCGCGGTCGCGCATGAGCTGGGTCGCCGAGCTCATCCAGCCGCCCTCTGAAGCGTGCGATGCCCGGGCTCGGCAGGGGCTCGCTCGAGCGCGAGCTCGGCATCGGGCCGGCGGCAGTATTCGGGCAGCAGCGCCTCGCGTGCGTCGGCGCGCGGCGCGCGAGCGCCGATCTGACAGATCGTGCTCGCGCTAATGCGGTGAAGCGGTGATTCGTCCGAGCCGACACGCGCGCCGGCCGCCAGCAGATAGCGACGGTAGCGGACGGCCCCGTCTCCGAACGCGTCCCAGACGCCCGCGCGCCGCCCGTCGAGCTCGCGCGCCTGCACCATCAAGCCGGCCAGGTCGGCGGGCTTGAGCGCACGCGGAGCCAGCAGCTCACGCGCGGGTGCCCCGCCCTCTGACACGTACGCGGCCGCGTACACCTCGCCGCGGCGTGCGTCGAGGACGGCGAGAACCGCGTGCCCGCCCGTGCCCTCGGCGAGCGCGTGCAGGCCCGACACGCCCACCAGCTCCGCCGACAGCGACTGTGCCAGGCCGCGCGCGGTCGCGAGGCCCACGCGCAGCCCCGTGAACGTACCCGGTCCGATGCCGGCGGCAATCCGCTCGACGTCGCTCCAGGCGATCTGCGCCTCCGCGAGCAGTCTGTCGGCGAGCGTCAGCAGTCGCGTGGTGTGCCCAGGATGCGCTCCAGGCGGAGGATCGTCGCGTGCTTCGAGCACCTCGTCGGCGCCGAGGCGAAGACCGACGGCGGTCGACGGGGTCGACGTGTCGAGACCGAGCGTGATCACCGCACCTCGATGCGTCTGCGATCACCGCCGCCGTGCTTGAGCGTGACCTGAAAGCGAGCGCCGGGAAGCCCACCACCTGATTCGGGGGGCCACTCCACGAACGCGATCCGTTCTGGACCGAGGTAGTCGGCGAGCAGCTCGGGGTCCTCGCCCTCGAGATCCCCAAGCCGAAACAGGTCCAGATGCGAGACGGCCATCGTCGGCGCGCCGTAGCGGTGACCGATGCTGAATGTGGGGCTCGTCACGGGGTCGACGACCCCCAGCGCGCGCGCGGCGCCGCGCACGAGCGTGGTCTTGCCGGCGCCCAGCTCGCCGCTGACGAGGACCAGGTCGCCTGGACTCAGCTCGCCGGCCAGCTCGGCCCCGAGGGATTCTGTCTGCTCTGGATTGAAGGTCTCGACGACACGCACGCCCACCAGTGAGACTGTAGGCCAAGTACATCCGAGCCGTTAAAAGCGACCGGCCCGCGGAGAGAGAAATGCGGGCCGGCCGGTGCCTCAGGAGGGATGGATAGAAGCTTTATCGGCAGATTTCAAAGTCGACCTTAGGGCTTTTGCAACAAATGTCGCGACAGCCTTCCATATACCCCCATTTTGCCTGCTAAACCGGGGTTTTTTGCGTCTAGAACAGTCCAAGCTGATCCGCCTCCGGGAGCCCTGGGGACGCCTGGCCAGGGGCGGACGCGCCATCGGCGGCGTGCGCGAGCTCAACCGCCCGCCGCGCATCCTGGAGATCGGGCTCGGGCATGAGCTCATCCGGCGACGGCTGCTCTGGCGCCCCCTGCGCAAGCAGCCCCGGAAGGCGCGAGAAGTCCTCGCGCAGCGTCTCGAGCATCCGCGGCGTGTAGAGCGCGGCCGCGGGATGGTAGATCGGGTACAGACGGACCGCCCGGCGCCCGATCACCCGCACCTGCGGCTGACCGTGCAGCCGCGTGATCCCCGTGGGGTCGTCGCGCAGGAGCTTGGTCGCGAAGTTCCCCAGCGTGCAGATCACGATTGGCTGTATCAGCTCAACCTGATGCAACAGGTAGTCGCGGCAGTTGTCGAGCTCGATCGGCTGCGGGTCGCGGTTGCCCGGAGGCCGGCAGTTGTGGACGACGGCGCCCGCGGTGACGAAGTTGTGCGTCTCTTCGACGTCGAGGCAGAAGAAGGTCCGGTCGCCGCGGGCCCTGTCAGTGACGTCCTCGACGTCGATCTCGTCGTAGAGCACTCTCGAGGGTCCGGCCTCGAGTCGTGTCGGATCGAACGGCACACGGGCGGCGACCTCCCGGGGGAGCTTGTAGCGCATCGACGGCGGCACGAACGGAGCGATCTTCTGCGCCAGAAGCTCGGTTGATGCCACGTCGAAGTACAGCCGACCATGCGACGCCTTCGCCGGAAGCCCCAGACGCGCCAGCGCGAACAGCAGGACCTGCTGGTCCGCGTCATCGAAGGACACCGTCGCGATCTCCGCGAGCGGCCGGCGACCCGACCGGATGCGGGTGTGGCCGTCGTCCATGAACCAAACCGCCAGCATGCGGTCATTGAGCTGCTCTGCGATCCACCCCGGTACGCGCTTTCTGCGTGCCTCATAGAAGTCGCGCCGCAGGATGCCCAGCGCGCGGCTCGCGCGTGTGTTGACGTGGACGACCCCGTACACCCGCTCCCCGCCCGCTGCCGCAGCAACGGTCAAACTTCGAACTCGAGGCGCGAGCTCGGACAGCAGGGCCGCCTTGAACTCAGCATAGTCGGCTTGGCGCTCTGAGTGTCCTAGGGATAGACACGCGCTGCGCGCCTGAAGGCAGCCGTCCCCCAGGACCGTGCCGCACACGACGTCGTATGCGAGCTCACTGAGCCCCTGGCCGCTTGCGACGCGATCATGACGGTGGAGATCTTCGGCCGGCACATAGCCGCGCTCGGTCAAGACGGGATGGTCGCCGGTCAGTTCGATCCCGACCCGCCCCCCTCCGGCGCGCTTGGCGGACCGGTAGGTTAGACGAAGGACCCGCCTGGCACCCACCGGCGTCGCGTGCCAGCCGACGACCGGTCGCGTGACAAGGCGGCCACCACTGTCCACGGTCATCACCGGGCCGCAGTAGCGCGAGCGCACGAGCCGCCCGATTCGCTCCCACGAGCCATCCCCCAGCTGCACCTCAGCCCTGTACCTCAGGCACTTCAAGGTGTTGGCGATAAAGACGTCTGAGCGCGCCATACCGATCTCGCCCAACAGCGTCTCCAGCAGCTGGCCGGCCCGCCCGACGAACGGCAGGCCCTGCTCGTCCTCGCTCGCGCCGGGAGCCTCGCCGACGAACATCAGGTCGGCGTCGGCGTTGCCCGCGCCGAACACCACCGTCTTGCGCGTCGCCGCCAGATCGGGGCAGCGCGTGCAAGCCTGCGCCTGGGCGAATACCCCCTTCAGAGCCTCGCGACGCTCTGACGCCGACTGCCCGCTGCCCGTCTCAGCCACGCTCGGATCGTAAGGGCTCGTGAGGGTGCGACGCGCTGCGGGATGGCCCAGCACAGCGCTCGTTGCGCACGGGCCGCATCCTGCCCTCAGGTCGACCACTGGCCCTGGTCACTGGCTGCTGAGCGTGTGTGACGTATGACACACACTCGCGTCCCGGCGTCGGCGACGGTATGCTCTTGCTAGTCGCGACCGGTATCCCGAAGGGAACTGGACCGAGCCCAATGACCCACATCGACCCCGCCGCCTGCCCATGAGGACCGTGGGCACCGTAAATGAGCTGCGCACGCTGCTCGGATTCGAGCGCCGTGCAGAGCGCCTGATCGGCCTCGTGCCGACGATGGGCGCGTTGCACGCGGGTCATCGGTCGCTGATCGAGCGCGCGCGGCAGCGGTGTGACCTGGTCGTCGTCTCGCTGTTCATCAACCCGGCCCAGTTCACCGAGCGCGCGGACCTGGAAAACTATCCCCGACGGGAGGAGCATGACGCCGGCCTCGCCGCTGAGGCCGGCGTCGATGTGCTTTTTGCTCCCGCGGTCGAGGAGGTCTACCCGCCGGGCTTCGCGACGACCGTCGAGGTCCTCGGCCTGACCGATCGGATGGAGGGCGCCGTGCGCGGCAGCGAGCACTTCCGCGGGGTGTGCACCGTGGTGACAAAGCTGCTGTGCATGGTCGGGCCCGACGTGGCCTTCTTTGGCCAGAAGGACGCCCAGCAGGTCGTCGTGATCAGACGCCTGGCCGCCGACCTCAACCTCCCCGTCGCGATCGAGGCTTGCCCCACGGTGCGCGAGCCCGACGGCTTGGCGATGTCCTCGCGCAACCAGCTGCTGTCGGCCGAGCAGCGGGCTCGCGCCCTGGCGCTCCCCGCCGCGCTCGACGCCGCCCTGCAGCTGTCGGCTGCCGGCGAGCTCAGCGTCGAAGCGCTCCTTGCGCGCGCGCGTGCGGTGATGGCGCCCTTCGGCGTTGAGCCCGAGTACCTGGAGCTCGTCGATTGCGTCACGCTCGAGCCGCTCTTGAGCCTCGAGCGCGGTGGGCTGCTGGCGATCGCGGCGCGCATCGGTGACGTGCGCCTGATCGACAACGTCCTTCTACCGCCCGGCACGGACGCCGTTCCGCGCCTGAGCAGCGCCGAGCCGGCGCTCGCCGCATCCGCAGCCCCATGACAAACGACCACACGAAAGGCGACCGTTGATGCAGCGCGTGATGCTCAAGTCGAAGATCCACCGCGCGACGATCACCGATTGCGACCTTCACTACGTGGGCTCGATCACGATCGATCCCGACCTGCTGGAGGCGTCCGACATCCTCGAGCACGAGCAGGTGCACGTGCTCGACATCGACAACGGCGCCCGCTTTGAGACCTACACGCTCGCCGGTGAGCGCGGCACGGGCGAGATGAAGGTCAACGGCGCCGCGGCGCGGCTGGTGCACCGCGGTGACACGATCATCGTTGTCTCCTACGCCAGCTACGACCGCGACGAGCTCGAGCACTACCGGCCGCGCGTCGTGCACGTGCAGGCCCAGACCAACCGCGTCATCACCATCGACGAGGAGGTGGCGACCCTGCTGACCTCGGCTCCCGCTGCAGCGAGCGGGCTGTCGCGGTAGGCGCCGAGGGCGTCAACCACCCAGAGAGGAACCCATGTCAAGCCACCCGAACATCGCCCGCACGCTCGACGTGCCGTCGGACCCCGGCCGCCTGCCCATGACCCTGCCGCTGCTGGCCGAGAAGAAGCGGCTGGGCGAGCCCGTCGTGATGGTGACCGCCTATGACTACCCGAGCGCCCGTGCCGCGGAGGCCGCGGGCGTCGATCTCGTGCTCGTCGGCGACTCGGCCGCGACGACCGTGCTCGGACACAGCGCGACCACGCCCGTGCGCCTCGAGGACATGCTCGTGCTCGCGAGCGCCGTGCGTCGCGGCCTGGCCACGCCCCTGTTGATCGGCGATCTCCCGTTCGGCTCATATGAGGTCTCAGACGAGCAGGCGATCGCGACCGCGGTGCGAATGGTCCAGGAGGCAGGGTGTGACGCGGTCAAGCTCGAGGGCGGCGCCGAGGCGCCCGCCTCGCGCGCGCGGGCGATCATCGGCGCGGGCGTCCCGGTGATGGGCCACGTTGGCCTCACCCCTCAGACGGCGACCGCCCTCGGTGGCTGGAAGGCCCAGGGTCGCAGCGCACAGGCGGCGGCGAGGATCGCCGAGCACGCGCTCGCCCTCCAGGACGCTGGCTGCTTCGCGATCGTCTTCGAGGCGATCCCCGCGGCGGTCACCGAGGAGATCATGCCGGTGATCGACGTGCCCGTGATAGGCATCGGCGCCGGCCCAGCGACGGACGGGCAGGTGCTCGTCTTCCACGATCTGCTCGGAATCCGCGATGGGCTCGGGCCGCGCTTCGTCAAGCGCTACGCCAACCTCCAGCAGGAGATGAACGCCGGCGTGTCGGCCTACGCCGAGGATGTGCGCGCGCGCCGCTACCCGGCGCCCGAGCACACCTACTCGATCGACCCGCGTGAGCTCGCCGAGCTGCGCGAGCTGCTCGCCGCCGCTGCAGGGCGCTAGGCGAGCGGCTCGCCGTAGCGCTCGGAGAAGGCGAACTCAGCCACCGCTTTTCGCGACAGGCGCTTGGGCCACGGATCGGCTCGGCTGCCCGCGAGCACGTAGGCCGCGAGCACGACGTCATCGGGGATCGCCAGCAGCCGCCTGACCTGCGGCTCGGCCGGAGCGAGCAGCGTCGTCAGCGAGGCCCCCAACCCCTCGTTGCGAAGGCCCAGCAGCACGTTCTGGACGAAGGGATAGACCGAGGCGCCGCCGACGATGCTCGGGCGATCGAGCCCGCGGTCGACGATCGCGAGGTCGCCGAGGCGCACGCAGATCACGAGGTGCAGCGGAACCTCGCCCAGGCGCTCGGCAAACTCGTCGGCGCGCCTGAGCATGCGCACGCGCGCCTCGTCGTGCTGCTGCGGCCTGGCGAGCATCTCGGCGGCGCCGGTCTGGTCCATGTAAGCGCGCCAGTGCGGCAGGTATAGGTCGGCCAGCGTCTCGCGGGTGCCGGCGTCGGTCACGGCAATCACCCGCCAGCCCTGACGGTTGCCGCCGCTGGGCGCAAAGCGCGCGTTGTCGAGCACGCGTCGCAGGGCGCCCGGGTCGACGGGATCGGGCAGGAAGCGCCGCGTGGTCGGTGCGCAGAGCATGACCTCGTTCAGATCCACGGTCGCGCACACTAGCCAGCACCGGTATGCTCGCGCGCCATGCCAGCCCGCGTCCTCATCCTCGGCGCCGGCTTTGGGGGCCTCGAGCTATCGACGCTGCTCTCGGAAACGCTCGGCGACAACGCGGGTGTGACCCTAATCGACCGCGCCGGCGCGTTCGTCTTCGGCTACTCCAAGCTCGACTTTCTCTTCGGCCGCACGACGCCCGAGGCCGTGCGGCTGCCGTACGGCGAGCTCGCCAAACCCGGCGTGCGTTTCCTGCAGGAGACGGTCATCGCGATCGACCCGAGCGCGCGCCGCGTCGCGACCGATGCGGGCGAGCACGAGGCCGACGCGCTCGTGATCGCGCTCGGGGCCGACTACGACTTCGACGCCACACCCGGGCTGGCGCAGGCCGGTGAGTTCTACTCGCTCGCGGGCGCCGAACGGCTCACAGAACGACTTCCCTCTTTCCGCTCGGGGCGCGCCGTGATCGCGGTCTGCGGCGCCCCGTTCAAGTGCCCGCCTGCGCCGAGCGAGGCGTCTCTGCTGCTGCACGACCACCTCTCGGCAGAGGGCGTGCGTGACAGATGCGAGATCTCCTTCGTAATGCCGCTGAGCAGCCCCGTTCCGCCATCACCGGAGACCTCGCGCGCGCTCGAAGCCGCGTTCGCCGAGCGCGGGGTCGAGTTCCTAGCGTGCTCGCGAGTCGTCGCCGTGGACAACGATCGCGGGGTGGCCGTGCTCGAAGACGGGACCGAGCTGCCCTTCGACCTGTTCCTCGGCGTCCCCAAGCACAGGGCCCCGGACGTGGTTGCGGCCAGCGGCCTAGTCGACGACGTGTACGTGCCCGTGGACCCGCGCACGCTGCAGACCCGGTTTCCGGGCGTGTACGCGATCGGCGACGTGGCTGACTTGGGCGTGCCCAAAGCCGGCGTGTTCGCCGAGGGCGAGGCGAAGATCGTCGCGGCATCGCTGATCGCCGACGCTGGACGCGGCGAGCGACCGGGGGGGTATCAGGGCCAGGGTTCCTGCTACATCGAGTTCGGCTCCGGGCGTGTCGGTCGCGTCGACGTCGACTTCCTCTCCGGCCCGAAGCCAACCGGCAGCTACCAGGCGCCGTCGGCCGAGCTCGTCGCCGAGAAGCGCGACTTCGGGGCCAGCCGCCGCACGCGCTGGTTCGGACCCAAGGGGTAGCGTCTAGCGGCGCGTCAGCACGACGACCGGGATCTCGCGGGGCGCCCGGGACTGGTACTCGTCGTAGTCGGGCCAGACCTCGTTCATCAGCGACCACAGCCGGGCGCGCTCGGTTCCCTCTGCGGTCGTCGCGTGAACGGGTATCTGTTCGTCCCTGACCTCGATCGTGGCATCCGGATTGGCCATGAGGTTCTCGAACCAGTCCGGGTTGGCCGGTGAGCCGCCCTTCGAGGCCACGATCACCCAGCGCCCGCCGTCGGTGCGATGGATCAGCGGCGTGGTCCGCGGCTCGTGGGAGCGGCGCCCCTCGGTCGTCAGCAGGAGGATGTGCGTGCCGCGCCAGTCATAGCCGCGCTCCCCGCCGGTCTCCCTGTAGACGCGAACGTGCTCCTGCCCGAAGAGCTGGTCGTCGGCCTCGCTCACGTCACGTGACTCTATCGCCGTCTCGCGCGAGCTCGGCGCCGACCCATCGCCGCCGGCGGGCGATCCCTGCTCCCCGCGGCGAGGCCCCCGTTATGGAATCGCCCATGCGCTCCGCGACGCGCTACTAGTAGCCGACGCGGCGCACGACCTTTGCCGGGGCCCCGGCTGCGACCGAGAACGGGTCGATGTCGTGCGTCACGACGCTGTTGGCGCCGATCACGCAGCGTTCGCCGATTTTCACGCCCGTCGTCACGACGACGTTCACGCCGAGCCAGCAGTTGTCGCCGATGCGGGTCGGCCCGCGGCTCTCAAATCCCTGCCAGGTGATCGGCAGCTCGGGATCGTCGTAGCGGTGGCTGGCGTCCGAGACGAAGCAGCCGTTGGCGAGCATGCAGTGCTCACCGATCTGCACGAGCTCGCTGGACGCGATCATCACGCCCATGTTCAAGAACGTGCCCGCGCCGATGGCTACGCGCGCCTGGCCGGGCGCGGTGATCCACACGTTGGGCTCGAGCAGCACATCGCGACCGACCTGCAGCCGCCCCTCGCGCAGCGCCTCGAGCACGTTGCCGCGCACGGGCCAGCGCACGAAGGCCTCGCGCCGCATGAACTCCCAGTGAATGCGCGCCCGCATCCAGGGCAGCGAGCTGCGCTCATACCAGCGCCACTTCCGCCCCCATAGTCGCGCCTGCCGCGAGAGCTCGCGCGCCGACGGCGCGCGCGGGCCCTCGCCCTCGTTCACGCCGCGACCTTCAGGCGCGGCTTGCCCTCCCTGCCTTTGCGGGGCTTGGCGGCGCGCTCGACGTCCGGGCCGAGCAGCTCCGCCAGGAAGCGTCCGGTGTGTGACGCCGGCTCGGCCGCGACCTCCTCTGGCGTTCCGGCGGCGATCACCAGGCCGCCCTCCTCGCCGCCCTCGGGACCGAGGTCGATCAGGCGGTCGGCGCACTTGATCACGTCGAGGTTGTGCTCGATCACGACCACGCTGTTGCCGGCGTCGACCAGTCGCCCGAGGACCTCGAGCAGGCGCTCCACGTCGGCGAAGTGCAGGCCGGTCGTGGGCTCGTCGAGGATGTACAGCGTGCGCCCCGTCGCCACCTTGGACAGCTCGGTGGCGAGCTTGACGCGCTGGGCCTCGCCGCCGGACAGGGTCGTCGCGGGCTGGCCCAAGCGCACGTAGCCGAGCCCGACCGCATCCAGCGTCTCCAGGCGCCGTCGGATCTTGGGGATGTGCTGAAAGAACGACAGCGCCTCCTCGACTGACATGTCGAGCACGTCGGCGATGCTCTTGGACTTGAAGCGCACCTCGAGCGTCTCGCGGTTGTAGCGCTTGCCGTGGCACTGCTCGCAGGGCACGTACACGTCGGGCAAGAAGTGCATCTCGATCTTGATCTGGCCGTCGCCCTTGCACACCTCGCAGCGCCCGCCCTTGACGTTGAAGCTGAAGCGACCGGGCTTGTAGCCGCGCGCCCGCGCCTCCTGGGTCTTGGAGAACAGGTCGCGGATCACGTCGAACAGACCCGTGTACGTCGCGGGGTTGGATCGTGGCGTGCGCCCGATCGGTGACTGATCCACCGCGATCACCTTGTCGAGCTGATCGACGCCGCGCAACGCGCGGTGGGCGCCCGCACGCTGGCGGGAACGGTGCAGCCGGTTGGCGACCGCCTTCAGCAGCACATCGTTGACGAGCGTGGACTTGCCCGAGCCCGAGACCCCGGTCACGCCGCAGAGCACGCCGAGCGGGACGTGCACGTCGAGGTCGCGCAGGTTGTTCTGACTGGCCCCCTCGATCTCGAGGTAGCCGACCGGCGTGCGCCGTCGTCGCGGCAGCTCGATCGCCCGCGCGCCAGACAGGAACTGGCCGGTGAGCGACTGCGCGACCAGCTCGACCTGAGCGGCCGTGCCCTGGGCGACGATCTCACCACCGTGCTCCCCTGCCCCCGGGCCGAGGTCGAGCAGGTGGTCGGCGGCGCGCATCGTCTGCTCGTCGTGCTCGACGACTATGACCGTGTTGCCCAGTTCGCGCAGACGCTCGAGCGTCGCGATCAGCTTGGCGTTGTCGCGCTGGTGCAGCCCGATCGATGGCTCGTCGAGGATGTAGAGCACGCCCACGAGCGAAGAGCCGATCTGGGTCGCCAGGCGGATGCGCTGGGCCTCGCCGCCCGACAGCGTCGCGGCAGCGCGGTCCATCGACAGGTAGCCGATGCCGACGTTCTCCAGGAACTGGAGGCGCTCTGAGATCTCGCGCAGGATCAGCCTGGCAACGTGCCGGTCTGACTCCGACAGCTCGACCTCACTGAGCCACCGCAGGGCGCGCCTGGCAGACAGCGCGCAGAAGTCCTCGATCCGCGTCCCCGCCACGAGCACGGCGCGCGACTCCGCGCGCAGGCGCGCCCCCCCGCACGCCGGGCACGCGCGCAGTGACATGAACTCCTCGATGCGCTGGCGCGTCAGCTCGGAATCGGTCTCGCGGTAGCGGCGCTGGAGGCTGTTGACGACGCCGTCGAAGCGCGTGGCGTATTTGCGCGTGCGCCCGAACCTGTTGCGATACGTTATCTGCAGCCGCTCGCCCGCCGTCCCGTAGAGAAACAGGTCGCGCTGCTCGGCCAGCTCCTCCCATGGCGTATCGAGGTCCACGCCGTAGCGCTCGGCGATCGCCTCGGCGACCTGGGTGTAGTAGTTGGACGAGCTGCCGGCCCACGGCGCGATCGCGCCCTCGGCGATCGACAGCGAGGGGTCGGGCACGAGCAGCTCGGGGTCGATCTCCATCTGCGAGCCCAGCCCCGTGCAGCGATCACAAGCGCCGTGGGGGGAGTTGAAGGAGAAGATGCGCGGCTCGAGCTCGACCAGCGACGGTCCGTGCTCGGGGCATGCAAAGCGCTCCGAGAACGTGAACACGGTTCCAGGGTCGGGCGTCACGCCGGGCACGATCTGCGCGGTAGCGGCGCGCGCGCCCTTGGCCCCCCGAGCATGGGCGCCGTGCGTCGCCGAGGCGCCGACGACCTCGATCTCCACGAGGCCGTCGGCCAGCCCCACGGCCGTCTCGATCGAGTCCGCCAACCGCTTGCGCAGGTCGTGGCGCATGATCAGCCGGTCGACGACGACCGAGATGTCGTGCTTGTAGCGCTTGTCGAGCTCGATCGGCTCCTCGAGCATGCACACCTGATCGTCGACCTTCACCCGCGCGAAGCCGTCTGCGCGCAACTCCGCCAGCAGCTTGCCGTACTCGCCCTTGCGTCCGCGCACGATTGGAGCGAGCACCATGAAGCGCGTCCCCTCGGCGAGCTCCATCACCTGGTCGATGATCTGCTCCGCCGACTGGCCGACGATCGGCCTGCCGCAGATCGGGCAGTGTGGCTTGCCCACGCGCGACCACAGCAGGCGCAGGTAGTCGTAGATCTCCGTGACGGTGCCGACCGTGGAACGCGGGTTGCGCGAGGTCGTCTTCTGGTCGATCGAGATTGCCGGCGAGAGCCCCTCGATCGAATCCACGTCGGGCTTGTCCATCTGGCCCAGGAACTGGCGCGCATAGGCCGACAGCGACTCGACGTATCGGCGCTGGCCCTCGGCGTAGATCGTGTCGAACGCCAGCGAGCTCTTGCCCGAGCCAGACAGGCCCGTGATCACGACGAGCGCGTCGCGCGGCAGCGCGAGCGAGATGTCCTTGAGGTTGTGCTCGCGCGCGCCCGAGATGACTATCTGGTCGCTGGCAGGCATGTCCGGCTCATTCTATGCAGGCGAACAGATGTTCGCCCAGATCTCCCAGCGCCGGTTAGGGCGACGATGGGCAAGCGAGGCAAGGACGCAGCGAGCGTGGAGTGCTTTGCACGCGAGCGACAGAGGACATGGCCTCGCGCCGCCCAGCGTAGTCCTAACCCTCGATCGCGGCGTAGACCTCGTCTATCAGCTTCTGGCGGTCCGCGAGCTCGAAGTTCTCGGCCAGGTAGCGGTCGGTGTCCGCACGCGAGTCCCCGTTGAGCGCCATGTTCAGCGCGATCAGGCGTGCGCCGTCGACGTCCTCGCGCGCGGGTGGCGCAGCCGGCTCGGCCTGACCCCCGTTCACCGGCGCAGCGGCGTGCACGTCGGGCTCCTCGCTCGACTCGGAGACCGGGACCCGTTCAGGGGCGGGCGGGTAGGGCGCAGGCGCCTCGCCAGGCTGGGGCCCGACCACCCGCGTGCGCGGGGGCACAGCCGCGGCCTCGCCGCGCGCCCCCCCCGAGGCGGCGTCGTAGAGCTCACCCATGTTGCGCTCGACCGCCGCGAGATCGCCGGCCAGCATGCTGGCGCCGGCGCTCAGGCTCCCCACGAGCCCTCCCACCTCCACGTCCATCGAGGACACGCGCTCCAGCAGCACCGACGTCGCCTGCGCGACCGCGGTCACATGCGCGCGCGCCTGCGCGATCGCCTGCTCGCGGGTCACCGCGGCATCGTGCTCGGCGTCCTCGCGCATCTGCTGCGAGCTCTCGCGCGATTGGCGCTCGAGCTCGGCGGCGGCCGTCTCCGCCGCCTGGAGGATGCTCTGCACCTGGCTGCTCGTGGTCGCCGCCAGCGTCGGCTCGAGGCTCACCGGAGCATCACCGACCCCGGCGCGCGCGAGCTCCTCGAACTCGGCCGCCAGGGCACGCAGATGGGCATCGACGGCCGCTGTGTCATATCCCCGACGCGCGATCGGGAAGTCTCGCCGTTCGATAGCCTGGCGGTCGAAGTCCACGCGTGCAGATCCTAGGCGATGTCGCCCGTCGGCACCTCGCCTGCCTTGCGGTGATCGCCACCCGTCTTAGCGCCCGCGACCTCCTCGGAGACGCCGCCGCCGGCTTCGATCTCGCGCAGGTCGCGACGCAGCTCGCGCAGCTCGTCGCGTAACTGGGCCGCGTACTCGAAGCGGAGGTCGTCGGCTGCGGCGACCATCTCCTCCTCCAGCTCGACGGCCAGCCGCTGCAGCTCACCGACGGGCATTTCACTCCCGCGCGCCCGCCGCCCGCTCACCCGCCGGCGCCCGCGCGGCAGCTTGGACTCGGCCTGGAGGAACTCGGTGATGTCGGAGACGCCCTTGACGACCGTTTCGGCGGTGATGCCGTGCTCCTCGTTGTAGGCGAGTTGGATAGCGCGCCGCCGGTTGGTCTCCTCGATCGCCGCGCGCATCGCCCTGGTTTCGCTGTCGGCGTACATCAGCACGGTGCCGCCAACGTTGCGCGCGGCTCGCCCGATCGTCTGCACGAGCGACGTCTCGCCGCGCAAGAAGCCCTCCTTGTCGGCGTCGAGAATCGCCACGAGCGACACCTCGGGGAGGTCGAGGCCCTCGCGCAGCAGGTTGACGCCGACGAGCACGTCGTACTCGCCCAGGCGCAGGTCGCGGATGATCTGGATGCGCTCGAGCGTGTCGATCTCCGAGTGCAGGTAGCGCGTCTTGAAGCCGAGCTCGAGCAGATAACCCGCGAGATCCTCGGACATCTTCTTCGTCAGCGTCGTCACCAGCACGCGCTCGTCGCGCTCGGTCCGCCGGCGCACCTCGTTCATCAGATCGTCGATCTGGTTACGCGTCTGGCGCACCTCCACGACCGGGTCGACGATCCCCGTCGGTCGCACGATCTGCTCGACGATCCTGTTCGACCGCACACGCTCGTACTCGCCCGGGGTCGCGGAGACGAACAGCAGCTGGGGCGTGATCGAGAGGAACTCCTGGAAGGTCTGCGGGCGGTTGTCGAGCGCGCTCGGCAGGCGGAAGCCGTAGTCGACGAGCGTTTGCTTGCGCGAGCGATCGCCCTCGTACATGCCCCCGATCTGCGGCACCGTCTGGTGGGACTCGTCGATGAAGCACACGAAGTCCTCGGGGAAGTAGTCGATCAGGCAGTACGGCCGCTCGCCCGGCCGCCGCCCGTCGAGCACACGCGAGTAGTTCTCGATCCCCGAGCAGAAGCCCATCTCGCGCAGCATCTCCATGTCGTACTGCGTGCGCTGGCGCAGGCGGTGGGACTCGAGCTGCTTGCCTTCGGACTCCAGCTGCTCGCAGCGCTCCGCGAGCTCGCGCCCGATCTCGGCGACAGCCGTCTCGATCGTGCCCTCGCGGACGTTGTAGTGCGTGGCCGGCCAGATCGCCACGTGCTCGAGGTCGTCGGCGATCACCTCGCCGGTGAGCGGGTGGAAGTGCGTCAGGCGCTCGACCTCGTCGCCGAACATGCTCGCGCGAAAGGCGCTCTCGGCATAGGCCGGGAAGACCTCGAGCGTGTCGCCCTTGACCCTGAACGTGCCGCGCCCGAGGGCCGTGTCGTTACGCGTGTACTGAATCGACACGAGCTTGCGCAGCAGCGCGTCGCGGTCGATCTGCTCGCCACGGCGCAGGATCTGCATGTTCATCTCATACGTCTCGGGCGAGCCCAGCCCGAAGATGCAGGAGACCGAGGCCACCACGATCACGTCGCGGCGTGCGAACACGGCGGCCGTGGCGGCATGGCGCAGCCGGTCTACCTCCTGGTTGATCGCCGAGTCCTTCTCGATGTAGAGGTCGCGGCTGGGCACGTAGGCCTCAGGCTGGTAGTAGTCGTAGTAGGAAACGAAGTACTCGACGGCGTTGTCGGGGAAGAAGGTGCGGAACTCGTTGCACAGCTGGGCGGCGAGCGTCTTGTTGTGGGCGATCACGAGGGCCGGACGCTGGACCGCCTCGATGACACCGGCCATCGTCATCGTCTTGCCCGTGCCGGTGGCGCCCAGCAGCGTCTGGAAGCGCTCGCCGCGGTCGACCCCGTTGGCGAGCGCCTCGATCGCCCGCGGCTGGTCGGCGGTGGGGACGAAGGCGGAGTCGAGACGGAAGCTGGGCATGACCGGCCTACTACGGTAGCCCGTACCTCACGTGCCGCTCGTGCGGCCGGTACGCGCCCGGGCGCATCCGGGAGGCGTTCTTACTCGCTGCCGAGCTCGCGGGCGTACCTAGCCTCGTAGGCGCGCTGGGCGGCGAGCAC
>DASPVR010000067.1:0-2414 GCA_035622255.1 Solirubrobacteraceae bacterium | reverse complement strand
AGTAGCAAGCCGCCCGCAACGAGTGTGCCCGCGGTCTCGGCACTGGCCCAGCCGACTTCGTTGGCGCGGGTGAGCGCCCAGACGAGAGCGACCACGCCGACCGTGACGAGCGAGACGCCCGCTAGATCGAGCCGCCCGGGCGCACCATGGCTCTCGGGCAGGAGTCGCGAGCTGAGAAGGACGGCTACGAGCCCGATCGGGACGTTGATCCAAAAGATCCAGTGCCAGTCGATCGCTTGTGTGATCGCGCCGCCGATGATCGGCCCGAGCGCGACCGCGAGGCCAGCCAACCCGCCGTAGAGGCCGACGATCATTCCCCGTTTCTCGGGCGGGAATGCCGTCGTCAGGATCGTGAGGCTGAGCGGGAGCACCGCCGCAGCCCCGAGTCCCTGGACGGTGCGGGCGACGATCAGCTCGGACAGGTTGGGGGCGAGCGCGCACGCCGCCGAGGCGAGCGTGAAGAGCGCCAAGCCGCTGGCGAAGACCAGGCGCCTGCCGAAGCGGTCGCCCAGCGCAGCGGCGGTGATGATGCCGGCCGCGAAGGCGATGCCATACGCGTTGACGGTCCACTGAATCGAGGAGACGCCAACGTGGAGGTCGCGCTGCATGTGCGGCAGCGCGGTGACGACAACCAGCGCATCGAGCACGACCATGAAATAGGCCGTCGCGGTCAACGCGACCACCCAGCCGAGACGGCGATTCTTTTCGGGCTTACGTGTCATCTCTTGCTCCTTTCCTCGTGGCCGGCTCGTCGGCCGGTTCTGCATCAGTGACGAACGGACAGGCGCCAGACGGACCGGCCGGTGCGAAAAAATGGGCGCCGCAGGATGTCCGTCTGCGGCCGCGCCATTCGTCTAGAAGACGAACAACCCCCACGCGGGAAGGAGAGCTCATGAGATACGCGCTCTTGGTCTACAACGACCCCGAGGTTCGCGAGCGCACGCCCGAGGAGGAACGTCGCCGGATCACCGCCGGAATTGGCGAGGTGCTCGAGCGATCGCCCGTGACCGGCTGGCTCCGGCTCCACGACGCCGAGTCGGCGACGACCGTGCGCCGCGAGCAGGGCCGGACGCTGCTGACCGACGGGCCGTTCGTCGACAGCAAGGACTTCCTCGGCGGCTTCATCCTCGTCGAGGCGGAGAATCTCGACGGCGCACTCGCCGTGGCGGGCGAGCTGCAGGAGCTGCGGGATTGCGAGGGGGCGATCGAGATTCGGCCAGTCCGCGAGGACGAGCTACTCGGTGCTTGAGCAGGTCTTCCGCGAGGACTGGGGCCGTGTCCTGGCATCGCTCGTGGGCTGGCTAGGTGACATCGAGCTGGCCGAAGACGTCGCCCAGGAGGCATTCGCGATCGCCGCCGAACGCTGGCCGCGCGACGGCGCACCGCCGAACCCGACCGGCTGGTTGATCACGACCGCCCGCAACCGCGCGATCGACCACATCCGGCGCGAGCGGACGCTTGCGGCGAAGACCGAGCAGCTGGGACGCGAGCTGCGAGACCAACCGGAGGAACCGATGGACGAGATGGACGAGACGGCGACATTCCCGGACGAGCGCCTCGAGCTGATCTTCACCTGCTGTCACCCTGCGCTTGCGCTCGACGCGCAGGTCGGGCTGACGCTGCGCATGCTCGGCGGCCTCTCAACCGAGGAGATCGCGCGTGCTTTCCTGGTCCCGTTCGAGACGATGAGCAAGCGCCTGACACGTGCCAAGCACAAGATCCGCGACGCCGGCATACCGTTCGCCGTCCCGCCCGCCCACCTGCTGCCCGAGCGGCTCGACGCGGTGCTCGCGGTCATCTACCTGATCTTCAACGAAGGCTGGAGCGGCGGCCGGGACGACCTCTCCGCCGAGGCGATTCGCCTTGGCCGCTCCCTGGTCGAGCTCATGCCCGACGAGGCCGAGGCGCAGGCGCTGCTGGCGCTGATGCTGATCAACGACGCGCGCAGCGCCGCACGCTTCCAGGTCGGTGAGCTCGTCCTGCTCGACGACCAGGACCGGTCGCTGTGGGACCAGCGCCAGATCGGTGAAGGCCGCCAGCTACTCGAACGCGCGCTTGCGCTGCACGGGGACGGGCCCTACAGCATCCAGGCGGCGATCGCCGATCTTCACCTGCAGGAGCCACGCGACTGGGAGGAGATCGCGCTCCTCTACCAGAAGCTCGAGCGCATCACCAGCTCGCCGGTCGTGACGATGAACCGCGCGGTCGCCGTCGCCGAGCTCCAAGGACCGCAGGCCGCGCTCGCGCTGATCGACGGCCTTCCCCTCGATGACTATCGCTACTACCACTCCACACGCGCTGACCTGCTGCGGCGTCTTGGGCGCCATGAAGAAGCGCGCGCTGCCTACGCACGCGCGCTGCAGCTAACCGGGCCGGGGCCCGAGCAGCGGTTCCTCGAGACCCGCCTCGCCGAG
>DASPVR010000066.1:0-3266 GCA_035622255.1 Solirubrobacteraceae bacterium | reverse complement strand
CGGTACGCATGGCGTTCGTGCACCACACCGAGAACCCCAACGGCTACCTGCCGGGCGAGGTGCCGGCGATGCTGCGCGCGATCTTCGCCTTTCACCGCTACGTGCGCGGCTGGAACGACATCGGCTACAACTTCGTGATCGACCTCTACGGGCGCATCTTCGAGGCGCGTGCGGGCGGGATCGACGAGGCGGTCGTGGGCGCGCAGGCTGGCGGCTACAACACCGAAAGCACCGGCGTGGCGGTGCTCGGGGAATTCATGTCCGTGCCGGTCTCGCCGGCGGCGGCGCGGGCGCTCGAGCGCCTGCTGGCGTGGAAGCTGTCGCTGCACGGCGTGCCCGCGCTGGGTCAGGTGACCGTGCGCGTGAACCCCGCGGGCGCGAGCTACACGCCGTTTCGCCCCGGCCAGCGGGTGTCGCTGCCGCGCGTGGCCGGGCATCGCGACGGCGACAGCACCGACTGCCCCGGCAACGTGCTCTACGCCCAGCTGCCCGAACTGCGCCCGCGCATCCACCGGCTCGCCGGACGTCCCGCGCGCCTCACGCTCACGCTCGCCGGCCAGGCGCCAGCGGCGCCCGGGCAGCCAGCGGGCGCGGTGCAGATCACGCTCGCCGGCACGTTCACCTTCCTCGACGGCACGCCGATCACCGGCGCGAGCGTGCTCGTGCAGGCGCGCAGCGTCGCCCAGCGCGGTGAGGTGGTCGACGAGCAGACGCTCGCGCGCGCGGTGAGCGACGCCGGCGGCTCGTGGTCTGCGACGATCGTGAGCGCACCGAGCGGCGGCGTGAGCTGGCTGCGCGCGCTGTGCCCCGGCGGCGGCGAAGCGGGCTCCGGCGGGGCGGGGGCGACGGCATCGGAAGCGCTGAGCCTGGCGGGCGCGGTCACGGGCGCGCCAGCCGCGCCGCCCACTGCTGCAGAACCTGTGCCTCCCGCGTCGTGAGCCCCTGCTCGGGCTCGGTGGCCACGAGCAGCGTGGGCGCGGCGCGCGCGCTCGCCCACGCGTGGCAGGCCGGGTTGAAGCCGTCGTCGATCCAGGCGAGCGCCCGCGCGCCGGCATAGGAGTCGATCGCGGCGAGCTTCCAGTGCCCGTCGCCGTCGCCCGTCTGCGCCTGCGCGCGCGGGAAGCGCACGAACGGCAGCGCGCCCGGCATGCCGAGCAGGTGGGGGAGGTGCTCGTTGGCCTTCTCCTCCCAGCCGCTGGCCCACACGAGCTCGAAGCTGTCGGCCAGCGCGAGCAAGTGCGCGGCCGCGTCGTAGGAGAGGAAGTGCGGGATCCCGTCGATCGAGCAGTAGCGCCCGCGGCGTGCGCGCCGCTGCTCGTCGGGGTCGCCCGCGAGCACCGCCAGGCTCCGCTGGCCGGCGATCGTGGGCGCACCGAACAGCGAGAGCACGCCGTCGATGTCGACCATCAGCAACGGCGGTTGCCGGTCTTGCGGTCGCTTGGGGTCGTCTTTAGCTTGCACACAGGTCGACCCGGGTAATGTGCCGAGGCCGCTGGCGGGCAGTAAAGCAGCACGGGGGGCCCGTCGATTAGTTCCCGGAGTCGCTGAGCCCCACCCGCAAGAGCCCACCCGCGTGACCATCGACATCGGCATCCTGCTCGCCCTCGCGTGCGCCTTCATGGCGAATCTCGCGTTCTTCTACAAGCACCGCGGCGCGAGCTCGGTCGCGCGGGTGCAGATGGGCCACCCGCTGCGCTCCGCCAGAGCTCTCTACTCCTCGCGCTGGTTTGCCATTGGCATGGCGATCGCGACCGCGAGCTGGGGCTTGCACGCGGCCGCCCTGGCGCTCGCGCCGATGTCGGTCGTGCAGGTCGCGCTCGCCGGAGGCGTGGTGTTCATCGCCGTGATGGCCGAGCGCATGTTCGGCTTTCGCGTCGGCCGTCGCCAGTGGGTCGGCCTGTCGCTGACCGCGCTCGGGCTGGTCCTGCTCGGCGTGACGCTGCCGGCGCTGCACGGCGCCCACTCGCAGTTCTCCCAGGCGGCGATGATCGGCTTCGAGGCCGGCCTGTTCGGGCTCGGAGCGCTGCTCATGATGGGCCCGCGCATGGGCGGCCGCTCCGAGCACCACGGCGTGATGCTGGGGGCCGCCGCCGGGACGCTCTTCGGCGTGTCCGACACCGCGATCAAGGCGCTCACCGGGATCACCGGCTCCCACGGCCTGCTCGGCCTGGCCTCCAGCCCGTGGCTGGCGGTCGCCGTGCTGGCGTCGGTCGTCGCCTTCTACGCCTCGGCCAGGGGCCTGCAGGACGGCGAGGCCGTGCCTGTGATCGCGGTCACCGGGACGGCCGCGAACATCGCCGGGATCGCCGGCGGGATCGTCGTTTTCGGCGATCCGCTGGCCGCCAGCCCGCTCGGCGTGGTCGTGCAGGCGACGGCCTTCATGCTCGTCGTGGTGGCCTGCGCGCTCATGCCAGCGCCCGTACGCACGGCCGGCGCCCCCGCGCGGGCCTAGCCGGGGGCCCCGCCACCCCGGCCGGGGCCGCCCGAACTGGCCCGGCCCCGGCTGGCCGCAGTTTGCGGGAAACCTGCCCGCCATGAACCGCGGAACCTCGCCGGCATTTGCCGCGGGAGCCCGTCCACTGCTAGCATCCGCGGCCCATGCCGACCACCTCTCAGCTCGTGCGCAAGGGCCGCCTGGCCCCGAAGAAGAAGCTCGCCACGCCGGGCCTGAAGTCGGGCACGGGCCGCAAGAAGAAGGTCGCCGCGCCGCAGCGGCGCGGGGTGTGTACACGCGTGTACACGACCACCCCGAAGAAGCCCAACTCCGCGCTGCGCAAGGTCGCGCGTGTGCGCATCTCGGGCTCGATCGAGGTAACGGCCTACATCCCCGGCGAGGGGCACAACCTGCAGGAGCACTCGGTCGTGCTGGTGCGCGGGGGCCGCGTCAAGGACCTGCCGGGCGTGCGCTACAAGGTCGTGCGCGGCACGCTCGACGCCGCCGGCGTGAGCGACCGCAAGAAGGCGCGCTCACAGTACGGCGTCAAGAAGCGCTAGCCGCAAAGCAGCCCATGCCCCGTCGCGCAGCTGCCCAGATCCGCCCGCCCGAGGCCGATCCGATCCACCGCTCCAAGCTCGTCCAGCAGGTGATCAACAAGGTGATGCGCGATGGCAAGAAGTCGACCGCCGAGCGGATCGTCTACGACGCGCTCGCGCTGCTCGCCGAGCGCAGCGACAAAGACCCGGTGGAGACGCTCGAGGTTTCGATCAAAGCGCTCACGCCCACGCTCGAGGACCGCTCGCGGCGCGTCGGCGGGGCCACCTATCAG
>DASPVR010000065.1:0-16724 GCA_035622255.1 Solirubrobacteraceae bacterium | reverse complement strand
GAAGAAGGCGATGACCGCTTCGCCGATCTGCTCCGGCAATGTCTCGTGCTCGGCCGCGAACATCCCGCACAGGCACATCCGCCGCCCGCGCAGCACGTCGGCGTACAGGCTCGCGTAGGCTCTGAGCCTGGCCGCGGCTGCGTCGGTCGCGGCGTCGATACCGTCGAGCAGCTGCGCGAAGCGGCGCGCGTAGCGCTCGATCAGCGCCAGCCCCAGCTCGGCCTTGCTGGCGAAGTGGTAGTGCAGGCTGGCCTTGGTTACGTCCAGCTCGGCGGCTATGTCGGCGTAGCTGAAGGCGTTGAACCCGCGCACCTGGATCAGCGCTTCGGCAACGTCGAGGATCCGTGCTGCGGTGTCGCCGTCGCCCGCGGCGGCTCTCCGGCCCTGGTCGGGCGCCGCGGGGGCGCGTCGAGGCGTCGCTGTGGCCATCGGGCCATTTTGGCAGATCGTCCTTGACAATCTACCTACTAGTAGATAGGTTGGCGGGCGATGGGAGAGGTGGCCGGTCAGCGCGAGAGCTACGCCATCGTGCGCGACGAGGACCTGGAGCGCACGGGCAGCTGGCGCCTTGTGCGGCGCTCACTCGATTGCCGCGCGCTGGGCGCGAACCTCGTCGAGCTGGCACCCGGCGAGTCGATCCCCGAGCACGACGAGACCGAGCGCGATCAGGAGGAGCTCTTCTTCGTCGTGTCGGGAGCGCCCGCGCTCGTGATCGACGGCGACGAGCACCCAGTGCCGTCGGGCACGTTCGCCCGGCTGGACCCCGCCCACCGGCGCACGCTGCGAAACCATGGCTCCGAGCCGGCGTCGGTGCTGATCGTGTCGGCGCCGACGACGAGCGGCTTCGAGCCGATGGAGTGGGCGTGAGCACCGCGCCGCCGCGCACCGATCATCCCCTCAGCGCGGTCATCGAGCGCTACAACGACGCCTGGAACCGCCACGACGTCGACGCGATCGTGGCGCTGCACGCGCCCGACATGGTGTTCGAGAACCACACCGCTGGCGAGCGCGCGGAGGGCGAGCGCGTACGCGGGCACATCGCGCAGATCTTCGCCGCGTGGCCCGATCTCGCATTCCACACCCGCCGCCTCTACGTACGCGACGACCTCGTCGTGCAGGAGTGGACGGCGAGCGCCACCCACACGCACGAGCTACGCCGCGGCGAGCTCGTGGCGCCGGCCAGCGGCAGGACTATCGAGTGGCAGGGCATGGACGTGATCCCGTTCGAGGGCGAGCTCGTAAAGCGTAAGGACGTGTACTCGGACTCGATCGCGATACTGCGCCAGGTCGGGCTGCTCGACTGAGCCGCCGGCACAGCTCGCGGCCGGCGATCGCGTCGCCGAGCACCGGGGCCGCGGCGGGCGGCTGAACGGGCCGCGGCGGGCGCACGACCAGCTATCGTCGCCGCCCCATGCCCAAGCCCGACGATCAGCAAAAGGCGCCGCGCGAGGACCTCGCCGAGATGCTCGCGCGCCGCGCGCTCACCTGTGATCGTGCGCGGCCCGACGCGGTCGAGCGCCGCCATGGGAGCGGCGCGCGAACCGCGCGCGAGAACCTCGCCGACCTCGTCGACGAGGGGAGCTTCGTCGAGTACGGGCGCTTCGCGATCGCCGCCCAGCGTGGACGGCGGGAGCTGTCGGATCTGATCGCGCGCACGCCCGCCGACGGGCTGATCGCCGGCACCGCGCGCATCAACGGCGAGCTGTTCGGCGAGCGCGCCGCATGCGCCGTCCTGTCCTACGACTACACCGTCCTCGCCGGCACCCAAGGATGGATCGGGCACCGCAAGAAGGACCGCCTGTTCGAGCTGATCGAGCGCATGCGCCTGCCGACGGTCTTCCTGGCCGAGGGCGGCGGCGGGCGCCCGGGCGACACCGACCGCGCGAGCGTGTCCGCCCTCGACACCCGCGCCTTCGCGCTGTGGGCGCGTCTGTCGGGGATCGTGCCCCGCATCGCGATCGCCGCGGGGCGCTGCTTCGCCGGCAACGCGGTGATCGCCGGATGCTCGGATCTCATCGTGGCGACCGAGAACGTGTCGCTGGGGATGGGCGGGCCGGCGATGATCGAGGGGGGAGGGCTGGGGAGGGTCGAGGCGGACGACATCGGCCCGCTGGAGATGCAGGCGGCCAATGGTGTGGTCGACGTCGCCGTGAGCGACGAACGCCAGGCCACGGCTGCGGCGAAGCGTCTGCTCGCCTACTTCCAGGGCGCGACTCCGCCCGGGGACGTTGCGAGCCAGCTGGGGCTGCGCGAGCTGGTGCCCGAGCGCGAGCGGCGCGCATACGCCGTTGCGCCGATAATCGAGACGCTTTGCGACAGCGGCTCGGTGACGTTCCTGCGCGAGCGCTTCGCGCCGGAGATGACGACCGCGCTCGGGCGCATCGCCGGGCGGCCGCTGGGGCTGATGGCCAACAACACGATGCACATGGCCGGCGCGATCACAAGCGCCGGCGCCGACAAGGCGGCGCGCTTCATGCAGCTGTGCGATGCGTTCGGGCTGCCGCTCGTCTCGCTCGTCGACACCCCCGGCATGATGGTCGGCCCCGGAGCCGAGGCCACGGCGCTCGTACGCCACTCGTGCAGGCTGCTCGTCATCGGCGCCTCCCTGCGCGTGCCGCTGATCGCGGTCGTCCTGCGCAGGGGCTACGGCCTCGGCGCCCAGGCGATGGTCGCCGGCAGCCTGCACGAGCCGTTGCTCACTGTCGCATGGCCCAGCGCGCATTTGGGGCCGATGGGTCTCGAGGGCGCCGTGCGGCTGGGCTGGCGCAAGGAGCTGGAGGAGATCACCGACAGCGAGGCGCGCGAGCGGCGCATCCGTGAGCTGACCGCGGCCGGCGAGCAGAACGCGCGAGCGCTGAACGCGGCAACACTGTTCGAGATCGACGACGTCATCGACCCGGCAGAGACGCGGGCGCGCATCGACGCCACGCTCGGGGCGACGCTGCGAAGCCCCGAACGCTTGCCGGTGCGCGGCTTTGTCGACACCTGGTGACGACCGGTGGCCCTCGAGCGCTGCTCAGCGGCCTCAACGGTGCACGATATTCCTGCTATTTGCGATAAGGACCCAGCCGCATTCGTCACAAGCTGCCCGCCCTTGCTAGCTTGGAGACGCAAATGCCGAATCTCCGGCCTTTTGTCGGAGAGCGGGGGAACCACGTAGTTCGGGGCAAATCCCACGCCGATCGTGGGAAGCGCAGGCTCTTTCAGCGCTCGCCCGTCAGCTAACCCCGCAGGCCGACGAGAGAGAGGATGGTCCCTTGCTTTTGATGGTTGGGCTGTCGGGGGTTCTGGTCCTGTGGGTCGGTGCGTGCCTGCTGGCCCTCGCGCTCTGCCGCGCGGCCGCTGCCGGCGAGCGACCGGTGGCCAGTGCTCCCACGGACGCGCCGTTTGCACAGCACTCCAAGGCGCAGGCCGCGTCATCGCCCGCAGCTGCTCGCGGGGCACCGATCGGGCGTGCCCGGGCGACGTCGCGCGCCGCCCAGCCCGCAGGCGCGCGCCGCTAGCGATCCAGCCCAGTGTCGGACGGGCCTGGCGGGCTGGCGGGCCGCCACGGGCGAAGGCCGCGCCTCTCGCTGCGTCACGCTTTCTGGCGGCGCTCCCGGCGGACGCCTCGCTGGCGGCGGCTCGGGGGGCGCCTTGCCCACACCTTGTCCAGGAAGGCGGCGATCTCGCTCGTGAGCCGCTGGGGGCGCACGCGCAGCTCGATGAGCGAGTTCGCCTCGAGCAGGCGCCCGTGGGGAAGCTCCTCGGCGAGCATCCCGGCGTCGGAGAAGGGATGCACTGGGTCGCGGGGGTGACCGAGCACGAGCGTCGGCGCCTGGATCGTGCGACGCTCGCTTTTGCGCGGCGCGATGCGACCGAAGAACAAACCCTGCACGACAGCGCCCCCCGGACCCGGATCCTGGCGCCAGAGGTCGAGCAGCACGTTGCCGTTGTGGGGCAACAGCGCGCGCGGGACCGCGCGCGCCCCCCGCGCCAGCAGCGCCATCGCGGGCTCGCCGAACGTGAGCGCGACGAGCAGCGGCGTGAACGCGACGGCGCTCGCGAGCAGGCCGTTGTCGAGCACGGGCATCTCTATGACCAGGCCGCGCACGCGCCCCGGATCTGACGCGGCCAGCTCGAGCGCGGTGTTGGCGCCCAGCGAGGTCCCCATCACGGCCGTCCGCTCGAGCTCCAGGTGGTCCATCAGGGCGACCACCTGCGCAGCGAACTGGGAGACCGAGTAGCGCGTCATCTCGCGCGGCCGGTCAGACCTGCCGTGGCCGAGCAGATCGACCGTGATGACGCGGTTGCCGTACGCGGCGAGGTCGGTGGCCAGCGGCCTGTGCATCTCCTGAGAGAGCAGCAGCCCGTGGATGAGGATGAGCGGGCGTTTGGACGCGCGGCCGGCGGTGCGCGCCCGAGCACGCCCGTCCGTCGCAGCGTGCTGGCGCCCAGCGGCGAATTCGCTGTAGGCGATGCGCTGGCCCTCGAAGCGAAAGAAGGGCATCCCTCCGCCCAGCCTAGCTGCACGGGCATCTGTGACAAATCGCACGATCTGCTGTACAGTCGAGTAGAGGGGGTTCGGGGCATGTCCGCGTGCGGGCATGGGAAAGCCACAAGGGAGGATCTTGAATGTCGGATCAGTGGAAGCGCTTGGCGCCGCTCACGGGTGTCCTGTTCACGCTGCTCATCGTCGTCGCGATAATCACGAGCAACGGCGAAACCCCCAAACCGAGCGCCAGCCCGGCGAAGGTCGTCCTCTACTACGCCTCGCATCGTTCCGAAGTCGAGACTTCTGGCATCCTGTTCGCGCTCGCGTTCCTCGTGCTCGTGCTGTTCGCGGGCGCCCTGCGCTCCTACCTGCGTCCTGCGGCCGAGGGGCTCGGCGCGCTCGTGCTCGCAGGTTCGGTGCTGATGGCCGTCGGCGCGCTGACCGGCGGCGGACTCGAATACGGCATCGCGCACAACCTCCACGACCTGACGCCGGAAATGGCAAAGACACTGAACTTCGTCTCCAACGAACTGTTCCTGCCCTTGGTCGCGGGCGCGTTCATCTTCGGCGTGTGCAGCGGGCTCGCGATCCTGCGCGGTGCCCCGCTGCCCAACTGGCTCGGCGTCGTCGCCATCTTGATCGGGATCGTGTCGCTGGTACCGCCCGCTGGGATGGGGGCCCTATTCGCGTTCGTGATCTGGACGGTCGTCGTGGCCGTGCTGATGTACATGCGCAGCGGCAAGGCCGCCGACACCGCCGGTGCGACGGGCGCCGCGGGCGAGCCGCTCGGCTCGACGACCTAGCGCGCGGTCACATGAGCCATACCAGCGGCGCGCCAGCAGACCGGCAGACCTGAGCCCTCAGGCGACCTGAACGCGGATCATCCAGAGGCTCTCCTCGAGCCGGGCGACGATGCCGTGGAGCAGGTCGGCGGTCACGGCGTCGACGTCCTCGAGCAGATCCATGCGTTCGCGGATCCCGCCGATCGCGTCAGTCAGCAGGCGCGTGAACGCCGCGATCACGTCGGCGTCGGCCAGCGGCCCCTCGGCGAGGGGCTCGAGCTGGGTGCGCGTCGCCACGGTCGCGATCCGGCCGTCGGGCTGATGGCCCAGCGCGACTGCGCGCTCGGCGATCCTGTCGGCGGCGTCGCGCCAGGAGTCGACGAGCTCATCGAGCTGCAGGTGCAGCGCGCGGAAATGCGGTCCGACGACGTTCCAGTGGGCGTGCTTGCCCGCGAGCGAGAGGTCGAGGAGGATGACGAGTATGTCCTGCAGTTCTCCCCCGATCGCCTCGCGGTCGGCGTGGCGAAGGGTGGGGTGGTGATCCTCGCTGATGATCCTGGGGGACATGACTCTCTCCTGGCCAATGTGCTCGGCAGTGCAGGCATCATAGGGTCCTGCCTGCACCCGGGGTTCGGCTCGCGGAGGGCGCGCCTCGCTGTCAGAAGTCGTGGGTGGCGAGTGCCGGCGCGGTCGCGCACCGGCCGGGCGCGGCGACGCTGAGCGCCGGCACCATCTCGCTCGTCACCAGACCCTGCTCCGCGGTCAGCTCGTCGACGACGGCGAAGGCCTGCGTGCTGCGCTGCGGCGTGTCGATCGCGATCGTGCACACGGGCACGTGGCGTCGCAGCTGGAGCAGCTTGTCGCCGTGGGGAGTGTGGTTACCGTGAAAGCCCCACACGCCCCGCAGGCTCGTCGCTCCGGCCGCGCCGCGCTCGCGCAGGCGGCGAACCATCTCCAGGCTCAGGGGGCGTTTGCCGTGCACGGCGGCCTGCGACCAGTAGACCATCAGCTTCTGCCAGAGCGCCCGCCCGTGCTCGTCGACGGCCGGCAGCTCGTGCGGGCGCCCCAGCAGCTCCCCATCGCGCTTGCACACGCGCACGCGCTCGAGCGTTAGCAGCGTATCGGGAAACCTCTCCGTCAGCTCGGGGATCGCCGCGCCGATCCGCGGGCCCGCGCCGACGGCGATGATCATCACCGGGACGTGCGGGTTGCGCGCGAAGAAGCGCCCGCGGGCGCGCCGACCAGCACGGGTGCCGTCCACGCCGAGCAGCGCGCTCGCGCCCGCCACGCCGCGGCGATGGAGCAACGCACAGACAGCCGCCATTGCCGGTCTCCCGCCCACCCGCTGCCCCCGCCCGACGTAGACGGTCAGCTTGGCCGCCTCGTGCAACCGGGCGGGCAGCTCGACGGGCGAGCTGGCTGCGCCGAGCAGCTGTGCGCGCTCGAGCGTCACCAGGCCGCCACCCACGACCTCCACCACCTGCTCGAGCATCGACTCGATGCGCGCGCGGGTGTCGACAGCCACGGCAACGGCTGGCAGGTCCTCGGACAGCGACAGCAGCGCGTCGGTGCGCAGCTGCTGCGCCCCTCCGAAGCCCACCGCGCCCCTGAGCAGGACGCTCGCGGCGACGCGCCGCTCGCCGAAGACGTCGAGCAGTCTGTCGGCCAGCAGTCGGCCACCGCTGCGATCGCGCTCACCGAAGTAGGCGGTCAGCTTGAGGCAATCCGCGCTCACGCGCTGGCCCCGATCGCGTGCCCAGCGAGAGCCGCCGCGAAGCCGACGCCGAGGCTGAGCACGAGGTTGGCGGCTGCCCCACCCGGCGCGGAGCCCTCCGCCAGACGATGGCTCTCGAGCATCCAGGTGGAGAAGGTGGTGTACGAGCCGATCGTGGCCGTGCCCGCGAGCAGCAGCACGTCGCCCGTCGCCGCGAGCCCGCTGAGCAGACCGAGCAGCAGGGCGCCGCTTGCGTTCACCGCCAGCGTGCCGAGCGGAAAGGCGCGGCCCGCGCGACCGCTGACGAGCGTGTCGAGCAGAAAGCGCCCGATTGCGCCCGCCCCGCCGAGCAGCACGACCGCGGCCCAGACCCACGCGCTCATGCGAGCGTCCGCACGCGCCGCCCGAACGCCGTCCCGATCCAGATCGCAGCGCCGCCGGCGGCCAGGCTGGTGGCCGCATACCCCGCCGCGAGGCCGTAGCGACCGTCTTCGATCATCGTCAACAGCTCGACCTGCATCGTGGAGAAGGTGGTATAGGCGCCACAGAACCCCGTGCCGAGCAGCGGCCTGGGGTAGGTGGATGGCGGCAGGCGCTCCTGCAGGCGCGTGACCAGCCAGCCCAGCGCGAACGAGCCGCTCACGTTGATCGAGAACGTCACCCAGGGCCAGCCCGGCGCACCGCCGGAGAAGTGCCGTCCAAGCCACACGCGCAGCAGCGCGCCGGCGGCGCCGCCCGCGAAGATCGCGGCAAGCTCGCGCCAGTCGGTATCGGACATCGGGGGCAGCGCTCCTCTCGCGTCGGCGTGTGATTCGCGAAAGGAGTCATCAGCCCTGCTCGAGCGGCGGTTCGAGGCGCGACCGCCGCACGGCACACGCCTCGTCAGAACTCCATCTGACGAGCCCAACCTAGCGCAGATGCCCGTGAGGCGCTTTTCGTGGGCCATGCCACAAATGGCTCAAGTGGCCGAGGGCAGGCGGACGATGAGCCGTCCAGACCGATGTCCAGGACCACCTCACGACATCGCCGCGTCTCGCGCGTGCAGGCCGCGCGGACGGGCAACGACGTCGCGCTCGCCGAGCGCCGGGCCCTCGCCAGCCCCGCCACGATCGGGGACCTCGGCGAGCAGCGGGCCGGCGACGACGCCCTGCGCGCCAGCGAGCATCTGCACCGCTCGATCGTCGAAACGCTCGACGAGGGGATTATGGTGCAGGACCTCGACGGCCGGGTGATCGCCTTCAACAAGAGCGCGCTGCGGATCCTCCGCCTGTCCGCGGAGCAGCTCGAAGAAGGCAGCTCCTACCGCCCGCTGCTGCCGCTGATCCACGAGGATGGGTCGCCGTTTCACGGCCACGAACACCCGGGCATGATCAGCCTGCGCACCGGCGAGCCCCAGAGCGGCGTGATCATGGGCGTCGTTCAGCCCGACGGCGAGACGCGCTGGATCTCGATCAACAGCCGGGCACTGTTTCGCGTGGGGGAGAGCACACCCTACGCGGCCGTCGGCTCGTTCTCCGACGTCACGGCGCACCGCCGGACGCTCGCCGAGCTGCACGCGGCGCGCCTGGAGGACCTCAAGCGCCTGGCGCTCGTGGGCGAGTATCGCGACGACGACACCAACCGCCACACCGAGCGCGTCGCGTATACCGCCGCCCTGCTCGCGCGCAAGCTGGGCCTGAACGACGACACGAGCTTGATGATCCGCCGTGCGGCGCCGCTGCACGACGTCGGCAAGATCGGCATCTCCGACACGATCCTGCTCAAGCCGGGAAAGCTAACCGGCGACGAGTTCGACGCGATGAAGGCCCACACGTCGATCGGGGGACGGATCCTCGGCGAGAGCGACTTCCGCGTCCTCCAGATGGCCACCGAGATCGCGCTCACCCACCACGAGCGCTGGGACGGAACCGGGTATCCCTACAGGTTGAGGGGCGAGGAGATCCCGATCTCGGGACGCATCGTGTCCGTGGCGGACGCGTTCGACGCGATGACCCACGCGCGCCCGTACAAGCAGGCGTTTCCCGTGGCGCGTGCCGTGGCCGAGATCGAGCGCTGCAGCGGGACGCAGTTCGATCCCGGCGTCGTGGCGGCGTTCCTCACGCTCGACCACGAGGCGCTCGTCGACACCGCCTGACGCGCCGCTCAGCCGTGTCGCGCCTGCTCGCTGGCGGTGCGCTCGGCCCAGGGGATGGCCTCGAGCCGCGCGTCGGGGATTGGCTCTCCACTCTCCACCGAGCGCCCGTACACGCCTTCGGCCAGGCGCTGTTCGGCGCGCTCGATCGCTTCGAGCTCCTCCTGCAGACGGTCGGCGAGCCCCTCCTCGATCTCGGCCTCGAGCAGGTCGGGCGCCGCGTCAGCCGGATCGAATGGATCCGGTTCGTCGCTGCGATCGCCGCGGTCGAGGTCGGCCAGGGCAGCTTCGACGCGGGCCCGTTCCCGGGCCAGCAGCTCTTGCGCGCGCCGCTCCTCCATCACGCTTCCATTATGAAGCAGCCCTCAGCGCGCCGCTTGTGCCCGAAGCGGGAGCGTGAACGCGCCGAGGCCGAAGTCTTGGTTGCACGTCATCGATCTCGCGGTGTCCTGACAGGAGAGGCTGTCGGGGAACAGGATCTGCTGATCGGTCGGCAGCGTTTCGCCCCGGCGGCGCAGCGTGAGGTGGATCAAGCGTGCCCGGCCGGTCGGCCGCAGCCGGTAGGCACGCCCGCTCGCGACTACGACGCAGGCGACGCTGTTCGGTTTGGGTGTCCACAGACAGCGCACGTTGCCGCTCGGCGTCGAGAAATGGCACGGCACGCGGGTGCTGTTTTCGCCCACGCAGGCGAAGCGGTTGCGAGCGGCGCGGGCGCCCACGCCGCTCGCGGAGGCATGGGTGCACGTGAGCAGCCCGACGGCGACCAGTGCGAGCGCGCACGCCCCGAGCGCCCGTCCGCCTTGCCGCGGCGACGCAGCCGTGATCGTGTGGTCGCTGTGTGAACGCATCTCCACGACGTCGCCGCGCACGCCCCCGGGCCCCGCTCGACGCTGTCGCCGAAGCATAGTCCGGGACGCCCCCGATCTTCGTCAGCTGACCGGCGGCGGGTCCCCCGCCCCGCTGGCGGCAAGGGCCGGATCCCATTCGCAGGCGCTGCAAGCCTGCTCGAACGCCGAGCGGGCGAAGCGCAGCGCATGCGCGTGCGCATCGGGGCTCGCGCGGACGTCGTCCCAGTCGAGCACGTGCTCGCCGAGCTCCCCCTCCCAGCGGGCGGCCGCCGGCGCGAGCTGCGCGTGCGCGAAGTCGTCGTTGGGGGGGTGGGCGTACGCGTAGAAGGCCGCACGCTCGTGGCGCGCGTCTCCCGGCCACCAGCCGACGGCGATCTCCTGGGCGTCCATCGCGTTGCGCATGATGAAGTCGTCCGACGGCGGATCCGCTGGCTCGCCGGAGAAGAGGCTGACGGCGAGGTCGAACGAGCCCCACCAGGCATTCACGGGAGTCGAGCGCCCGCGAAAGGGGGCGCGGAACTCGGCGAGCACGAGCGCCGCCTGGGTCGCGGCCGCGAAGTAGCCGGCGACCTGCTCGGGGTCGTAGCGGAAGTGCTCGGTGTCCTCGTCGAGCGGCGCGCTCCAGGGGACCTCCTGCGGCGTGGGGTCGATCGCGATCGGCCCCGCGAGCTCGCCGAGCGCGTCCAGCAGCTCGCGCGTCACCTCGCCGACTGGTCGGTCGGGGGCGAGCGCCACGCGGCGCGCGCGGCCGTTGCTGTGCGCGGCGACGGCCTCGTGCGCGTGCAGGTCGAGCGTCGCCACCAGGGAGCCGCTACCGTCGGGAGCGGGCAGCGGAAGCGTTTCCCAGCCGCGCACGCTGAGCCTCAGCGCGGCGTGCTGTAGCTGGGGCTCGGGCGGTGCCAGCGCCACCGCCAGCTTGCCGAGCACCTGCGTGTGGGCGTGCAGCGTGTCGCACGTCTCCCTGAAGCGCTCGTAGGGGAGCTCCGGCCAGGGCGCCGTCATTGCGGGCACGCTAGCACCGGCGCTCAGAGGTCGGGCAGCGCCTCCACCTGCGGTGAGCGCAGCGCGATGCCCAGACCGCGCAGCGCGACACGGCCCGACTGCGGGTAGAAGCACATGTCGGCGGGCTCGCGCGTGCCGTAGGCGAGATACGTGATCCCATCGTCGCCGGGGACGAGCGCGTGTGCGACGCCCGTGCCGGGCGGGCGCGAGACGACGTCGCCCGCGCGCAGCGGCTGCTGCCGGGGCTCACGCTCACCGCGCTCCCACAGCTGCAGCGTCCCGCCGCCGCCGAGCACGACGAACAGCTCCTCCTCGAGCGAGTGGCAGTGCGCGGGCGCGCCCTGTTCTCCAGCCCCGAGGACCACGTGGTTGAGTCCGCTCGCCAACGCGCCCGCCGCGCGGGCGGCCAGGCGCGCACGACCGCCGAGGCTCGCCGGCACGTCGGCGAGCGCCACGACGCTCGGCGGTCGCTCCGGCCGCGGCGAGGGGCACTCGGGCGGCCCGGCGGCCGCCTCGCGCGCGAACGGATGCTCGCCGTCGCCGAGCACGACCCAGCGCGGGAAGGACCACGCTACGCCAGCCCGCGGAAGCGCGGTGAGCGTGCCGTCGCGGCGTTGGCCGAAGGCGAGCACGTCGAGCCCATCCGCACCGGCGCGCAGGGTGTGGGCGCCACTTTTGGGGCGATGCACGATCACGTCCGCGCGCGCGACGCCGAAGGTGTGGCCGTCCAGCCACAGCAGGCCGTCGCCGTCGAGGACATAGAAGATCTCCTCCTCGGCGCCGTGCTCATGAGCCGGCGTGGAGAAGTGGCCTGCCGCGATCACGATGCGCCGCAGGCCGATCGTGCGGGTGCCGAGCTCGCGCCCGAGGTCGCGCCACGTGCCCTTGATATGCCCGGCTGAGAGCTCGCGCGCCGGAGCGCCGTCGTGGAGGTTGGCGAGCTTCACGGCGCGACACTACCAGCGTTCAGCGGGCCGCCCGCGCGGTGTTGGCCCCCGAAGCGCAGCGGTCCTAGGAGCCGGTCAGCCAGCCAGCGATGCGTCGTCCGATGTCGGCGCCCCGGTCCTCCTGGAGGAAGTGGCCCGCGCCGGCGATCACCTCGGGCGCCTCGCATCCGATCGCCTGCGCGAAGCGCTCGCCCGTGCTCAACGGCATGATCGGATCCGAGTCGGCCCAGAGCATGAGCACGGGCCGGCGATCCTCGCGCAGTGCTTCCAGCACGCGCTGGCCGTCCCTGGCGCCGGGGTCCTGCGGCGCCGTCGGGATGAGCAGCGGGAAGGCGCGCGCGCCGGCCTTGTGCTCGGGCGAGGGGAAGGGGGCATCGTAGGCGGCGATCACCTCGTCCCCGGGGTCGTGCGCGCAAGCCCTGCGCACGAGCAGCCCGACGGGCAGGTCGGGCGTGCGCGCGACGAACTCGCGAAAGGCGAGCCAGGCATCGGTCATGCGCTGATGGCCGCTGAACAGCCCCGCGTCCATGATCACCATGCGCTCTACGCGCTCGGGATGCTCGACCGCCACCCGCAGCCCGACCGGACCGCCCCAGTCGTGCACGACCATCGTGACGCCGTGCAGATCGAGCTCTTCGAGCAGGCCGGCGAGCGCCGCGCAGTGGCGCGCGTAGCTATACCAGTCGAGCTCGACCGGCTTGTCCGAACGCCCGAACCCGGCGTGGTCTGGCGCCAGGCAGCGAAAGCCGGCGTCGCGCACGGGGGGGATCACGTGACGCCACAGAAACGACCACGTGGGCTCGCCGTGGACGAACACGACGGGCGCCCCCTGGCCCTCGTCCACGTGCGCCAGCCGCAGGCCATCGTGCTCGCGAAAGCGTGCCGCGAACGGGAACTGCGGCAGCCCCTCGAGCAGCTCCGCCGGGGTCCGCAGCGCCTCCGTCACCTGACGCGCGCGGGCAGCGGGGTGAGCGTTGTTTCCAGGCGCGCGCGCAACGGCTCGAACTTCGGCGGCAGCGAGAGGTGCTCGCCGAGGTGGTCGGCGTCCTCGTCGACGTCGAACCCGGGACCGATCGTGGCTATCTCGAACAGGACGCCGCTGGGCTCGCGGAAGTAGATCGAGCGAAAGTAAAAGCGATCGATCACCGGGGTGGGGCGCACGCCGGCCTGCGCGAGGCGCTCGTGCCACGCCTCCTGCTCGCTCGGCTGTGAGGCGAACGCGACGTGGTGCACGCTGCCGGCCCCCTGGATCGCCGGCCCGTCCCGCGGTGGCGGATCGTAGACGTAAAAGCTGCCCCGCCGCGCGCCCCGCACCTCCCAGTCATCCCCCTGGACCTGAAAGCCGAGCACTTCGTGCAGCACGTGCTGGCTGAGGCCGGGGTCGGTCGCATACGCGCGCACGCCGTCGAAGCCGCTGAGCGCATACTCCGCGGGAACGTCCGGGGAGCTCGCGCGCAGGAGGTCGTCGACGTTGCTGACGCGAAGCTCGTGGCGCAGCCCCTCGGGATCGGAGAACGTCAGCCGGCCGTCCTCGCGCCGCGCGTCGACGGCGTGCGCAGACAGGCGCTCGAGCCAGAAATCGATCGCCGCCTCGGACGCCACGCGCCAGACGATCAGGTGCACCATCCCCGCACCCGCGCTTCCGCGCGCCGCGCCCGGATACTCGAAGAACGTGAGGTCCATCCCCGGCGAGCCCTCGTCGTCGCCGTAGAAGAGGTGGTAGACGGTCGGGTCGTCCTGGTTGACGCTCTTCTTGACCATCCTCAGCCCGAGCAGGCCGACATAGAAGTCGACGTTGGCGGGGGCGTCACCGGTGATGCAGGTGATGTGGTGGATGCCCTCGAGCCGCATCGCGCTAAGCACTCTAGTCCTGGGGCCGTCGGCCCGCGCTCAGCTGCGATCATCGCGTCGGTGAAAGATGGGGCGCTGATCCCCCGCTTCGGGCGTGCCCGGCGGGATCCGGCGCTGGCCGTGCTCGAGGGCTTCCATCCGCTCAAGCACGCGCTGCGCTTCGATGCCGTGGTGCTCGAGGTCGCCTGCCGTGATCGCGCGCAGCTCTCGCGCCTGGCGGGGGCGCTGGCCCCCGACGTGGCTGGCCGCCTGATGGAGCTCGCGCACGAGGTGAGCGCGAACGTGTTCGAGCAGCTCGCGCCGCTGCCCCCTACAACCGGCGTGATCGGGCTGGCCGAGCGCGCGCGCTCAGACCCCGCCACCGTGCTCGGCGACGAGCACGCGCTGCCGGTCGTGCTGCTCGAGGACCCGCGCGACCTCGGCAACATGGGAGCCTGCGTGCGCGTGGCGGCGGCGGCGGACGTGGCGGGCGTGCTCACGACCGGCGGTCACGACCCCTGGCATCCGGACGCCCTGCGCGGCGCCGCCGGGCTCCACTACGCGCTGCCGGTCTGCCGCCTGGCCGCGCTCGACGCGCTGGCCCCATCGCGTCGCCCGCTGCTGGCCGTCGACCCCGACGGCGAGCCGCTGCTCCCGTCGGAGCTTCCCGAGCGCGCGGTGCTCGCATTCGGGACCGAGCGCTACGGCCTCAGCGAGGAGCTAACCGCATACGCGAGCGCGCGCGTGAGCATCCCGATGCGCCCGGGCGTCTCGAGCCTCAACCTAGCCACGGCCGTGGCCGCTGTCCTGTTCGCGTGGCGCCTGGCGCCACGCTCGGTGCTACCGCTGACCTGAGGCGTGATCGCGCCGGTCACCGCGGCGGCCGGCGGCGGCGGCCGGCGTGGCCGAGACGAATGCACTCAGACAGCCGCCCAAGCGCCGAGCGTGCTCCTGGACGCCGTCGAGCAGCAGCCAGTTGCCGCGCAGAGCCGCGCGGGCGCGTGCCGTCATCCGCCGCGCTTGTGCATCCTCGTCGTGGGCGCCGTCGAGCAGCTGCGTGATCAGAGCGCGCGCCTGGCGCGCGTGCTCGACGTCGCGGTGGGAGTGGAGCGCGAAGTACTCGACGGCCGGCCCCTCGGGGGCATAGCCGTAGTGGGCCGCCAGCCCCTCGAGCTTGGTCGCCGACACGTCCGGCTGGCCGGCCTCGATCGCGTAGAGCACGGCGAGGTGCTCGAGCAGGCTTTCGCCGGCGGTCCACGCGCGCACGCATGCACGCGTCTGCGCAAGTGGCGGGAGCGTCTCGCCGGCGTGTCCGGGCGCGCCGGCGGCGTGCGCAAACTGCCGCCACAGCTCGACGTGAGCGCGCTCCTCGGCTGCGTGGCATTGCAGCTCGCACGCGTCGTGCCCGCCCTGTGCGCAGGCGGCGGCCTGCTCGGAGGCGTCCGCGAGCGCGACCACGGCGTGCTCGTACTCGCCGGCGTAGCAGGCGAGCTCTGCAGCGCTCAGCTCGCCGGCGCTCCAGCGTCGGTAGAAGGGATGCTCGAGCACGTCGATCGCGGCGCGGATCTCGTCGAGGTTGTCGAGCGCGCGGGTCATGAGACCGTGAGCGTACCTTCCATGCCGGCCTGACGATGGCCGGGGACCGAGCAGTAGAAGGTGTAGGTGCCCGGCTTGAGCGTGAGCGTGAGCGTCCTGGTGCCGCCGACGAACGTCGGCGTCGCCCCGAGCACGGTACTGCCCTTGGCGACCGTGACGTTGTGTTCGAGCGGTGACATGTTGGTCATCGTGATCGTGACCGTGCCCGCCTTCGCCGCCAGCTGCTTGGTGTTGTAGCTGAGCTGGCCGCTCGGGTTGGCGGCTAGCTTGAGGCTCGTCGTAGAGCCCGCCGCTGGCGAGGGAGGCGCCGGTGTACCGGTCGTGGCCGTGGGTGGCTTGGGTGCTTCAGCCGGCGGGGTTGGCGCCGCGCTCGTCGTGACCGAGGCCCGCGCAGCGGTGCTGCCGCCCGATGTGAGCACATCGCTGGCGACCGTGGCGAGCACGAGCAGCGCGGTGATCGCGATGATCGCGCGCTCCCCGCCGACCGCGGCCGGGAAGCGGTCGTTGCGCAGCCCGATTCCGATCGACACGACGATCGCCCATACGACCAGGATGGCGGCGAACACGTAGAACACCGTTTTGCTCTTCTCCGCCGCCAGCACGGGTACGAGTTGAAGAGCCGCGAGATGCATCGGCTGGCGAGCCTAGCCGATGAGGCTGGCGCGGGGCGCGGCGGCTACTTGGTCGCCGCGAACAGTTCGAATTCGTTGATGCTCACGCGCCCGGGAGCCTGGGGCGTTCCGACCGCCGAGGCGGGGGCCTTGCTGATCCACAGCACGACGAAGCGAAAGCCGGTGTCCGAGTGGCCGAGCGGGATGCGCGTGTGGCGCTTTTTGATCACCTCGGATTTGGTGAGCGCCGTCCATTCCGGGGAGGTGATCGTCGCGGGCGCGGTGCTCGCGCTCGAGCCGTAGATCTGGGCCGTCAGCCCGGGAGTCGGGGTGATGACCTCGGCGGCCGAGAGGCGTTGGGTGTCCTTGAGGTCGATGAGCAGCCCGGCCGCCATGTTCGGCGCCGTCGCGGGTTCGACCTCGGCCGTCCAGCCGGTGGAGGTTTCACCATCGATCGCGAGGGCCGGGTCGCCGAAGCTCGCTTCGGGCAGGTTCGAGGGGTTGTATGTCGAGGCCGCGTCGGTGTCGAGCAGGATCGCTGGCTGCGAGGGTTTGGATTCGCTCGGCGGGCTGGCCGGCGCGGCAGGGGTTTTCGTCGTGGTCGTCGTTTTCGGCGTCGGCACTTTGGTCGCGGTGAGCGGGATTTTGGGCGGTTTGGAGGCGGGCAGCGGAAGAGCTTTGGCGGGCACCGGTTTCGTGGGGGTCGCCGGCGGCGTGGCCGGCGGCGCGACGGTCGCCGGCGGCGTGGCTGGCGTCGTGGCCGGCGGCGTAGCCGTAGCGGCGGGCGCC